>JAABQW010000160.1 GCA_011391275.1 Betaproteobacteria bacterium
CACCAGCATCGAGAGGACAATTTCGATGGGATGGAAGCGGGCGCCTGTGGTCACATCGAAGTCCGGGTCGGCGTGGTGGACACGATGCAATCGCCAGAGAGCCGGCACGGCATGGAACATCACGTGCTGGAGGTAGATGGCGAGGTCCAGCGCGAAAAGCGAGAGGCCGAACGCGAACCAGAACGGCACCTCGAGTGCGTTGAAAAGCCCCCAGCCGCGTTCCGCGGCAAGCGAGGCGAAGCCAACCGCCGCCACCGGGAAGAGAATGCGCACGATCACGCTGTTCAGGGCGACGAGGCCCAGGTTCGCGACCCAGCGAACGCTGCGCGGGAAGAGCCTCGCCCGGCGCGGCGCCCGCGCTTCCCAGGTTGCCATCGCGACGAACACGCCGGCAAAGGCGCCCAGGCGCACGACCCACTCCCAATCGGCAAATCCCGAAGCTTGCATTGGCCGTCTCCGCTAACATAGAGGCACGGCCGCCCCGTGAAGTGACGCGCCCCTTGTTCAACTACTTGGTTGAGTAGTAGACTATATGCCAAAGTCCGTTCCGTCAAGCGAGGCCATGAAGGCGACCCTCTACCAGCACATCGCGCGTGTTGCGTCCGCGCTTGCAAGCGAGTCCCGCCTGCACCTCCTGGAGTACATCGCGCAGGGGGAACGAAGCGTCGATGTCCTGGCGCACATGACCGGTCTTTCCATGGCGAACTGCTCCAAGCACCTCCAGGCGCTTCGCGCCGCCGGGCTGGTGCAGGCGCGCAAGGAGGGGCTGCATGTCTATTACGCCCTTGCCGGGGACGACGTGGTGACGCTCTATTCGGCGTTGCGGCACGTGGCTGAGGAGCGGGTTGCCGAAGTCGAGAAACTCGTGCGCACATGGCTCAAGCACAAAGACGAAATGGAACCTGTCCAGCCGGCCGACCTTCTCGACCGCGCCGCCAAGGGGCTGGTGGTCGTGATCGACGTCCGCCCTCCCGAGGAATACGCCGCGGGACATGTGCCCGGCGCCATCAACGTGCCTATCGACCAGCTCGAATCGCGCTTGGCGAAGTTCCCGAAGCGCAAGGAGGTGGTCGCGTACTGCAGAGGTCCCTACTGCCTGATGTCCTTCGACGCCGTGCGTACCCTGCGCGAGCGCGGGATCAAGGCACGGCGCCTCGAGGACGGGTTCCCCGAATGGCGCGCGGCGGGGCTGCCGGTCGAGCGCTAGTACCGGCAACCCCCTGCCGGATCAGGCCTTCTCGACCTTGATCCTGCTGTACATGAAGTTCGGCGTGCCGGTGGTGGGATCGACGCTCATGATCCGGTTGCCGTTGTAGTTGAAGATCACGCCCAGCTCGTTCGCCCAGATTCCCCGTCCGCGGCGCGGGTCCTTCTTCACCAGGCTGCCGTCGACGAACCCCTGGAGCTGCTTGCCGAACATGCTCTCGTTCCGTTCGCCCAGCCTCATGCCCTGGATGGCGTCCTTCGCGCCGTCGATCGTCACGTCCACGGCGCCGTAGCCGCGCTGTCCCCACGAGTGGTAGATGCCGACGACTCCCTCGGCGATGAGGCCGGTGACCTTGGCCTTGCCGATCGAGCCCTTCGGCACGCCCTTCGACGACACCTTCACCGTGTCGCCGTCCTTGATGCCGAGCCTCTTCGCGTCGTTCACGTTCATCTCGACGGGGTTCTCCGGCATGATCTCCAGCGCCCAGTACATGTTCTGCGTCCGGGCCTTCGTCATCATCGGGTGGCGGGTCGACGTCAGGTAGAGGGGGTAGTCCTTGCCCTCGCTGTCGTCGATGGGCTTGCCGAAGAAATCCTTGCCAGGCAGTTCGATCCTCGGCAGGTCGGCCCAAAGCTCGCCCGTCGCCGGGTTCCTGGCGGCGGCCATGCGGTCGCTGTAGAAGAAGAACGGCATCGCGGGCGTGTACTTGTGCAGCCCGTTCTCGTCGAACGCGTCCTTGTAGTTCTGGAAATAGCCGCCCCGGGCGAGCAGGTAGCACACGTGCGCCCATTCGTCCGGCGTGATGGCCTTCTTGAAGGCATCCGAGCAGATGTAGTTCTTCTCCACCAGGGCGATTTCCTCGGGCGAGGCCTTCGGCGTCTTCGCATTGAAGGCGACGTTCGCGTAGCCCTTGGCGCAATAGTCCTCGGCGACGCGGAAGGGGTGCTTCTTCCCGGCCTTGTCGAGGATCGCGTTCTCCCCGAAACCCACCATGCCGAGCTTCACGGCCGTGTCGATCAGGAAGCGCTCCAGCGTCCCCTCGGCCGGGTTCGGCACAGCAGGCGCGCGCAGCACGTTCACCTTGACCGGCGAGAAGTGGTAACCCTCCATGAAATACATGCCGTCCAGGTAGCAGCAGTCCGGCACGATGTAGTCGGCGAGCCGCGCCGTCATGCCGTACTGCGTGCTCACGGCGATGTGCAGCGGGACCTTGTCCGTGTCGGCGAATGTCTCCGCGAAGCGTGCGCCCGCGGGCATGTTGTAGACCAGGTCCGCGAAATAGGTGATCGCGATCTTGGCTGGGTACGGATACTTGTGGTCCGCGCCCATGAACATCTCGCCCCAGGCGCCACCGCGCATGTTCAGCGGATACCACGGCAGCTTCGAGGGGTACGGGTTCCTTCCCTGCGTCTTCAGGTTCTTGAACTCCGTGGTGTCCTCGTACTTGAACTGGCGGCGGTCGAGCCGCACGCCGGAAACCTTCGGGGCCCCCTCCAGCT
The DNA here is from genome assembly GCA_011391275.1 of Betaproteobacteria bacterium. GTDB lineage: Bacteria > Pseudomonadota > Gammaproteobacteria > Burkholderiales > Usitatibacteraceae > FEB-7. Next base: position 2,707 of record JAABQW010000160.1, read on the forward strand.
TCGGAAGCTCGTAGATCCCTCCGGTATAACCCGTGGCGCCGGCGGCCTTGACCAGCCCCCCCTTGTGGCCGAAGTTGCCGATCAGGTTGTTCATCATCCACAGCGCCCATCCCGTGTGCGGCCCGTAGGGCTGGTGGCCGATGCCGCGGTAGCTGTCCGTGGCCGCCTTCTTGCCGTGGGACGTGAACTCCCTCGCCAGGTCGACGATGGTTTCCTTCGGCACGCCGGACTCCTTGGCGTACTCGTCCAGGGTGTGCTCCATGACCAGGTCGCGCCAGACGGAGAGGCCGGACTTGATGCCGACCTTCTTGCCGTTCAGGTCGATTTCGCCGGCATGGAAGAGCTCGCCCCGATCGACCTGGTCCGCGAGTTTCATCGACTTGCCTTGCGGGTCGAAGACGACGTACTTCTGCGCGTCCTTTCCGTCGAAACCGATGTCCTTGCCCCTGAGGTGACGCCGCTCCGAGGGCATCACCAGATAGGTGGCGCCGCAGAAAGTCTTTTCCTTGTCCTGTTTCGCCGCTGCCTCGTTCGGGTTCTCGAGGAATGTCCGGTCGAACCGGCCGTTCTCGATGATCCAGCGCGTCATGCCGAGGATGAGCGCAAGGTCCTTGCCCGGCTGGATGGGGACCCACCGGGCGAGCTGCGTGCGAGGGGCCTTCGGGTCCACCGTCACCATCTTCAGCGTGCCC
>JAABQW010000161.1 GCA_011391275.1 Betaproteobacteria bacterium
GAGCATCATGTTGTTGCAGATCTTCGCCACCTGGCCGTTGCCGCTCGCGCCGCAGTGGACGACGTTTGCGCCCATGCAGGCCAGCAGCGGCCTGGCCGCCTCGAACTCCTTCCCCGAGCCGCCCACCATGAAGGTGAGGGTGCCGGCCTGCGCGCCGGCGGTGCCCCCCGAGACGGGCGCATCGACCATCATGAAGCCGCGGGCCAATGCGTCGAAGGCCACCTCGCGCGCCACCTGCGGGTCGATGGTGGAGCAGTCCACGAGGAAGGCGCCGCGCGCGGCGCGGGCGATCACGCCCGACTCTCCGCAGTAGACGCTGCGCACGTGCGGGGAGGAGGGCAGCATGGTGACGACGGCCTCGGCCTGCGCCACGCAACCGGCGACCGACGTGGCGCCCGCGGCCCCGGCGGCCACCGCCTTCTCCAGGTGGGCGGCGACCAGGTCCCAGGCGGTCACCGCGTGGCCGGCCTTCAGGAGGTTCGCGCACATGGGCAGGCCCATGTGCCCGACCCCGATGAACGCGACGCGCATCGGGCTACTTCAGGCTGATGGTGGTGTGCACGCCGCCGGCCGAGACGGCGTCGTCGAACCAGCGCGCCGTCACGGTCTTCACCTGCGTGTAGAACTGCACCGCCTGCTTGCCGTAGGGGCCGAGGTCGCCGAGCTTGGAGCCGCGCGAGCCGGTGAAGCTGAAGTAGGGCACGGGTACCGGGATGGGCACGTTGATGCCCACCTGGCCCGCGTCCACCTCGTACTGGAACTTGCGCGCGGCGGCACCCGACTGGGTGAAGATGCCGGTGCCGTTGCCGAAGGGGTTGGCATTCACGAAGGCGATGGCTTCGTCGAGGGTGTCCACGGCGAGCAGGCACAGCACCGGGCCGAAGATCTCCTCCTTGTAGATCTTCATTTCGGGCTTCACGCCGGAGAAGACCGTCGGGCCCACGAAGTTGCCGTCCGGGTAGCCGGGCACGCGGATGTTGCGGCCGTCGAGCTCGAGCTTCGCACCTTCCTTCACGCCCATCTCGATGAGCGAGTGAACGCGCGCGAGCGCCGCCTTCGAGACCAGGGGCCCCAGGTCCGCGCCGGGCTCGGTGCCGCCGGTGACCTTCAGGGACTTCGCCTTCTCGACGATGTCGGGAATCCACCTGGCCGCATCTCCCACCAGCACGCCGACGCTGATGGCCATGCACCGCTGGCCGGCGGCCCCGAAACCCGCTCCCACGAGCGCGTTGAGCGAATGGTCCTTCGAGGCGTCCGGCAGGATCACCGCGTGGTTCTTGGCGCCCATCATGCATTGCGCGCGCTTGTCGTGCGTGGAGGCGAGGTTGTAGACGTGGTGGCCCACGGCGGTGGAGCCGACGAAGGACACCGCCTTCACCTCCGGATGCGTGCACAGGGTGTCGACCGCCGTCTTGCCGCCGTGCACGACGTTCAGCACGCCGTGGGGCACGCCCGCCTCGAGTGCCAGCTCCGCGAGCAGCATGGTCGTCATCGGGTCCTGTTCCGAGGGCTTGAGCACGAAGGTGTTGCCCGAGACGATCGCCATGGGAAACATCCACAGGGGGATCATCGCGGGGAAGTTGAACGGCGTGATGCCCGCGCACACGCCCAGCGGCTGGCGGACGGAATAGACGTCCACGCCCCCGGCGACCTGCTCGAGGTGCTCGCCCATCTGCAGCGAACCCACGGAGCAGGCGTGCTCGACCACCTCGAGGCCGCGGAAGACGTCGCCCTCGGCGTCGGCGAGGGTCTTGCCCTGCTCGTGCGTGAGGCACTCGGCGATCTTCTTCATGTCGCGGCGGATGATCTCCTGGAGCTTGAGCATCACGCGCTTGCGCGCCCCCACGGAGGTGTTGCGCCAGTGCTTGTAGGCCCTCGCCGCGGAGGCGATGGCCGCCTCGAGTTCGTCGGGCGTGGCGAAGGGCACGCGCGCGAGGACCTGCTGGGTCGCGGGGTTGATGACGTCCTTCCACTCGGTGGTCTTCGAGTCGACGAAGTGGCCGTCGATCAGGAGCTTGACGGTCGGGACGGCCTGCGCGACGGCCTGGAGGGTGGCTGCCATGGGTTTCTCCTCGGAAATCGCCCGCGGGGGGCTTCTGGCGGGTGGCTGCTTCTGGGGGTCTGCGATGCGCACGATTATATGTCCTGGCGCCGCCGCGACTGTGCCCGCCGGGCCGGGATACGGCTCTTACTTTCCCTATCGTATACGATATACTGGCGCTTGCTTCCGTACCCCGAGCCCGACTCCGTGCCCGATACCGCGATGTTTCCCTGGACCCCGGACCGTCCGCCTTCCGCGATCGCGGCCGTGCGCGACGTGTCGCTCTCGAAGGTCGTGCGCGACGACATCCTGGGCCTCATCCTGCGCGGCGAGCTCGAGCCGGGCAGCCGCATCAACGAGCCGGACGTGGCCGAGCGGCTGGGCGTGTCGCGAGTGCCGGTGCGCGAGGCGCTGCGCCAGCTCGAGTCGACCGGCCTCGTCGTATCCCGCAAGAATGTGGGCGTGTTCGTCCGCGAGCTCGCGCCGCGGGAGGTCGCCGAGCTCTACGAGCTGCGCGCCGTGCTCGACGGCCATGCCGGCACCCGCGCCGCCGCCCTCGCCGAGGCGCCGCGGCGTGCGCTCTCCCGGGTCCTGGATGCCGCGACGCTCGCCATGCGCAAGGCGGCGCGGCGCGGCGACCTGCCGGCCTACTACGCCGAGAACCTGCGCTTCCACTGGGCCATCGTGGAGACGGCCGGCAACGGCAGGCTTTCCGAGGCCTACCGGGGCATCGTGCAGCAGCTGCACCTGTGGCGCCTCAAGAACCTTTCCCAGCCCGTGGGCATGGCCGCCTCGATCGCCGAGCACGATGCGATCGCGAAGGCCGTGCGCGAGGGCGACCCTGCGCGTGCCGGCCGGCTCCTCGCCGACCACGTGGGCGCGGCCCACCAGAGACTCCAACCCCACCTCCAGGAGGAGAAGACATCGTGAAAAGACGCAACGCACTGCTCACGGGCGCCGTCCTCGCGGCCGCCGCGCTGGTTCCCGGCCTCGCGACCGCCCAGGACTACCCGAGCAAGACCGTCAAGATCGTGGCACCCGTGCAGCCGGGCGGGGGCGTGGACCTCGTCGCGCGCACCGTCGCCGAGCAACTCGGCCGCAGCCTCGGCCAGACCTTCATCGTCGAGAACCTCTCCGGCGGCGGCGGCGTGATCGCGTCCCAGGCGGTCGCGAGGGCGGCGCCGGACGGCTACACGCTGATGCTGGGCTACGTGGCCACGCACGGCACGGTGCCCGCCGTCCGCAAGGTCCCCTACGACGCCGTGAAGGACTTCACGCCCATCGCGATGGTGGCCGGGACGCCCAACGTCCTCGTCGT
>JAABQW010000162.1 GCA_011391275.1 Betaproteobacteria bacterium
CGACGACATGACCTGGGCGGGCGACAGCGCCACGATCTTCTACGTGCAGCAGAACGCCGCCAAGCGCCCGGACCGCCTGTTCCGGCACCGGCTGGGTGCCGCGAAGGACATCCTGGTCTGGGAGGAGGACGACGAGCTCTTCAACCTCGGCGTGGGTTCGACGCGGAGCGACGAGTGGATCGTGGCCACCTCCGCCTCCAAGGACACGTCGGAGGTGCGCGTGATCCCGGCCGCGCAGCCCGAGACGCCGACCCGGCGGGTGGCGAAGCGCAAGACCGGCCACGAGTACTACGTGGACCACCACGGCGACGAGTTCTGGATCCGCACCAACGACCGCGGGAAGAACTTCCGGCTCGTGCGCGCGCCCGTGGCGGACCCGGCGCCGGCGAAGTGGAAGCAGGTCGTCGCGCACCGCTTGCTCGTGATGCTCGAGGGCGTGGACCTCTTCGAGGGGTTCTGGGTCGCCGAGGAGCGCGAGGACGGCGTGGTGCGGCTTCGCATCACCGACTTCGCCTCGGGCGAGCGCCACGACATCGAGATGCCCGAGGCCGTCTATTCCACGGGCGCCGGCATGAACGCGGAGTACGACACGCGCCGCTTCCGGTTCGTGTACTCGAGCTACGTGACGCCGCGATCGGTGTACGACTACGACGTCGCGGAGCGCACGCGCAAGCTCCTCAAGCGGCAGCCCGTGCTGGGCGGCTACGACGCGGCGCAGTACGACTCGGCGATGCTCTTCGCGCGCGCGAAGGACGGCACGCGGATCCCGGTGTCGCTCGTCTGGAAGAAGTCCCTGCGCGCCGCGGGGCCGCAGCCGCTGCTCCTCTACGGCTACGGGTCGTACGGCTACCCGATGGACGCAGCCTTCAGCTCCACGCGGCTGTCGCTGCTGGATCGCGGGATGGTGTTCGCCGTGGCGCACGTGCGCGGCGGCGGCGACCGCGGGCGGCTGTGGTACGACGACGGAAAGCTCGCGAAGAAGATGAACACCTTCACGGACTTCATCGCGGCGGCCGAGTTCCTCGTGGCGAAGAAGTGGACCGCGCCCGACCGCCTGGTGATCGAGGGGGGCAGCGCCGGCGGGCTCCTCGTGGGGGCGGTCGCGAACCTCCGGCCCGACCTCTTCAAGGCGGTGGTGAGCCAGGTGCCCTTCGTGGACGTGCTCACGACGATGCTGGACTCGACGCTTCCCCTCACCACCGGGGAGTACATCGAGTGGGGCAACCCCAACGTCGAGCGGCAGTACAAGTGGATCCGTGCGTACTCGCCCTACGACAACCTCTCGCGCCAGGCGTACCCGGCGATGCTGGTGGAGGCGTCGCTGAACGACAGCCAGGTGCCCTACTGGGAGGCGGCCAAGTACGTGGCGAGGCTGCGGGAGCTCAAGACCGACTCCCGCGTCGTGCTCCTCAAGACCATCCTCGAGGCCGGCCACGGCGGGGCCTCGGGGCGCTACGACGCGCTCAAGGAACTCGCCTTCACCTACAGCTACATCCTCGACCAGGTGGGCCTGGCCAGGTAGAAAAAGGGATCTGACCCCTTTTCCTCCACCCCTCCCTTTTCCGGAAATGGGATCCGACCCCTTTCCTGAGCCGCCCCCGAAATGACCAATCTCCAGCTTTTCGCCGCGTGTGTCGCCATTTGGGGCTCGACGTGGATCGCCATCACCTTCCAGCTCGGGTCGGTGGCGCCGGAGGCGAGCGTCTTCTACCGGTTCCTGCTCGCCTCGGCGATGGTCTTCGCATACTGCCGCGTGCGCGGGCATTCGTTGCGCTTCACGGCCCGGGAGCACCTGTGGATCGCGATCCAGGGCGTGCTCATGTTCAGTGTCAGCTACGTGTGCGTCTACTACGCGGAGCAGCACGTGGTGTCGGGGCTGGTGGCGGTGGGCTATTCCGCGAGCCCGCTCCTCAACATGGTGGGGATGCGGCTCGTGTTCGGCACCGCCATGGCCGCCCGCGTGGCGGTGGGGGCGCTGCTGGGCATCGTCGGCATCACGCTCGTCTTCTGGCCCGAGTTTTCCCACCTCAACACGGACCGGCACGTGGCGCTCGGGGCCGTCTTCACGGCCGCGGCGGTGATCCTGTCGGCGGCCTCCAACATGGCCGCGCACCGCAACCACGACGCGGGGATCCCCATCTGGCCGTCGATGGCCTGGGGAATGCTCTACGGCGCGGGCTTCACGCTGGCGCTCACCCTGGTGCTCGGCAAGCCGCTCTCCTTCGAGGCGACGCCCGCCTACGTGCTCTCGCTCCTCTACCTGGCGGTGTTCGGCTCCGTGCTCGCCTTCGGCGGCTTCCTCACGCTGATGGGGCGCATCGGCGCGGCGCGGGCCGGCTACATCGGGGTGATGGTGCCGATCGTGGCGCTCGCCATCTCGTCGTTTTTCGAGGGCTATCGCTGGGAATGGCTCGCAGTCGCCGGGGTAGCGGTCTCGGTCGCCGGGAACGTGATCATCCTGCGCCGCTAAAGGGTAGCGTCCCCTTCAGCGCTCGCGGAATCGGTCGAGCTGTCGGGCCGCCTGCCGGCGCACCATCCACTTGAGGGGCGCCGACCAGCCGAGGAAGCGACCGAGGGGCCCCAGCGCCTGGGACGACCAGCGCCAGAAGGAAAACCGGTCGTAGTGGCGCACGATCTTCCCGTCGCGGAAGGCGAAGGCCGCCGAGATGCGGTTTTCCACCTTCCGGCCCGTCTTCGAGAAGGTGTAGCGGGCGGTCCAGCGCGCGTGCCCGCCCTGGGCATCCGCGCCGGCCTCCTCCAGGACGACCTCCAGGTCCGCGGCCCGGGCGAGCAGCATCCGCCACATGTCGCGGGCCTCCTCCCCGCGCAGCTTCGGGAAGGCCGGGTCCGAGAAGAAGACGTCGTCGTGGTAGCAGCGCGCCATCGCCCCGGCGTCGCGGCGGGCGAAGGCGGCGTAGAACTCGCGGATGAGGGTTTCGTGGGGATGCACGGGGCGGCGCCCTTCTTGACGGCGGTCAAGCCTTGACCCGAGTCAAGGCTCCGCATTTTGGGGCGTTCCTATACTCGGGGCAACCCAATGGCGGGGAATCGGGACGAAAGGGGCAGGATCCCTTTCCTCCCCGTTTCCCTTCCCCGAACACAACGAGGAGAACCGTTCCATGCTGTCCGACATCGAGATCGCCCAGAAGTCGAAGATGAAACCCATCGGCGAGATCGCCGCCAAGCTCGGCATCCCCGACAGCGCGATCGACCCTTACGGCCACACGAAGGCCAAGATCTCGCTCGAGTACGTCGACTCGCTCGCGAAGAAGCGGGACGGCAAGTTGATCCTCGTCACCGCCATCAGCCCCACGCCCGCGGGCGAGGGCAAGACGACGACCACCGTCGGCCT
>JAABQW010000163.1 GCA_011391275.1 Betaproteobacteria bacterium
GGACAACGACGTCTTCGCGAACGCGCGCCTCTTCGCCATGCAGCAGTACCGCGACTTCCTCAACCGCGAGGGCGACGAGCCCGGGATCGTGGGGTGGACGAACCTCATCGGCGGCGGCTACACGCGCCTGCAGGTGATCGACGCGTTCCTGCAGTCGCAGGAGTTCGCCGGCTTCGTCTCGCCCGTGGTGCGGCTCTACTTCGCGACCTTCCTGCGCGTGCCGGACTACGAAGGGCTCAGCTTCAACGCGGGGCTGGTGCGAAACGGCACCGTGACGCTCACGCAGCTCGCGGACTTCTTCACCGCGAGCCCCGAGTTCGCCGCGACCTACGGCGCGCTCGACAACGCGGCCTTCGTGACGCTCCTCTACAACAACGTGCTGGGCCGCGCGCCGGATCCGGCGGGGTTGGCCGGGTGGGTGAGCCTTCTCACCGGCGGCTACACGCGCGGGCAGGTGCTGCTGGGCTTCTCGGACTCCGTCGAGTACCAGGCGGCGATGGCCAACGAGGTGTTCGTGACCATGATGTACGCCGGGATGTTGCGGCGCACGCCGGAGCCCGCAGGCTTCAACGGCTGGGTGGGCTTCCTCGATGCGGCCACCTTCACCCGCGAGCAGGTGATCAACGGGTTCTTCCTCTCCACCGAGTACCACGGCAGGTTCCTGCCGTAAGAAGGAGCGACGCCATGAACGGCCGATCGATCACCCGCTTCGCCCATCGCGCTGCCGGCTTCCTCTTCCTCGGCGCATGCCTCGCCGCGAGCGGCGCGCAACTCGACCTCGTCGCCGACGCGGCCGTCGGCAAGCCCAACCTCACCACCGGCCCGGGAGGGGGCATCGACGAGTACTACGTCTCCGAACCGGCCGGTGTCGCCGAGGATCCGGTCACCGGGGCGCTCTGGGTCGCCGACATGGCGAATCACCGCGTCCTGCGCTACTCGTCGGCGGCCTCCTTCGCCAACGGGGAGGCGGCCAACCTCGTTCTCGGCCAGCCCGACTTCTACGGCATGCTCGCGAACCGCGGGGGGGCGGCGGCCGCCAACACGCTGTCCTACCCGGTCGGCGTGGCCGTGGACCAGGCGGGCCGCGTGTATGTCGCCGACCAGGCCAACAACCGCATTCTCAACTACCGGTCGCCGTATTCGAACGGCATGGACGCCACCGAAGTCGTGGGGCAGGCGGACTTCACGACCTCGACGATCAACCGGGGAACGGGCACGCAGGCCGACACGCTCTGCAACCCCCTGGGGCTGGCACTTGACCGGCAGGGCAACCTGTTCGTGGCCGACGCATGCAACAACCGCGTACTCAAGTACAGCGCTCCGGTGACCACCGGCGCGAGCGCCTCGAAGGTCTTCGGGCAGGCCGGCTACACGACCAGCGGCAATGCGACGACGGAGACCGGGCTCAGCGTGCCGTTCGGTGTCGCGATCGACGCGTCAGACAACCTCTGGGTGGTCGACCGGTTCAACAACCGCGTCCTGCGCTACGACGCGGGGGCGGCAGCCGGGGACTCGACGGCGGACCTCGTGCTCTGCCAGGCAGTATTCACCACGTCAGCCTCGGGGGTCACTGCAAGCGCCTGCACCCAGCCGAGCTCCGTATGGGTGGACCCGGCAGGGGTGGTCTACGTGTCGGACTCATCGTCCTCGCGGGTGCTGCGCTTCACGACAGTCGCGAGCGGTGCGGCGGCCACCGCCGTGATCGGCCAGCTGAACTTCACGACCGGCACCTGCAACCAGGGCCTGTCGGCGCCGACGGCGACGACGCTGTGCAGTCCGTGGTACGTGATCCACGACCGGTTCGGCAACCTGCTCCTGAGCGATCGCAACAACGGGCGGGTGCTGCGCTACGACCTGCCGCGCGTGCGCGTCGGCCCGGCCATCGCGAGCCTGAGCCCCGAGTCGATGCCGCAGGGCGGCACTGCCTTCACGCTGACGGTGAACGGCGCCGGCTTCTACGGCAACTCGGTCGTGAACTGGAACGGCTCGCCGCGCGCCACGCAATACCTGTCCGACCGGCGCCTCGTCGCGCAGGTCGGGGCGGCCGACATCGCCGGCGCCGGCCCGCACGCCGTCACCGTGACCACCCCGGCCCCCGGTGGCGGGACGAGCCTGCTCGTGAACTTCACTCCCTACGCGCGCGCGGCGCTGGACGGCGCGGCCGACCGCGTCCTCGGGCAGGCGAGCTTCACGCAAGGGACGAACAACAGCGCACAGGTCGGCGAGGAGCTGCTCGGACCGTCCAATGCGGCCAACATCAGCACGGGCGGCCTGAGGATGATGGCGATCGACCAGCGTACCGGGCGCCTCTTCGTGGCGGACCAGACCAGGTCGCGAGTGATGTCGTGGCCGAGCGTCTCCGCGTTCCACAATGCCCAGTCGGCCGACGTGATCCTGGGCCAGCCCGACGAGTTCACCACCACCTGCAACACCGACGGCGTCGCCGCCACCAGCCTCTGCGGGCCTTATGGAGTGGCCGTTGCACCCTCCGGGGTTCTCTATGTCTCGGAGAGCGGCAACCACCGCGTCCTGCGGTTTTCCCCGCCCTTCACGACCGGCATGGCGGCCTCGAAGGTGTACGGGCAGGGCGGGTCCTTCACGACGAACTCGCTCAACAATGGCGGGATCAGCGCCAACAGCCTCAACGTTCCGATGGGGGTGGCGGCCACCGACGCCGCGCTGTTCGTCTACGACTCGGTCAACAGGCGCATCCTCGTCTACAACGACCCGGGCGCGGACTTCGCCGCGGACGCGGCGATCGGCCAGGCGAGCCTGGCGACGGTCGATCCCGTGATGGTCAGCTCGACCCGGCTGGGCGGCTTCAACGACGGCGGCATCGTGCTCGACGACGAGGGCCGGCTCTACATGGCCAGCGGGGCGGCCAATCGCGTCCTGCGCTTTTCGCCGCCCTTCGCCACCGACATGGCCGCGGACCTCGTGATCGGGCAGGCTGACTTCGTTTCCTCAACGCCCGCCGTGACGGCGGCCGGGCTTGACGTCCCGATCGGCCTGGCGGTCGACCCGGGGGGGAACCTCCTTGTCGCCGACTTCTGGAACTCCCGCGTACTGCGCTACGAGGCCCCGCTCTCGAGCGGGATGGCGGCCACGGGCGTCCTGGGCCAGGCGGACTACACGTCGGCCACGACGGGTTGCAGCGCCACGACGTTCACCCGCCCCCTCGGCCTCGTGTTCGACCGCGTCGGCAATCTCCTGGTCTCCGACTGGGGCTGCGCCCGCGTGCTCGCCTTCGACCGTCCGTTCGCCTTCATCCTCGACCCGGCGAAGGACCTGGACGGCGACGGCATCCCTAACGGCGTGGAAGTCACCGA
>JAABQW010000164.1 GCA_011391275.1 Betaproteobacteria bacterium
GGAGCAGCCCGGCGAACACGAGGGCCACGCCGGGGAGGACGGGCAGCACAGTGCCGGCCAGCCCGACGATGACGAGAAGCAGGGCGGCGACCTGGAGGAAGAGGGGATCCATGGCGGGCTGAGGGGCTGTTACCGGGCGGTACCGGAGGGCTGCGGTGCACATGCTATCGTATGAATTCTCCCGGATGCACAGACCACAGAAAAAGGGGTCAGATCCCTTTTCTGGATTAGGAAAAGGGATCTGACCCCTTTTTTTCTACCGACCCCTTTTCCGTGACTGCGATCCCCAACCAAGCCGCAAGCCCCGAGCGCCAGGCCAGGGTGTCGGCCGCGCTCGCCGCGTGCCTTCCCGCCTACGCGGTGCTCACCGCGAAGGAAGACCTCCTTCCCTACGAGTGCGACGGGCTGTCGGCCTACCGGCAGACGCCGTTGGTGGCGGCACTCCCCGGCACGGTGGAGGAGGCGGCCGAGGTGCTGCGCGTCGCGCGCGAGACCGGCACGCCGGTGGTCGCCCGCGGCTCGGGCACGGGGCTCTCGGGAGGGGCGCTGCCGCTCGCCGACGGCATCCTCCTGTCGATGGGCAAGTTCAACCGCATCCTCGGCATCGACGCGCTCGCGCGCACGGCGCGCGCGCAGCCCGGCGTGCGCAACGCGCAGATCACCGAGGCGGCCGCGCCCCTGGGCCTGTACTACGCGCCGGACCCCTCGAGCCAGATCGCCTGTTCCATCGGCGGCAACGTCGCCGAGAACTCCGGCGGGGTGCACTGCCTCAAGTACGGGCTCACGGTGCACAACATCCAGAAGGTGCGCGCCCTCACGATCGAGGGCGACGACGTGGAGTTCGGCTCCGACGCCCTCGACGCGCCGGGCTACGACCTGCTCGCCGTGATGACCGGCTCCGAGGGGCTGCTCGCGCTTCTCACGGAAGTGACGGTTAAGCTGCTGCCCAAGCCGCAGACCGCGCAGGTGGTAATGGCCTCCTTCGCGAACGTGGAATCGGCCGGCGAGGCGGTGGCCGCGGTGATCGGCGCGGGCATCGTGCCGGCGGGTCTCGAGATGATGGACAAGCTCGCGACCGCCGCGGTCGAGGACTACGTGCACGCGGGCTACGACCTCGAGGCCGAGGCGATCCTCCTGTGCGAGTCCGACGGCACGCCCGAGGAAGTGGCCGAGGAGATCGCCAAGATCGAGGACGTGATGCGCCGGGCGGGCAGCACCGGCTTCGCGGTCTCGAGGAGCGAGGCCGAGCGCCTCAAGTTCTGGTCCGGGCGCAAGGCGGCGTTCCCGGCCGTGGGCCGCATCTCGCCCGACTACTACTGCATCGACGGCTCCATCCCGCGCGGGGCGGTCTCGCGCGTGCTCAGGCGCATCGCCGAGCTCTCGGCGCACTACGGCCTTCGCTGCGCCAACGTATTCCACGCGGGCGACGGCAACCTGCACCCGCTCATCCTCTACGACGCCAACGTGCCGGGCGAGTTCGAGAAGACCGAGGAGTTCGCCGGCGACATCCTGGAGCTCTCCATCGAGGTGGGCGGCACCATCACCGGCGAGCACGGCGTGGGCGTGGAGAAGATCAGGCAGATGTGCACGCAGTTCAGGCCCGCGGAGCTCGAGCAGTTCCACGCGGTGAAGGCGGCCTTCGACCCGCAGGGGCTGCTGAACCCCGGCAAGGGCATCCCGACCCTGAACCGCTGCGCCGACTACGGCGCCATGCGCGTGAGCCGCGGCCAGCTTCCGCATCCCGACCTGCCGAGATTCTGAATGGCCGCAGCCGCGCCAGCCGACCACCGGGCCGCCGCCCTCTCGGCCCTCGCGGCGATCCGGCCTCCCGTCGGCGTGATCGCCGAGCGCGAGCGCCTGGCCGCCTTCGAGATGGACGCCTACATCCAGCATCGGGAAACGCCGATGGCCGCGGTGCTGCCGGAAACCGAGGACCAGGTGCGCGACATCGTGCGCACGCTTGGCCGGCTGGGGGTCCCCGTCATCTCGCGAGGCGCGGGGACGGGCATTTCCGGCGGGGCGACGCCGACGGCGGACGGCGTGATGCTCGTGCTGACCCGCATGCGCCGCATCCTCGCGACCGACGCGGCCGCGCGGCTCGCCACCGTCGAACCCGGGGTGCCCAATGCGCGGGTGAGCGAGGCCGCCGAGCCCGCCGGCCTCTTCTTCGCCCCGGACCCCTCTAGCCAGGTCGTCTCCTCCATCGGCGGCAACGTCGCCGAGAATGCGGGAGGCGTGCATTGCCTCAAGTACGGGCTCACGGTCCACAACGTGGCCGGGCTGCGCGTCATCGACGGCGACGGCGACCTGCTCGAGCTGGGCGGGGAGGCGCTCGACTCGCCCGGCTACGACTTCCTCGCGATCATGAACGGCAGCGAAGGCAACCTGGGCGTCATCACGCGGGCGACGCTGCGACTGCTGCCGCGGCCGGAGGCCACGCAGACGCTGCTCGCCGGATTCGGCACCGTGCGCGAGGCCGCGCAGGCTGTCGGCGCAATCATCGGCGCGGGCGTGATCCCGGCGGGCATGGAGATGATGGACCGCGTGGTGATCGATGCCTGCGAGCGCTACATGGCGCTGGGGCTTCCGAAGGCCGAGGCACTGCTGCTCGTGGAGGTCGACGGCGGCGTGGAGGAGGCGGACGAGATGCTGGCAACGGTGCGCGCGATCCTCGTGTCCTGCGGCGCCTCGGACGTGCGCGTGGCGAAGGACGACGCAGAGCGCGCCAACCTGTGGAAATCGCGCAAGGGGGCGTTTGCGGCGCTCGCGAGCGTGATGCCCGACTACTACACGCTGGATGGCTCGGTCCCGCGCTATGCGCTGGCGGACGTCCTCGACGAGATCTACGCGCTGGGGCGCGAGTACGGCATGGTGATCGGCAACGTGTTCCACGCGGGCGACGGCAACATGCACCCGTGCATCTTCTACGACGCGAACCGGGCCGGCGAGCTCGAGCGAAGCGAGGAACTGGGCGGCAGGATCCTGGAGCTGTGCATCGACCACGGTGGCACGATCACCGGCGAGCACGGCGTCGGCATCGAGAAGTTGAAGTCGATGTGCCTGCAGTTCCGCGACGGCGAGATCGCCGCCTTCCACGACGTGAAGGCGGCCTTCGACCCCGCGGGCATCCTCAACCCCGGCAAGGCCGTCCCCACGCTCAAGCGCTGCGCGGAGTGGGGCGGCCTGCACGTCCGTGCGGGGCGCATCCCGCACCCCGAAATCCCCCGATTCTGACAATGCTTCTCCCAACCGGAAAAAGGGGTCAGATCCCTTTATTTGACCGGGTCAGTTGACCCGGTCAAATAAAGGGATCTGACCCCTTTTTCCG
>JAABQW010000165.1 GCA_011391275.1 Betaproteobacteria bacterium
GTGTTCGCCGGGCTGCTCCTCGCGGCCTGGGCCGACGGGTTCGCGCGCGTGGGGGCGATCACGATCACGATCCTGGGCCTGCTGACGGCCCTTGCGGTGGCCGCGGACTTCGCGGCCTCGGCCCTGGGCGCGAAGAAGCTGGGGGCGAGCCCGCGCGGCATCCTTGGGGCGACGATCGGCGCGGTGGTGGGCATCTTCTTCGGCCTTCCCGGCCTGGTGCTGGGGCCGTTCATCGGCGCGGTGGCGGGCGAGCTGTCCGCCAACCGGGAGCTGCTTCACGCCGGGCGCGCGGGCCTGGGCACGTGGATCGGGCTGCTGCTCGGGTCCGTGGCCAAGCTGTCGCTCGCGTTCCTGATGGTGGGGGTGTTCGCGACCGCGTGGCTTCTCGGCGGCTAGAACCTCACCCCGGCCCCCTCCCGGAGGGCGAGGGCGCGTCTCTCAGGACATCACCGCGAGCTGCTCGTTGGCCGCTTCCAGCCGCTCGACCAGCGTGTTGAGGAAGCGCTCGTCGAAGAGGCGCCGGCAGGAGAGCGAGGAGGCGCGCAGGTCCTCGGCGCGGATCTTCACGATGATGGCGTCGGAGGTCGTGGTGACCGTCGCCGAGCGGTGCGGCGCGTTCTTGTGGGCGAGGTAGGCCATCTCGCCGAAGCAGTCGCCGGAGGTGAGGACGCTCAGGGTGCGCTTGCCGCGCGTCACGCGCACGTAGCCGCCGGCCAGGATGTAGAACGAGTCGCCCTGGTCGCCCTCCTTGATGAGGACGGAATTGGGCGCGAACTTGCGCCACTTGGAGATGCGCAGCACCTCCCACAGCTCGTTCTCCGGGAATTCCTTGAAGAAGGAAAGCGCGCGGCACAGGTTGAAGCGCTCGGTGTCGGACTGCTCGCGCTCGCCCGCCGCGTTGAGCTTCTTCCACACCTCGGCGAGCGCCTGGCCGAATTCCTCCCAGGTGGCGTAGCGCTGGGCGGGGTCCTTGGCCATCGCCTTCGTGACGATCACGTCGAGTTCCGGGAGCAGGCCCTGGCGGTGCGTGCTGGGCGGCTCGGGCTCTGTGTTCACGATCTGGTAGATGACGCTCATCGTGGTGCCGCCGGCGAACGGCAGGCGCCCGGCGAGGAGGTAGTACATCACCACCCCCAGCGAGTAGATGTCGGTGCCGGCGGAAGCCTGCGCGCCGCCCGTGATGAGCTCCGGCGCCATGTAGGCCGGCGAGCCCACGTTGTTGATCATCGTGCGGTCCGAGACCGCGTTGATCGACGCGCCGAAGTCGGCGATCTTGATGTCGGTGCCGTCGACGTGGAGGATGTTGCCCGGCTTGATGTCGCGGTGGGTGAGGCCCAGGCGGCTGGCGAACGCGAGCGCGCGCACGCACTTGAAGATGATCTCGGCGACCTCGGCCGGGTCGAGGAGCGCGGCGGGCTCGCAGAACCGCTCGAGCGTGCCGCCCTCGACGTACTCCATCACTATGTAGCTGAACTCGTCCTCCACGACCGCGTCGAAGATCTGGACGATGTGCGGGTGGTGGAGCTTGCCCGCCAGCGCGGCCTCGTTGAGGAACATGCCGCGGTAGAGCGCGCCGTCCTCGCTGCTCTTGAGGGCGTCGGGATAGGCCACCTTGATCGCGACCTGCTTGTTGCCGAACGGGTCCGTGGCAAGGTAGACCTTGCCGGTGGCTCCCCTGCCCAGCTCGCGGACGACCTGGTACTTCCCGATGGCATCCATGGCCGGATTATAGTGAAAAAGGGCCCGGATCCCTTTTCCCCGGGGAGTTGGCGTGAAAAAGGGTCGGATCCCTTCGTTTGACCCGGTCAACTGACCCGGTCAACTGAAGGGATCCGACCTCGCTTCTGATCCCGCCCTAGAAGAGGCCGACGATCTTGCCGCTGTCGTCCACGTCGATGGAGCAGGCCGACGGCACCTTCGGCAGCCCCGGCATCGTCATGATGTCGCCGCAGATCATCACGACGAACTCGGCGCCGGCGGCCAGGCGCACCTCGCGGATGTTGACCACGTGGCCGGAAGGCGCGCCGCGCAGCTGCGGGTCGGTGGAGAAGGAGTACTGCGTCTTCGCCACGCAGATCGGGTAGTGGCCGTAGCCCGACTCCTGCAGCTTCTTGATCTGGCCGCGCACCTTGGAGTCGGCCGTGATGTCGGCCGCGCCGTAGATCTTGGTGGCGATGGCCTTCATCTTGTCCCAGAGGGGCGCCTCCGTCTCGTACACGTATTTGAAGTCGTTTGGCTGCTCGCACATCGCCACGACCTCGCGGGCCACGTCTGCCGCGCCCTTGCCGCCGTCCGCCCAGTGGCGCGCGAGCACGACCTTGGCGCCGTGGTGGGAGAGCTTGTCCATGAGGAGCTTCACCTCCCCGTCGGTGTCCTCGGTGCGGTGGTTGATCGACACCACGCAGGGCAGGCCGTAGTTGTTGCGGATGTTGTTCACGTGCCGCTCGATGTTGGCGATGCCCTTCTCGAGCGCGACGAGGTTGGGCTTGCCCAGCTCCTTCACGTCCACGCCGCCATGGAACTTCAGGGCGCGGATGGTGGCCACCAGCACCACGGCCGAGGGACGCAGGCCCGCCTTGCGGCACTTGATGTCGATGAACTTCTCGGCGCCGAGGTCCGCGCCGAAGCCGGCCTCCGTCACCACGTAGTCGGCGAGCTTGAGCGCAGTCTGCGTCGCGAGCACCGAGTTGCAGCCGTGCGCGATGTTGGCGAAGGGGCCGCCGTGGATGAAGGCCGGAGTGTGCTCGAGGGTCTGGACGAGGTTGGGCGCCAGCGCCGTCTTGAGCAGCGCCGTCATCGCGCCGTGGCACTTGAGGTCGCGGGCGAGGATGGCCTTCTGGTCGCGGGTGTAGCCGCAGACGATGTTGCCCAGGCGCTCCTTGAGGTCCTTCACGGAAGTGGCGAGGCAGAAGATCGCCATCACCTCGGAGGCCACGACGATGTCGAAGCCGTCCTCGCGCGGGAAGCCGTTGGCCGGCCCGCCCAGGGAGACGGTGATCTCGCGCAGCGCCCGGTCGTTCATGTCCATCACGCGCTTCCACGCGATGCGGCGCACGTCGAAGCCCAGCTCGTTGCCGTGGTTGATGTGGTTGTCGATCATCGCGGCCAGCAGGTTGTTGGCGAGCGCGATGGCGTTGAAGTCGCCCGTGAAGTGCAGGTTGATGTCCTCCATGGGCACGACCTGGGCGTAGCCGCCGCCGGCCGCCCCCCCCTTCATCCCGAACACGGGGCCCAGCGAGGGCTCGCGCAGGCAGATCACCGCCTTCTTGCCGATGTGGTTGAGCGCGTCGCCCAGGCCGAC
>JAABQW010000177.1 GCA_011391275.1 Betaproteobacteria bacterium
CTGCAAAGGCGCCGCGCGATGCCCGCGCCCATCTTCCCGAGTCCGACGAGACCTGTCTGCATGGCGTCACGCTTGTAATGACCGTGGCTCGATAGTGACAGCTTTGCCGGGCGGGGGACAAGGTGCGGGTGGGCTAGAATCGGGGTTTGATCGGACTTTGCAATGACCATCCGGATCGCCGCGGCTCTCCTCTCCTCCATTCTCGGGCTCGCCCCGGCCGCCCATGCGCAGCTGGCCGGGTCTCCCGCCCCGCAGCCCGCGGCGCGCCACTTCCTGTGGGAAGTTTCCTCGCTCACCAACAAGGTCTACCTCTTCGGCACAATCCACGCCGGCAAGAAGAGCTTCTACCCGCTGCCGGTGGCCGTGCGCGAGGCCTTCGACGAGGCGAAGGTGATCGCCGTGGAGGCCGACATCACCGACGCGGCCACGATGGCGAAGGGGGGCGCCGCGATGACGCTCCAGCCGCCCGACACGCTCTCGAAGCACGTCCCGGGGCCCTTGTACGAGCGATTTCTCCTGCAGCTCGCGCGGTCCAGCGGCATGGCGGAGAAGGACGTCGCCCACCTGAAGCCCTTTTTCGCGGCCTCCCTGCTTTCCTTCGCCGAGTGGGGCCGCCAGGGCTACATGCAGCAGTACGGGGTGGACCTCCAGCTCATCCTGCGCGCGAAGAGCGAGAAGAAGCGCCTCGTCGAGCTCGAGGGCGTGCAGGCGCAGGCGGCCCTCATGAGTTCCCTCACGGAAAAGGAGCAGCTGCAGGCCTTCGAGGGCGCGGTGGTCGCAGTGGAGAGCGGCGCCGCGCGCGACCAGATCACGGGCCTGGTGAACGCCTGGCAGGCGGGCGACCCGGGTCTCCTCCTCGCCGTCATGAGGACGTACAACGAAGCCACCCCGGGTGCCAGGGAACTGGAGGAGAAGTTCATCTGGTCGCGCCACGAGGCGATGGCGAAGAAGGTCGAGGACTGGCTCCTCGCCGGCCGCGAGCGGGTGTTCGTGGCCGTGGGCGCGCTCCACCTCGCCGGCCCGCGCGGCCTGGTGGAAATCCTCAAGGGCCGCGGCTACACGGTGAGGCAGCTATGACCACTTCCAGGCAAGGCGGGCGCATTCTCGTCGAGCAACTGCTGGTCCACGGGGCGGACACCGCCTTCTGCGTGCCGGGGGAGAGCTTCCTTCCGGCGCTGGACGCGATGCACGAGCACCGCGCGAAGCTGAAGCTCGTCGTCTGCCGCCACGAGTCGGGCGCCGCCAACATGGCCGAGGCGCACGCGAAGCTCACCGGGCGGCCGGGGATCTGCTTCGTGACGCGCGGCCCCGGTGCCACGCAGGCCTCGGTGGGCGTGCACACGGCCTTCCAGGACTCCACGCCGATGATCCTCTTCGTGGGCGACGTGGGCAGCGACTTCCGCGACCGCGAGGCCTTCCAGGAGGTGGACTTCGCCGCGATGTTCGCGCCGCTCGCCAAGTGGGCCGCGCGCATCGATTCCGTCGAGCGCATCCCCGAGTACGTGAACCGCGCCTTCACGGTGGCGATGTCGGGCCGGCGCGGGCCCGTGGTGCTGGCCCTTCCCGAGGACCTGCTGAACGCGACCGCGACGGTGGCGGACGCGCGGATGTACACGCCGGTTCACACCGAGCCCGGCGCCGGCGAGCTCGAGCGCCTTCGCGATCTCCTCGCCGCTGCCAAGCGGCCGCTCGTGGTGCTGGGCGGCAGCGGCTGGACGAAGGACGCGTGCGAGGACATGCGCAAGTTCGTGGAGGGCAACCACCTCCCGGTCGCCTGCGCGTTCCGCTACCAGGACCTCTTCGACAACCGCCTCGCGAACTACGTGGGCGACGTTGGCGTGGGCATCAACCCGATCCTCGCCGAGCGCGTGCGTACCGCGGACGTGCTCCTCGTCGTGGGCGCGCGCATGGGCGAGATGACGACGAGCGGCTACACGCTCCTCGATTCACCGGTTACCCGGCAGAAGCTGGTGCACGTGATGGCGGGCGCGGAGGAACTGGGCCGGGTCTACCAGGCCGAGCTTCCCATCCATTCCAGCATGGGCCGGTTCGCGCGCGCCGTGGCCGCGATGGCGCCCGTCGACGCCTCCGCATGGCAGTCGGCCGTGCCGGAAGCCAGGGCCGACTACATGGCCTGGACCGCGCGCCGCGAGATACCCGGCAAGGTGCAGATGTGGGACATCGTCGACTGGCTGGACAAGAACCTGCCCGAGGACGCGATCCTCACCAACGGCGCCGGCAACTACACCACCTGGCTGCACCGCTTCCACCGCTACACGGGCTTCCGCACGCAGCTCGCGCCCACCTCCGGCGCGATGGGCTACGGCGTGCCGGCGGCCATCGCGGCCAAGATCGCCGAGCCGGGCCGCACCGTGGTCGCGTTCGCGGGCGACGGCTGCTTCCTCATGGCGGGGCAGGAACTCGCGACCGCGGTGCAGTACAACGCGGCGATCATCGTGGTGATCGTGAACAACGGCATGTACGGCACCATCCGCATGCACCAGGAGAAGCACTACCCCGGGCGCGTGCACGGCACCGACCTCGTGAACCCGCACTTCGCGGCCTACGCGCGTTCCTTCGGGGCGGCGGGGGAGATCGTGGAGGAGACGGCCCAGTTCGGTCCGGCCTTCGAACGCTGCGTGGCCTCGGGGAAGCCCGCGGTGATCGAGGTGCGCATCGACCCGCAGGCGATCACGCCGAACACCACCCTGGACGCCATCCGCGCGGCTGCTTCCGCGGGGAAGAAGGCGTAGCGCCGCCTTCGGCTTCCCGGGGGGCTAGCGGCGGGCCACCACCGTGAACTGCGGCATCGGCGTGGGCGGGTCCGCCCAGTGCGCGTCGTGGAAGGTGACCTCGAAGGACTTGAACCCCAGCACGCGCAGGTAGCGCTTGAGGAACCCCGGCGTGAGCTGCCACCAGGTCGCGAACCAGCTCGCCAGGTCGCGGCGCTCGGCGTTCGGGACGAGGTAGCACGCGGCGGCATCCGACTTGTAGTCGACCTTCTCCGCGCAGTTCTCGGTGATGACGATCGCCTCGCGCGCGTACGGCGCGAAGTTGGCGAGGGCCTGCACGGGGCTCTGGAGGTGCAGCAGGATGTTCCCCATGAACACCACGTCCACGGGGCCGAAGTCCGCCTTGCAGTCGTACACGTCCCCGTAGAAGACGCGCGCCTTCGAGCCCAGCAGCCGGTGCGTGAGCCAGAAGCTGTTCTTCATGCGGTCGAGGCCGGAGGAGAGCTGCGCCCAGAACACCTCGCGGCTCGCGCCGAAACGCTCCTCGAAGTCGTGCATCGGCACGATGTCGTGCTGGTTCTCGCCGAGGCTCGCATCGAAGTCGAAGGCGATCATGTTCGCGCCGCGCTTCTCCATCTCGAAGCATAGGAATCCCGATCCGGTGCCCACGTCCAGCACGGTCTTGCCCGCCACGGGCAGGCGCCCGATGTAGGTGTCGACGTCGCGGCGAAGGTCCCAGGACCCCTTCTGCAACCCGAGTCCCGGCAGCTCGATCGAATGGTAGAAGGTGCATTCCTCCGGCCCGTTCACGTGCCTCGGCGAGGCGTACACGGGGACCGCGGTCTTTTGGTTCATCGGGGGGCCTCGGAAAGGGGCAGCGGCGCCTGGATGCGGCGCCGTCGAGATGGATCGTGGTCGAATTTTAGCATCGACCGTGGATGCACCGCCGCGTCGCCCCCCGCGCGGCGGCCTCGGCGGGGGGCCCGGGCCCTAGGCGAGCGCGGAGCGCGCCGCGTCCGCCACCTTCGGGGGATGGCCCTGCAGCACGAGCCGGACGTTGTCGGCCGTGAGCATGCTCGCCCGCAGATTGGCGTCGCGGGTGATGCCCGCGACGTGCGGCGACAGGATCAGGTTGGGCACGTCCACGAAATGGCTGCCCGCCGCCAGGGGCTCCTGCTCGACCACGTCCAGCATGGCCCCCGCGATCCTCCCGCTGCGCAGCTGCGCGACCAGCTCCGCCTCGTCGACGACACCCCCGCGGGCGGTGTTCACGACGTATGCGCCGTCCGGCAGCGAGCGCAGGGCCGCGGCGTCGAGCAGGCCGCGCGTCCGGGGCGTCATGGGGACGTGGATGCTGAGCACGTTCGCCTCGGGGAGCATCGCGGCCAGCTCGCGCCGCCCGACGCCGAGCGCGTCCCAGGCGGGATGTTCCGGCGCCACGAACGGGTCGGAGGCGAGGACCCGCATGCCGAACGCGCGCGCGCGCTCGGCGACCTGGCGCGCGATCGCGCCGAACCCCACCAGCCCCATCGTGAGCCCCTTGGCGTCGCGGCCCCCGATGACGCGCGTGCGCGGCCACTTGCCGGCCAGGACGTCGGCGCTCACGTGGAATGCGCCGGCGCGCAGCATCACCAGCACCGCCGCCATCACGAACTCGGCCACGGTCTCGTCGTTGGTGCCGGTGGCCGGGAGCACGGGAACGCCCCGCGCGGCGCAGGCCGGGAGGTCGAGGTTCTCCAGGCCCACGCCGAGCCGCCCCACGACCTCCAGGCGCGGTGCCGCCTCGAGGAGCGCGGGGCGCACCTGCGTGCGGTTGCGCACGATGAGGCCGCGGCAGTCGGCCAGCGCCGCGCGCAGCGCCTCCGGCTTGTCGACGAGCTGCGGGTCGTACAGCACGTCGAATCCCGCGAGGGACTCGACCCCGGCCGGGTCCATGAACTCGGTGATCACGATCTCGGCCATTGCCGTTCCCCTTGTTCGCCGGCGGTCCGCTCAGGTGCCCGGCAGGTTGTGGATTTCCGGGAAGAACATGTCCTTCCAGGTCCCCGGCACCTGCTTGATGGTGCCGATCTTGTTCAGGAAGGCCGCGAAGCGCATCGTCCCCTCGGGCGCCATCGTGAAGCGGATCTCCGGGTCGTTCATCATCTCGAGGATGAACTCCGGGGCGAGCTTCGACTTGGTGAAGTCCACGAACACCTTGGCGTACTTCGGCTTGTCGGCGTTGATCTTGTCCATGGCCTCCTTGAGGGCGGCCAGGAACGCGGCGTAGCTCTTGGGGTTCTCGTCGCGGAACTTCTTCGTGGTCCAGATCAGGTTGAAGGTGTGCGGGCTGCCCACGACCTCGTAGGAGCTGAAGATCCTCTTCACCTTCGGGTCCTTGAGCTGCTGGTACTGGAAGGGCGGGGACGACAGGTGCGCCGTCACCTCGGTCCTGCCGGAGAGCAGCGCGGAGGTGCCGTCCGGGTGCGCCATCGAGACGGTGAGCCGGTCGAGCGTGTCGTGCTTGCCCGCGCCGTAGACCTTCTCGGCGTGCATCTGCAGGATCACCGCCTGGATGGACGACTTGATCACCGGCAACGCGATCCGGTCCTTGTCGGTGAAGTCCCTGACCGTCTTCACGGCCGGGTTGATCGTGTTCAGGTAGAGCGGCATCGAGTTGATCGAGGCCATCCCCTGCACCTCGAGGCTGCCCTTGGTGCGCGCCCAGATCGTGACCAGCGGCCCGAGCCCCCCGGAGGAGATCTCGAGGTTGCCGCCGATGAGCAGCTGCGCCTGGGTCGTGCCGCCGTCGATGACCAGCCACTTCGCGGCGCTGCCGGCCAGGCCCGCGGCCTTGGCGTGCTTCTCGAAGAGCTGCTCGTGCTCCATCACGATCAGCGGCAGGTAGCCGATGCCGAACCCCTTGGCGATGCGCAGTTCCTTCACTTCGGCGCGCAGCGGCGTGGCCGCGAGGGCGGCGAAGGCGACCGCCGCGAGCAGGACGCCCGCGCGGTTGCCGATGCTTCGAATCGTTGTGCTCATGGTGTCTCCTCGGGTGAGTTGGGAACTGCGCTCAATCTGCCGCGGTCTGCGCCAGCGGTTCCTGGGTGAACGGCACGCCGGTCGTCTCGCCGACCGTGCGCAGTTCGTTGACGACCCCGTCGGGCAGCGGGATGCCGGTCTTCGCGCGCTCGGCCTCGAGCCTCGCCGCGCGTTCGCCCGGATAGCGGCCTTCGGCGCCGGAAGCCTGCCGGTAGGCCGCGAGCCAGCCGGCCATGTGCGCGTCGTAGGCGGCACGTCCCGCCACCAGTTCCGGGTTGGCGACGAAGAGGAAGGCGCCGACACGCGCCGGGGCGCTGCCGGGCGCGGCGCCACCGGTCACCGATGCGGGCAGCGCCCCGCTGAGGCTGCCCGCGAGGCACTGCACCATCATCGCGAGCCCGATTCCCTTGTGGCCGGCCATGGGCAGCATCGCCCCGGCGAGCGCGGCCTTCGGGTCGGTGGTCGGCCGGCCCTCGGCGTCGATCGCCCAGCCGAGCGGGATCTCGCGCTGCTCGCGCGCGGCGGCGAGCACGTTGCCGCGCGCAACCCCGCTCGCGGCGATGTCGAAGACCAGGGGCGGGCCGCCGGCCACCGGGCTTGCGAACGCGAGCGGGTTGTTGCCGATCGCCGCTCCGGTCGACCCGGGCAGCGCCATGACCGGCGGGGTGGACTGCGAGATGAAGGCGATCATCCCGGCTTCGGCCGCCTGCAGCGCGAACATGCCGAGTGCCGCGAGGTGGCCGACGTCGTGGATGATCACCGGGACGAAGCCCGCGTGCGCGGCGCGGGCCACGGCCTCGTCGATCACCCGCGGGGCCACCGCCTGGCCCAGCCCCGAGCCGGCGTGGCAGTGCAGCACGCCTTCCCGGTCTTCGTAGCGCACGTCGGGCCTCGGCGTGAGCTCCCCCGACCTGAGCTTCTGCACGTAGACGAGGGCGCGCGACACGCCGTGGGTCTCGACGCCCCGCGCATTGGTGCGCACCAGGACGCGCGCGCCCGCCTGCGCCGCCTCCGGCGCCATGCCGCAGGCGACGAAGGCGCGCGCGAGCCAGCCCGAGAGCTCGGTCGTGTCGTAGTGCCGCATGCCGCCTCAGCTCCCCTGGCGATCGTGGACCTCGGGGAAGAACACGTCCTTCCAGCTCGCCGGCCGCTGCTTGAGGGAACCGATGCGCGACATGAAGTCGGCGTACTTCATCAGGTTCTGCGGCGCGGTCGTGAAGTGGGTCTCGGGGTGCGCGACCATCTCCTGCACGAAGGGGAGCTCGAGCTTCGACTTCTGGTTCCTGATGAAGGCCTCCGCGGCGCCGCGCGGGTTGTCCTTGATGAACCTGTTCGCCTCCTCCAGCGCGTTGAGCACGGCCTGGTGGTGCTTCGGGTTGGCGTCGTGGAACTTCTGCGTCGTCCACATCAGGATGAAGGTCGTCGGCCCTTCCATGACCGTGTAGGAACTGAGGACGGTGTGGGCGTGGTTGTTGCGCAGCTGCATGTACATGAACGGCGGGCTGGTGAAGTTGGCGGTGATCTCCGTGCCCTTGCTCATCATCGCGTTGTGCGCGTCGGGCGGCGCCATGGAGACCGTGAGCTTGTCCAGCATGTCGTGCTTGCCGCGCCCGAACTCCTTCTCCGCCGCGATCTGGAGCGTGACCGCCTGCGTCGAGATCTTCACGCTCGGCACGGCGATGCGGTCGGAATCCCCGAAGTCGCGCAGCGTCTTCACCCTGGGATTGATGGAGTTGAGGTACACCGGGATCGAGCTGATCGCCCCAATCGCGCGCACGCCGAGGTTCCCGCGGGTCTTGTCCCAGACGGTGAGGAGCGGCCCCGGGCCGCCGGTCGCGTACTCGAGGTTGCCGGAGATGAGGGCGTCGGTCATCGCCGCGCCGCTCGCGAGCTGGATGAACTTCGCCTTGGCCTCCGGAAGCCCCAGGAGCTTCGTGTGCTTCTCCACCAGCCCCTGCTCCTCGAGGATGATCACCGGGAGATAGGGGATGCCGAATCCCTTCGCGAAACGGATCTCGCTCACCTGGGCCGCGGCGGGCACTCCGGCCAGGCCCGCGGCAAGGGCGAGCAGTGAGACACCGAGCCTTGCAAACGCGCGTCGCTTCGTTCCGTTGCTGGTATTCACGTTCGGCCTCCTGTCGGTTAGGCGCTGCGGTAAAGCTTGGTCATGGCGAACTCGCGGTGGCGCAGGGTCTCCGCGGTGGTGAGGCGCCCGTTGCTCGTGCGCACCGCCATGTCGATCAGCGCGTCCCCCGCCTGGCTGATCGTCATCTTCCGGCGGAGCACGTCGGAGACGTCGAGGTCGATGTGCTCCTTCATGACGCGCGCGGTCCGGGGATTCGCGGTGAGCTTGATCGTCGGCATGATGGGGTTGCCCACGACGTTGCCCTGGCCCGTCGGGAAGAGGTGCAGGACGAAGCCCGCCGCCGCCTGCAGCGGCAGGCACTCGGCCGCGGCGCTCGAAGTGTCCATGTAGTACAGCCCCGGGCCCCGGGACGGCGCCTCGGCGGGGGCCAGCACGTCGATGTACATGGCCTTCTCGCCGATCTTCTGCAGGTTCCCGAACGCCTTCTCCTCGATCGTGCTCAGGCCGCCCGCCTTGTTGCCCTTGCTCGGCTGGCTGTCGGAGAGGTCGTCGACCTTGAAGCGCATGACCTCGTCCTGGTAGGCCTGGAAGACCTTCATGAACTTCGCGGCGGCTTCGGGGTTGGCCGCGCGCGAGGCGCAGAGCTTCTCCCCGCCGGTGATCTCCGTCGTCTCGCCGAAGCAGCTGGTGATGCCGCGCGCGTCGAGCTTGTCGATGAGGTTTCCCACTGCGGGGCAGGAGGCGATTCCCGACGTGGTGTCGGACTCGCCGCACTTGGTGGCGACCCAGAGGTCCTCGATGGGGATGCGCTCCCGCTGCAGCTCGGTGGCGTACTGGACGAACTCCTGCGCCACGCGGCAGCCCTCGGCGATGGTGGTGAGCTCGCCCTTGCCCTCGATGTGCAGCCCGCGCACGGGCTTGCCCGTGGCGGCGATGCCGTCGACCACGCGCTTCGTCCAGCCGGGCTCGATGCCGATCACCAGCACCGCGGCCACGTTCGGGTTGGCGCCGCAGCCGATGATGGTGCGGAAGTGCAGGTCGAGGTCCTCGCCGTACTGCAGGCGGCCGTACGAGTGCGGCAGCGCCATCGTGCCGTGCACGTTGTTGGCGACACCCTCGCAGGCGGCGTTCGAGATGTCGTCCACTGGCAGGATGAGGACGTAGTTGCGGATGCCGGCGCGGCCGTTGGCGCGGCGGTACCCGAAGAAGGAATCGTGCGTCATCTCACCACCTCTTGCTCTTGATGTTGTGGAAGTGGACATAGCCGCCCACGCCGATGTCCTCGACCGCGCGCCCGACGTCGTTGCCGTACTTGAGGACGGTGTCGCCCTTCCCGAGCGGCACGAGAGCCACCTTGTGCCCGAGCGGGATGTCGGCGGCCGCCGTGAGCTCGATCGTCTCGTTCGTGTCCATGATCCAGCCCCTCAGCTTCTGGCCCGCCTTGACGTCTTCCACGACCACCACGCCCAGGCTGTCGCCCTTGTGGTGAACTATGAAGCCCGGCTCTTCCATGTCATCGCCTCCTCGGTTGTTGGCACCGGCCAGCCTGCCGGCGCGCCCAGTTTCAGTGCTGCATGCCCCACTTCCTGACCGTGCGGATCTCGATGTTGCGGAAGATCACGCTCTCGACCAGCAGGCCGATGATGATCACCGCCGTGAGCCCCGCGAACACGTGGGCCGTCTCGAGCTGGTTGCGGTTCTCGAAGATGAACCAGCCCAGCCCCCCGGAGCGCGACGACACCCCGAACACCAGCTCGGCCGCGATCAGCGTGCGCCAGGCGAAGGCCCAGCCGATCTTGAGCCCGGCGA
The DNA here is from genome assembly GCA_011391275.1 of Betaproteobacteria bacterium. Classification (GTDB taxonomy): domain Bacteria; phylum Pseudomonadota; class Gammaproteobacteria; order Burkholderiales; family Usitatibacteraceae; genus FEB-7. The sequence goes on from JAABQW010000177.1 coordinate 9,649, forward strand.
GGATCGCGGGGAACGCGGCCGGCATCAGCACGTGCACGACGAAGCGCACGCCGCGCAGGCCGTAGTTCTGCCCCGCCATGCGCATCGTCTCCGACACCGACAGGAAGCCGGAGTGCGTGTTGAGCGCCACCGCCCAGAGCACCGAGTGGATGATCACGAAGACCAGGCTGGGAACGCCGAGACCGAACCACAGGAGCGCCAGCGGCAGGAGGGCGATGGCGGGCAGCGGGTTGAACATCGCGGTGAGCGTGGACAGCAGGTCGGTGCCGATGCGCGTGGAGACCGCCAGCGCGGTGAACACCGCCGCCAGCCCCACGCCGCAGGCATAGCCGATGAGCAGGACCCGGATGGAGGTGTAGATGCGCTCGAGCAGCGGCCCGTGCACGGTGGCGTCCCAGAGGGCCGCGACCATGTTCGAGAACGTGGGCACCATGAGCGGGTTCTTCAGGTAGCGGCCGTAGATCTCCCATGCGAGGGCGAGGATCACCAGGATGGCGACGCGGCGCACCCAGTCCTGGTTGACCACGCGCTCCCACGCCGACAGGCGCACCTGCACCTCCCCGATCTGGCCGGACTCGAGGGACGTGTTCTCGACCTCGGGCCGCAGCGGCGGCAGCGGCTTCGGACGCGGTTCAGCCATGGCCGGCCTCCTTGAGCGCCTGCGCCTCGATGCGCTCGGCGAAGAGCATGTTGTGGATGCGCCGGTGCAGGTCCATGAACTCGGCGCTGCCCTGCTCGGTGTGGGTGAACTGGTGCGCGTTGAGCTCGGCCTTCACGCGCCCGGGGTGCGGCGAGAGCACCAGGATGCGCGAGCCCACGATGATCGCCTCCTCGATCGAGTGCGTGACGAAGAGGACGGCGAAGCGGGTGTCGTCCCAGAGCTGCAGCAGCTCCTCCTGCATCTGCCGGCGCGTCAGGGCGTCGAGCGCCGCGTAAGGCTCGTCCATGAGGAGGATGTCGGGCTCCATCGCCATGGCCCGCGCGATGGCGACGCGCTGCTTCATCCCGCCGGAGAGCATGTGCGGGTGGATGTCGCGGAACTTCGTGAGGCCGACCTTCTCGATCGCCGCCATAGCGCGGTCCCGGATCTCGTTGCGGGGAAAGGCGCGGCTCACGCGCATCGGGAACATCACGTTCGCGAGCACCGTCTTCCAGGGCATCAGCTGGTCGAACTCCTGGAACACCATCATCCGGTCCGGCCCGGGGGAGTCGATCACGCGCCCCTTGAGGCGCATCGTGCCCTCGACCGGCTTCATGAACCCGCCCACGCCCTTGAGCAGCGTCGACTTGCCGCATCCCGACGGGCCGAGCAGCACGAAGCGGTCGGCCGGGAAGACGTTGAAGCTGACGCGGTACGTCGCGGTCACCAGGTGATCGCGCGTCTTGTACTGGAGCGTCACGCCGTCCACCGCCAGCAGCGGCGTCGGCCCGGTGGCGGCCGGGTTTCCGTTGTCGACCCCTGTCGCGTTCATTGCAGCTCCCCCTCGTTCCTGTTCCTGTGCCGCCGCGGCCGGATGCGGCCGCGGGCCGGCGGGACGGCGGCGCCTGCCGCCGTCAGCGTACGATTTCCAGGTTCTGCGCGAACGGCCCGGCGCACACGCGCTGGTAGTAGAGCGGCCGGTCCCGCAGCGTGTAGCCGCGCATTTCCATGACGAAACCGAGCTGGTCCTTGCCCAGCCCGAGCATTCTCGCGACGGCCTGCGGCGGGCGCTCGAAGCGGATCCACTGGTCGACGCGCAGCGTCGGCAGCGAAAGCTTCTGGCCGAGCAGCACGCGCAGGTTCTTCTCCAGCGCGCTGCGGTCCTTGCCGTTCAGGCGCGCGAACTCCGCCTCGCGCAGCCAGAACGCGCTGTACAGGTCCATCTTCCCGCCGACGCTGATGCGGCGCTCGATGCGCACGTAGGCGGGCTCGTCGCCGAGGAAGTCGGACCACGGGCCGCGGCTCTTGAGCCGCTTCACCGAGCGCAGGTGGATGAAGTTGGGCAGCTCCTGCCCCGCGGCGTCGCGGAAGCGCAGGTAGCTCACGTCGGATGTGCGCACCCGCGACCCGGTGACGAAGGTGCCGCGGCCGTGCTCGCGCGTGACGAGGCCGGAGTTGGCCAGCCGCGCCAGCGCCTTCTGCACGGTGCCCACGCTCACCCGGTGTTGCACGGCGAGTTGCTCCTCGGAAGGCAGGCGGTCGCCCTCCCGAAGGGCGCCCGACTCGATCCGCCGGGTGATGGACTCGCTCACGCGCTCGAGCTTGGTCATGGGCCGGGGACCTCAGATCGTCGGGGCGAAGCGGCTGATGGCCGTCTCGCGTATGTCGAGGAGCTCGCTGGTCGTCCGCGTGCCGGAGGCCACCTCGACGGCGAAGTCGTAGAGGCGATCGCCGACGGCGCCGACCTTCGCGCTCTTCTCGAGGATCTCGGAGGCGTCGAAGTCGATGTTGTCCGCCATGGTGCGCAGCGTGTTCACGTTGCCGCAGACCTTCACGGTGGGCGCGACCATGTTGCCGATGGGGTTGCCCACGCCGGTGCCGAAGAAGATGAGCTGGCAGCCGGCCGCGGCCATGGCGGTGAGGTTCTCCACCGCCGGCGCCGGCGCGTCCATGAAGTGGAGCCCCTTCCCGGCGGGGGCCTCGCCGTAGGCGAGCACGCCCCTCAGGGGCGAGGTGCCGGCCTTCGCCATCGCGCCCAGCGCCTTCTCCTCGATGGTCGTGAGGCCGCCGCGGATGTTGTCCTGCGTGGGGTTCGTGCCGCGTATGTCCATGCCTCGGCTCACCGCCTCGCGCTCCAGGCGCACCACCGCCTCGACGAACGCCTTGCCGACGGCCTCGTCCTTCGCGCGCGCCGCGAACAGGTGCTCGGCGCCGAGGAATTCGGAGGTCTCCGAGATGATCACCGAGCCGCCGTCGGCGACCAGCCGGTCCGCCATGGCCCCGATCGTCGGGTTGCAGGTGAGGCCCGAGGTCGTGTCGGACCCGCCGCACTCGACGCCGACCAGCAGCGAGGACACCGGGCAGGGCGCGCGCCGCGCGGCCGAGGCGGCGACCGCGAGCTTCAGCGCGCGCCGCGTGCCTTCCGCGACCGCGTTGATGGTGCCGTGCGGCTGCAGGTTGATCGACTCCACGGGCTTGCCGGCCGGCCGGATGCGCCGCGCGACCTCCTCGGTGGTCTGCTCCTCGAGCCCCACCAGCAGTACCGCGGCGATGTTCGGGTTGCGCCCCATGCCCGCGAGCGTGTTGAACGCCACCTCGAGGTCGTGGCCGTACTGGCCGCGCACGAAGAGCGTGGTCACCGGCAGCGTCATGTCGACCGCCTGGCAGATCGCGCGCGTGACCGGGTTGCAGTTGTCCATCACAGAGATCACCGCGACGTGGTTGCGCACGCCGACGGTGCCGTTGGAGCGGGGGTAGCCGAGGAAGGTCCGCACCATGATTTCAGCCCTCCGCCTTGTCGCCGCGGCCGCGGGCCGACTCGACGTTGTGGATGTGCGCGTGCTCGCCGACGGCGAGCGGTTTCGCGGCCTTGCCGATGACCTGGCCGTACTTGAGGATGTCGCCCCCCGCCGGGGTGGCGCGGACGCAGACCTTGTGGCCGAAGGGCACGACCTGCAGGAGGACCAACTCGCCGCTCGCCTCGCCCTGGAGGGTGCAGGCCTGGCCGGGCTGCCCGCTGTCGATGAGGGTGGCGACGTTGTCGCGGCGGTCGAGGACGATGGCGCGAGGCATGCGAACTCCTATATAGAACCTGCCGCACCATAAGCCCGTGCCGACGGCAGTGTCAACGCTGCATTGCACAAAAAGTCCGCTAGAGGACATGGCCCGGGGGGATGGCGGCCGGCGGGGTGCGCGGGTAAGCTCACGGCTCACTCACGAGACCCCCCAGCCCATGGAACCGGACATCCCCGGGGCGGCCGACTTCCCCGACACCGACCCGCTCGAGACCGGCGAGTGGGTCGACGCGCTCGACGCGGTCATCGCCTCCGGGGGCCGCGGCCGCGCCACCTTCCTACTGCGCCGCCTGCTGCAGCACGCCCGCGTGCGCCGCGTGCCGCTGCCGCGCGTGCTCGCGACCCCGTACGTGAATACCATCGGCCTCGACGAGCAGCCCCCGTACCAGGGCAACCTCGAGATCGAGTCGCGGCTCTCGGCGCTGGTGCGCTGGAACGCGCTGGCGATGGTGGTGCGCGCCAACCGCGTCTCCGGCGAGCTGGGCGGGCACATCGCGAGCTACGCCTCGGCAGCCGACCTCTTCGAAGTGGGCTTCAACCACTTCTTCCGGGCGGGGCAGGACGGGGACGTGGTGTATTTCCAGCCGCACTCGGCGCCCGGGGTCTACGCGCGCGCCTTCCTCGAGGGGCGGCTCACGGAGGAGCAGCTCGACAACTACCGGCGCGAGACCGGGGGCGGGGGGCTTTCCTCGTATCCGCACCCGTGGCTCATGCCGGACTTCTGGCACTTCCCCACCGGCTCCATGGGCCTGGGGCCGCTCTTCGCCATCTACCAGGCGCGCTTCATGCGCTACCTCGAGCACCGCGGCCACGCGAAGACGGCCGGGCGCAAGGTGTGGGCCTTCGTGGGCGACGGCGAGATGGACGAGCCGGAGTCGCTCGCCGGGCTCTCGGTGGCCGCGCGCGAGCGCCTGGACAACCTCGTTCTCGTGGTGAACTGCAACCTGCAGCGCCTCGACGGCCCGGTGCGCGGCAACGGCTCGATCGTGCAGGAGCTGGAGGGTCTCTTCGCCGGCGCGGGCTGGAACGTGATCAAGGTGCTTTGGGGAAGCGACTGGGACCCGCTCTTCGCGCGCGACACGGGCCAGCTCCTGGAGAAGCGCTTCGCCGAGACGGTGGACGGCGAGTTCCAGACCTATGCCGCAACCGACGGGCGCTTCAACCGCGAGCACTTCTTCAACCGCTACCCGGAGCTGCAGAGCCTCGCCGCGCACCTCTCGGACGACGACATCGATCGCCTGCGCCGCGGCGGGCACGACCCGGTGAAGATCTTCTCCGCCTACTGGCACGCGGCGCGGCACGAGGGCCAGCCCACGGTGATCCTCGCCCAGACCAAGAAGGGCTACGGCATGGGCACGGCGGGCCAGGGGCGCATGACCACGCACCAGCAGAAGAAGCTGGATGCCGAGGAGCTCTTCGCGTTCCGCGAACGCTTCGCGCTGCCGCTCACCGATGCACAGGTGGAGAACTGCGAGTTCGTCCGCCCGCCGCGCGAGAGCCCCGAGATGGCCTACCTGCACGCGCGGCGCGGCAAGCTGGGCGGCTACCTCCCGGCGCGCGTGGCGACCTGCGAGCCGGTGGCCACACCGCCGGCCGGCGCGTTCGCGAAGTTCGCGCTGGAGGCGGGCGGCAAGGAGATGTCCACGACGGTCGCCTTCGTGCGCATGATCGGCGCGCTCCTCAAGGACGCGGCACTCGGCCGGCGCCTCGTCCCCATCATCGCCGACGAGGCGCGCACCTTCGGCATGGCGGACCTCTTCCGGCAGATCGGCATCTACTCGCCTCTGGGCCAGCTATACCGGCCCGAGGACCGCGAGCAGCTCTCCTTCTACAAGGAGGCGGTGGACGGCCAGATCCTGGAGGAGGGCATCAACGAGGCGGGCGCCATCGCCTCGTGGGTCGCCGCGGCCACGAGCTACTCGGCGCACGGCCACGCGATGCTGCCGATGTACATCTACTACTCGATGTTCGGCTTCCAGCGCGTGGGCGACGCCATCTGGGCCGCGGCCGACTCGCGCTCCCGCGGCTTCCTCGTCGGCGCCACGGCCGGGCGCACCACGCTCTCCGGGGAAGGGCTGCAGCACCAGGACGGCACGAGCCACCTCATCGCCTCGACGATCCCCAACTGCCGCGCCTACGACCCGGCGTACGCCTACGAGCTCGCCGTGATCCTCGAGGACGGCATGCGCCGCATGCTCACGGCGCAGGAGGACGTCTTCCACTACGTGACGGTGATGAACGAGGCCTACGCGCAGCCCTCGATGCCGAAGGGGGCCGAGGAGGGAATCCTGCGCGGGATGTACCGGGTGCGGGAGGCGGCCGGGGCGAAGGTGCGGCTGCTGGGCGCCGGCACCATCCTTCCCGAGGCGATGGCCGCCGCGGAGCTGCTGGAGCGCGACTGGCAGGTGGCGGCGGAGGTCTTCTCCGTCACGAGCTTCACGGAGCTTCGCCGGGAGGCGATGGGGTCCTCGCGTTCGGCGCGGCTGGGCGGCAAGGCCGGGGCGCCGTGGATGGAGAGCCAGTTGCCGAAGCGCGGCGTGCCGGTCGTCGCCGCGAGCGACTACGTGAGCGCCGTGGCGGATCTCATCCGGCCGTGGGTGCGCGATCCGTACCTGGCGCTGGGGACGGACGGCTTCGGACGCAGCGACACGCGCGAGCGGCTGCGGCGCTTCTTCGAGGTGGACCGGCACTCGATCGCGGTGGCGGCGCTGCACGCCATGGGCGACGTGCGGCGCGACGAGGCGGTGAAACGATATGGCGTCGACGCGGGCGCCGAGGCGCCCTGGCAGCGCTGAGGCCCGGGAGTCAGGCCTTCCTGACGAACTCCGACTTGAGCTTCATGGGTCCGATGCCCTCGACCTTGCAGTCGATGTCGTGGTCGCCCTCGACGAGGCGGATGTTCTTCACCTTGAGGCCTACCTTGACCACCAGGGACGAGCCCTTGACCTTGAGGTCCTTGATCACGGTGACGGTGTCGCCGTCGTGCAGCTCGTTGCCGTTGGCGTCGCGGACCACGAGCGCGGACGGGGCGGCCTCCCCAGCTGCCTGGCTGTCCCACTCGTGGGCGCATTCCGGGCAGACGTAGCGCGTGCCGTCCTCGTAGGTGAATTCCGAACCGCACTGCGGGCACTTGGGCAGGTTGCTCATGGGGCTCCTCGAACGTATCCGCGATTATCCCCCGCCGCAAGCGGCAGGGCCGCGGGCCGACATACAATCCAGGGGTTCACGCCCCGTCCGTCGCATACCACCCGCCCCAGGACTTTCCATGACCGACGCCGTCAAGGTCGAGGTGCGCCGCACCGGCCGCCGCTTCGACGCCGAAGCCGTGCTTGACCTCGCCGCCGACGAGCAGACGGTGTGGGAGACCATCACGGACTACGGCGCGCTGCCGAGCTTCATGCCGGGCATCCGCGCCTGCCGCGTGATCGAGCGCAAGGCCGTGGGGAAGGACGGCGAGCGCCTGGTGGTGGAACAGGAGGGCGAGTTCCGCTTCCTCCTCTTCGCGCAGGACATGCTGGTGCGGCTGGACATCGAACACCAGCGCCAGCGCGTGGCCGACGCCAGGGCGGTGAGCTTCGACCTGGGGATCCTCAAGCGCCGCGCGATCGAGGTGTTCGAGGGGCGCTACGAGATCGCGCCCGCGCCGTCCCGCCGCGGGGCGCCGCGAGTGCAATTGCGCTACACCGCGGTGATCGGGCTGCACATGACGCCGCCGCCGGCCATCGGCAACGTGGCGGTGAGGCACAACCTCGCCGCGCAGCTCGAGGCGGTGGCCGGGGAGATCGCCCGGCGCACCGCCGCCGGGGCCCCCGCCGCGAAATCCGGCCGTCGGTCGACGCGGTGACGTTCGGACCGCGCAGGTAGTCCTTCCGGTTTCCTGTTCGGGTTGCCGCGTCCGGCGGGTCAGTCCATCGGACGCAATTGCTGCAGCAGCGTCGGCACGAGTTCCGATACGGTCGGGTGGATGTGCATCGTGCGCGAGATCACGGTGCAGGGCTGCCTCGCCGCCATCACGTCCAGGAGGGAGTGCACGACCTCGTCGCCGTTGACGCCGAGGATCGCCGCGCCCAGCAGCAGCCGGCTTTCGGCGTCGACCAGCACTTTCATGAAGCCCTGGGTCTCGCCCATCTCGCGGGCCCGGCCCACGCGCTTCATCGGCATCTTCGCGTGCAGCACCGGGCGGCCGCTCGCGCGCGCCTGGGCGTCGGACATGCCGATGCGCCCGAGCGCCGGGTCGATGAAGAGCGCGTAGCAGGGGATGCGGTCGGCGATGCGGCGCGGGTCGCCGTCGAAGAGGTTCGCGACGACGATCTCGTGGTCGTTCCACGAGGTGTGCGTGAAGGCGCCGCGCCCGTTGCAGTCGCCCACCGCCCACACGCCCTCTGCGCTGGTGCGGCACTGGTCGTCCACGACGATGTAGCCGCGCTCGTCGCTGCGGATGCCCGCAGCTTCGAGCCCGAGGCCGTCGGTGTTGGGGCGCCGGCCGACCGCGAGCAGCACGTGGCTGCCCACGATGCGCGGGTGCTCGCCGCCGCACGCCGCACCGACCGCGATGCCGTCGCCTTCCCGCGAGAGGGAGATGCATTCGGAGCCGAGCTCGAAGCGCACCCCTTCGGCCTCGAGGATCGCGCGCACTCCCTCGGAGACGTCCTCGTCCTCGCGCGGCAGCAGGCGCGGCGCGCGCTCCACGACCGTCACCCGCGCGCCGAAGCGCCGCATCATCTGGGCGAACTCGAGCCCGATGTAGCTGCCGCCGACGATCACCAGGTTCCCGGGAACCTCGGAGAGCTCCATCACCGACGCGTTGTCCAGGGTCGGCACGTCGCCGATGCCGGGAATCCCGGGCGTGACGGAACGCCCGCCGACGTTCAGGAAGATTCGCGGCGCGGCGAGCCGCCGCCCCGCCACGTCCAGGGTGGACGGCGCGACGAAGCGGGCGTCGCCCACGATGACCTCGGCCTTCGCGAGCCCGCGCATCCAGGCCTCGACCCCTTCGCGGGACTGGCGGACGATCGCGTCCTTGCGTGCCTTCACCCGCGCCATGTCGACGCGGATGTCGCCGGTTGCGAAGCCGAGCTCCTCGCCGCGGCGGGCCTGGTGGACGGCGCGGGCGCTCGCCACCAGCGTCTTGGTGGGCACGCAGCCGACGTTCACGCAGGTGCCCCCGAAGTGCCCGCGCTCGATGATGGCCGTGCGCAGCCCCTCCTTGCTGCAGCGCTCGGCAATGGCGGGGCCGGCCTGGCCGGCACCGACGACGATCGCATCGAAGGATTCGCTACTCATGCGCGAGCCTCCCGTCCCGGAGCCGAACCGGGGAAGAGGGAATTATGGACCGCGAACACGCGGACCGGGATGGCGCCGGGATTCGCGCCCCAGTCAGGATTCAGTCGCGCGCCACGGTGGCTTCCGCGATGCCCGCCATCGCCTTCTGGAGGTTCCCGGCGACGGGGCACTGCGGCACCTCGTGGCGCTTCGCGAGGAAAGCCGGATCGTTGTAGCCCACCCAGACCTGCGCGGAAGCGTCCTCCCAAACCAGTGCCTTGAGCGGCAGGTCGATGCCCACCGACTGCGCGCATTCCATGAAGGGCGTGCCGCCCTGCGGGTTGCCGAACACGAGGAGTTCCGTGGCGCGAAGGGTCTTGCCGACCTTGGCGGCACCGGCCGCATGGTCCAGGCGCAGGAAGACGTTGAGCCCGCGCTTCTTCACCTGCGCCTCGAGTCGGTCCATCGTGGCCTTGGCGGTATGCGGGCTCTTCACGGCAACGAGCCCTTCCGCGGCAACGGCGGCGGTGCCCAGGCAGGCGAGGGCGACGGCGGTAATCGTGCGGAGCAGTTTCATCGGGGAGGGCCTTTCGTGGAGTGTGGCGTGATTGCCGGAGAGGGAAAGCCGGCCGGGCAGGCTGGCAGCGACCTGTGCAGACCCTACCGCAGTCCCAGCGCGCGGTCGACGGAAACCGTTCCGCCACCGCGCGCCGCGAGGTAAAGGGCGAGCGTGGCCCAGCTGAGGTGCGTCGGCCAGGCGTCGGGGTACACGAAGAGCTGGATCACCGCCGTCATTCCGAGCAGGCCCAGGGCCGACAGGCGCGTGAGTAGCCCCGCGACCAGCAGCACGGGCAGCAGGTGCTCGGCATAGGTGGCCAGGTGCGCGGCGACCTCCGGCGGCACGACCGGGACGCGGTATTCCTCGCGGAACAGCGCATAGGTGCCCTCGGTCACGGTGAGGAACCCCTCGACCTTGGTGCGCCCCGACAGGAAGAAAATGGCGCCCAGCGCGATGCGGGCGCAAAGGGCGAGCAGGGAGTCGCTCACCCAGGGGGAAACGAGATTCGCGATGCGGTTCCAGGAGGCGCGCAGGCCGGTGGCGGCAGGCGCGGCGAGGGCGGCGACGATGTCGTTCATGGCATTAGCCTCAGCGTTCGTTGCGGGATGGAAGCGTGAGTTGCGCGAAGGCGCCGGCTGCGAGGAGGCCCGATACCAGCCGGACGAGGTTCGCGTCCGGGTCGGCCCCGAGCGCCGCTTCGAGCGCCTGCGCGATCGGTTGACCCTGCGCGCACGCGTCGAGAAACCGGCAGCCCGCTGCGTCCACGCTTGTCCAGCGCACGGCCTCCTCCGGCCGGGTGATGAGCGCACCCTCCGCGCGCCAGTCGATGTCGCCCTCGTCCGCGCCCTCCTCCCGATTGCGGCGCCAGATCGTGAAGACCGGCCCCTCGTCGAACCACGCCCAGCGCGCGGCCGGGTGCGGATGCAGCACCGCGCCCCCGAGCAGTTCCGGGTCGAGACTGGCGAACGCGGAATGCTCGAGCGCACTGGCGTCTGCGGCGACATGCGCCTCGGTCCATAGCCTGTCGAGTCGCGCCACGCCAGGCAGGTAGGGGAGTTCCGCCGCCGGCGGAAATGCGCGAAGAAATCGCGGGAACGACTCGCCGTAGGCGAGAAGCGATGGCTCGGCTGGCCGCTCGTTCGCGACGTATATGGCCGCCGCCGCGCGGAACCACTCCTCGCCCACCAATCGCGCGACGGCGGGGAAGTTCGCCTGCAGCGCGTCGATGCAGCCCTTCGCGACGGTGTTCCGGTAGACGGCGAAGGCCGGCTGCGCGACGAGCGTCGCCACCGCAGCGTCGGCCTGCGCCGGCTCTCCGGAGAGCGCGCGCGAGAAGGCATCCTGGAATTGCGCGAGGGTCACGGTGGCACGGGCGTGCATCAGGCGGCCTTCGCCATCGGTGCCGGGAGAAGCGCGTGCGCCCGGTCGCGCTCGGCGAGCAGTTCGGCGAATTCCGGCACGTTGTCGTCGCGCTCGATGAGGGTGGGGCGCGGCCCGATGCGCGATACCAGGCGAGCGTAGAGCGACCACACGGCCTCGCTTACCGGGGCGTCGTGGGAGTCGACGAGCAGCCGCTCTCCCAGTGCCGGGTCGAGCGAGTGGCCCGCGAGGTGGATCTCCATGACGTGAGCGGCCGGAAAGGCGTCGATGTAGTCCTTCGCGTCGAACCCGAGGTTCGCCGCGCTCACGAACACGTTGTTCACGTCGAGGAGCAGCCCGCAGCCCGTCCGGCGCGCGAGCTCCGAGAGGAAGTCGATCTCCTCCCAATCGTGGCCATCGATGCGCAGGTAATGCGAGGGATTCTCGACCGCGATGCGCCGCCCCAGCGCCTCCTGCGCGGCCGACACGTTGGACGAGATGCGCGCGAGCGCCTCGTTGGTGCGCGGAAACGGCAGGAGGTCGGGGTGATACGCGCCTCGCCACGCCGACCAGGCGAGGTGCTCGGAGACGAGCGCGGGCTCGATGCGGTCCGCGAGCCCGCGGAGCCTGCGAAGGTGCGCCGCGTCCGGCGGCGCGTCCGCGGCGAGCGAAAGCGCCACGCCGTGCAGGCTCACCGGATGGCGTTCCCGGATCGCGCCGAGCCAGCGCAGCCGCGGCCCGCCGTCGACCAGGTAGTTCTCGGGATGCGCCTCGAACCAGAGCCCCGCCGCCGGGCAGTCCCGCGCCTCGGCGTAATGCTGGGGCTTGAGTCCCAGCCCGGCGGTGAGAAGGGGGGCCATGTCCAGACGTTCCGGCGGGCGCTCAGCCCTTGACCGGCGCGAGCGAGCCCATGCCCTTCGGCGTCTTGATGGACGTGCAGGTGCCCTTCGGCACGTTCTTCCAGGCGTTGGCCTGGTAGTCCACCTTGGAGGTGCCCGCGCAGCTGGTGCCGGGGCCGGCGGCGCAGTCGTTCTTGCCGGCGAGCGAGACGCCGTAGCACTTCTCCATTTCCTTCTTGCCCTTGTCCTGGGCGAGTGCCGCGCCGGAGGCGAGGGTGGCGAGCGCGATGGCGGCGATGGCGAGGTTGCGTGAACTCATCTTGAGGCTCCTGGTGATTGTCGAGGGAGGATCCGCGCCAGGTGCCCAAGGCAAGCCTGGACGATCGGTCCGGGAGCTAGTTCGTCGCCGATTGGCGCGCGGTTACGCGCTCGGGCAGAATCTCCGGCTTCGCACGGGATTTCGCGCCGCCTGTAACCGGAAGGGCCGCCCGAGCGAATAACAGGGAGCCGGAAGCGCTTGAGCGCGCGGGAACAGCATCTGAAGGAGCTCCTCGTGCGCGGGCTGTCCGGCGAGGCGGCGGCCTATGCCGCGTTCCTGATGGACTTGAGCGCGTTCCTGCGCGCGTTCCTCCGGGGGCGGCTCGCGCGCGTGCCCGACGAAGTGGAGGACCTCGTGCAGGAAACCTTGCTGGCGGTCCACAACCAGCGCCATACCTACGACGCCGCCCAGCCGCTCACGGCCTGGGTGCACGCCATCGCGCGCTACAAGATGATCGACTTCCTGCGCCGGCGCGCGGGTCGCGAGGCGATGAACGATCCGCTGGAGGACGACAGCGACCTCCTTGGCGCATCCGACGAGGAGGCGCGCGAGGCGAAGCGCGACATGGCCACGTTGCTCGCGCGGCTGCCGGACCGGCACAGGCTTCCGATCCAGCTCGTGAAGATCGAGGGGCTGTCGGTGGCGGAAGCGGCGAAGCACACGGGCATGTCGGAGTCCGCCGTGAAGGTGGGCATCCACCGCGGGCTCAAGGCGCTCGCCGCGTACATACGGGGATAGGCGATGGAAACGGACAAGCTCATTGCGATGCTGGCGAGTAACGCCGAGCCCGTGGCACCGGGAGCGGTGCGCCGGCGCTACGGCGCTGCCGTCGCGGGCGGCGGGTTCGGGGCCCTGCTGCTCATGGTCGTCTTCTACGGCGTGCGTCCCGATCTCCGGCAGGCGGCGGCCGACCCGATGTTCTGGGTGAAGCTCGCCCTCCCGCTGGCGCTCTTCGCGGCCGCGCTGGTGGCGGTCACCCGCCTGGCCCGTCCGGGCGTGCGACTCGGGTGGTCCGCGGAGGCCCTGCTCGTTCCCGTCGGCGCGATCTGGGTGCTGGCCGCCGTCGCGCTCGTGTCGGCTGCGCCCGGCGCGCGCCTGCCGCTCGTCCTTGGCAGCACCTGGGTATCGTGCCCGTTCAACATCGCGTTTCTCTCGGTGCCCGCCTTCGCTGCCGCGTTCTGGACGATGAAGGGGCTGGCGCCCACGCGGCCGGTGCTCGCCGGCGCGTTCTCGGGGCTGCTCGCCGGCACCGTGGGGGCTGCCGCCTACTCGCTGCACTGCCCCGAGATGGCGCCGCCCTTCCTCGGCACCTGGTACGTGCTGGGGATGGCACTGCCTGCGGTGGCCGGGGCAGCGGCGGGGCCGCGATTGCTGCGCTGGTAGTCGAAGGGGACGCAACCCTTCACGCACTTCACGCATCCCGGGCGAATGAAGGGTTGCGTCCCCTTCGATTCCCTTTCGACTAGTGCCGGTCGAACTTGACCGAGAGCACGAGGGAGCTCTGGGTCTTCTCCACGCCCGGCAGGATCCCGATGGCATCGAGCACGCCGTCGATCTCCTCCGTGGTCTCGCCCTCCACGAAGACCAGGCTGTCGAAGGCGCCGCTGATCGCGTATACACCGCGCACCTGGGAAATGGAGCGCAGCGCCTCGACGACCGCCTCGCCCTGCTTCGCGTCGACGCGGAGCAGCACGTGCACGCGCAGCATCCGGCCCCGCAGCTTCGCGTTGAGTCGCACGGTGTAGCCCGCGACCACGCCGTCGCGCTCCAGGCGCTTCATGCGCTCGACCACGGTGGTGCGGGCCACGCCGAGATTGCGGGCGAGGGCGGCCGTGCTCAGCCGCGCGTCCTCGCGCAGGAGCGAGAGCAGCTTGCGGTCGGCATCGTCGAGTTGTGCATTTCGTCGCATTTATCCGTCACATCGTATCAATCATGGCATTATTCCGTCAATTTGCTGGCTTCACTTCGACTTGGCGCCTTGGTAAGGTGCCCGCACCGGACCGCGGGAGGGTTTCCATGGGCAAGTCGAAGGTGGTGCTGGCAGGTGCCGGCAAGATCGGCGAGGCGATCGTCGCGCTCCTCGCGCAGGGCGGCGACTACGACATCACCGTCCTCGAGCGGGACCCGGAACGGCTGCGCGCCTTCGAGCGCGACGGGCTGCGCACGCTCGCCTGCGAGCTGGGAGACGAGGGCGCGCTTGCCCGGATACTCGCGGGCCACGACGCCGTCGTCTCGGCCTGCCCCTACTACCTCACTTCGCCCGTGGCGAGGGCCGCGCGCGAGGCGGGCGTGCACTACTTCGACCTCACCGAGGACGTGGAGTCCACGCGGGTGGTGAAGCAGCTCGCCGAGGGGGCGCGGACCGCCTTCGTGCCCCAGTGCGGCCTCGCTCCCGGCTTCATCTCGATCGCCGCCCACAGCGCGACCGAGGGCTTCGAGACGCTCCGCGACGTGCGCATGCGCGTCGGGGCGCTGCCGATCTTCCCGAGCAACGCCCTCAAGTACAACCTCACCTGGAGCACCGACGGGCTCATCAACGAGTACTGCAACCCCTGCGAGGCGATCGTGGACGGCGAGGTGCGCGAGGTGCCCGCGCTCGAGGAGGCCGAGGAGTTCTCGCTCGACGGCGTGGGCTACGAGGCGTTCAACACTTCCGGGGGGCTGGGAACGCTCTGCGAGACGCTCGGCGGCCGCGTCGAGAACCTCAACTACAAGACCGTGCGCTACCCCGGCCACCGCGACATCGTGAAGATGCTCATCCGCGACCTGCGCCTGGGGCAGCACCGCGGCGTGCTGAAGGACGTCCTCGAGGCCGCGATCCCGATGACGAAGCAGGACCTCGTGCTCGTCTTCGTGACGGTCACCGGCCACAAGGAGGGCCGCCTCACCCAGGAGACCTTCGTGCGCAAGGTCTACGCGAGGCGCGTGAACGGTCGGCTCCTCTCGGCGATCCAGCTCACCACGGCCGCCGGCGTTTGCACCATGGTGGACCTGCACCGCGAGGGCCGGCTCCCGCAGCGCGGCTTCGTGCGCCAGGAAGACGCCACCCTCGAGATGTTCCTCGCCAACCGCTTCGGCCGCTATTACGCGGCGGACGCGAGCCGCAACCCGGAGAAGAGCCATGAACCTGCCGCGACCCGGCGCGCTGCCTGAGCGGGCCTGCGCACACCGCGCCCTCCGTTACTCGCGCGAGCTGCCGCTCGCACAGGGCGCCAGTTTCGATCCCGGCCGGGTCTAGGCCGGCTCGCGCGGTCCCTTGAGGATCTCGAGCACCGCGCGGAATCGCGGGTTCTCGCAGCCCTGCAGCCACTCGAAGACGATCATCTCCACGCTGGCGAGCGCGGCCCCGGACTGGCGCAGCCGCCCGAGGGCAAGCTCGTGGTCCGCCGGGAACCGCGTTCCGCAGGCATTTGCCGCGACCCACACCTTGAGACCGGCGCGCTGCAGGCCGTGCGCCGTCTGCATCAGGCACACGTGCGTCTCGCAGCCGGCCACAACCACGTCCGTCGGCGCGGGCCGTCCCGGCACGCGCAGGGCGTCGGCGAGCCCGTCGGCGCAGCCGTCGAAGTGCATCTTGGCGAGCGTGGCCTCGCAGCGGCGCAGGACCTCGGGCACGTTGGGACCGAGTCCCTGCGGGTTCTGCTCCGTGCCGACCACGCGGATGCCAAGCTCCCGGGCGCAGTCGGCCAGCCGCGCCGCCTCGGCGACGAGTTGCGCCCCGCCGTGAATGGCGGGCAGGAGCCGCTCCTGGTAGTCCACCAGCACGACGGCGCAGCGCGCGGGATCGAGGATCACGTTCATGCGCGGGGCCTCCTCATGCCAGCAGCACGTTCACGATGGCGTTGCCGATGCCCACCAGCGCCGCCCCGGAGATGAGGCCCGCGCAGATCGGCTCGCAGCCCTCCACCCAGAAGTCGTGTCCCCGGGTGCCCGGGGTCGGGTTCCTGCGCTTCGCCAGCCAGAAGATCATGGCGCCCACCCACATGGCGAAGGTGGCCTCCGGCGGCAGCACCACGCCCAGGCCGATGGAGACCGAGGAGAGCGGGAAGCGCCCCTTGGTCATGATCTTGGCCACCTCGATCGCCACGGCGCAGGCGGCGGCGACCACCATCGACACGATGGCCGAGGGCGCCAGCGCCGAGAGGCCCTTGGTGATGAGGTCGGCCACACCCTTCCACTGCAGGGCCGCGGGCATGGCGAACTGCTCGGAGACGATGGTCGTGGTGGAGCGCAGGCCATTGGCGTCTGCCGGCAGGAAGAGCAGGAAGTAGAGCGGCACGCAGGCGAGTGCCCCGGCGAAGAGCCCGATCACGTGGCCGATGGCCTGCTGGCGGGGCTTGGCCCCCAGCATGTAGCCGGGCTTGATGTCGGAGAGGAGGTTGGCGGCGTTGGAGGCGATCTCGGCCGTCATGCCCGCGGGGATCAGGTTGCTTGCGGGGTTGCTGCGGTCGATGGCGCCCATGGTGAACTGCGTGATCTTCGCTAGCGACCCCGTGGGCGTCCACGAGGTGAGCGCCATCGAGTTGGTGCAGATGATGGTAAGCACGAAGATGAGCGGCAGCGACACCAGCGCGAGCAGCCAGGGCACGCCGAAGAACGCGTGCGACACCCACGCGCCCAGGACGCTGAAGATCGGCACGCCCACCCAGGACATCCACAAGGGCAGTTCGATGTCGTGCAGGACATCGGTATCGCCCGCATCAGCGCTTTTTTTCCCGGCCAATGACTTGAAGGCGCTCGTGAAGAGCTCAGGCCGCGCGAGGAGGCTCACCAGCGAGCCCACGACCATCATGGTGACGCCCCACCACAGCGACCACTGGTTCACGATCTCGGCGCGCGTGATCGGGATGACCGCACCCGTCGCCGAGACGCGCGGCACGATGTCGCCCGCCTGGATCATGATGGGCGCCAGGATCGCGAAGTTCACGAACGCGCCCAGCAGGCAGCTCGTGGCCACCGCGATGCCCATGAGGCCGCCCACGCCCAGCATCGCCGCGTCCAGCGTGAGCCGCAGGCCCAGCACGCGGATGTCGGTGCCGAGGATCTTGGGGATCCACAGCGAGGACTTGGCGGCGGCCGCGTAGTAGTAGGCGTCCAGGCGCTCCGAGAAGTGCCACGGCTGCGTCATCCCGGCCCACTTGTCCATGCGCAGGATCGTGAACTGCACGAGGCGCATCCAGCCGTCGCTCACGATCATCTGGTACAGGCCCGTGACCGCCGCCGTCCACCCCAGCAGCTTCGCCTTGAACATCCCCGCGCTGGCCGACCCGGTGTAGAGGGCGTCGAGCACCACGCCGCAGGCACGGCCCTCGGGGAACGGCAGCTGCTCGTCGTTGATGAAGCGGCGCTTCATCGGGAAGGCGAGGAGCACCCCGATCATCGACACCACGATCATCCACACCACCATCTGCCACCAGGGCACGATGTGGCCGGTGACCAGCATGTAGGCCGCGAGGCTCGAGGTGAGGGGGGCCACGACGTAGCCCGCCGCCGTGGCGATGGACTGGGTGCAGTTGTTCTCTAGGATGGTGTAGTCGGACGCGAGCCCCGCGCCGTGCATGATGCGGAAGAGGGCGAAGGCGAGGATCACGGACGTGAGGCCCACGCCGATGGTGATGCCCGTCTTGCCGGAGATGTACAGGCCCGTGGCCGCCAGCGCCCCGCCGAGCATGAACCCCGTGAGGCCCGAGCGGATCGTGAGCTGCGGCATGTCGCCGCGGAACACGTTGGCGTGCCACCACCGGTCCTTCTGCGCCCGCGTCCAGGTGCGGACCTGCTGTTCATCGAGCTGGGTGAGGGCCATCGTTCCTCGCGTCCGGAAACAGGAAGGCGGAAAAGGGGTCAGATCCCTTTATTTGACCGGGTCTACTGACCCGGTCTATT
>JAABQW010000167.1 GCA_011391275.1 Betaproteobacteria bacterium
AGACCGTCGTAGTGCTCGCCCGTCATGACAGCCACCGCTTGCGGCGCCGGTAGTTCTTGGTGTCGCGGAAGCTCCTGCGCCCGGCGGTCGAGATGCCGAGGTAGAACTCCTTCACGTCCTCGTTCTCGGAGAGCGCGTGGGCGGTGCCCTCCATCACCACGCGGCCGTTCTCCAGGATGTAGCCGAAGTCGGCGAAGCGCAGCGCCACCATCGTGTTCTGCTCGGCGAGCAGGAAGCTCACCTTTTCCTGCGTGTTCAGGTTCTTCACGATCTCGAAGATCTCCTCCACGATCTGGGGCGCGAGCCCCATCGAGGGCTCGTCGAGCAGGATCATCGACGGCCTCGCCATGAGCGCGCGGCCGATCGCGGTCATCTGCTGCTCGCCGCCGGAGGTGTAGCCGGCCTGGGAGCCGCGCCGCTGCTTCAGGCGCGGGAAGAAGCCGTAGACGCGCTCGAGGTCGGCGCGGACCTCCGCGCGCGAGGCGCTGCGGGTGTAGGCCCCGGTAAGCAGGTTCTCCTCCACGGTGAGGTGGGCGAAGCAGTGCCGCCCTTCCATCACCTGGATCACGCCGCGCTTCACGAGGTCGGAGGGCGTCATGCGGTCGATGCGGCTGCCGCGGAACTCGATGAGCCCCTTGGTCACCTCGCCGCGCTCGGCGTGCAGGAGGTTCGAGACGGCCTTGAGCGTCGTCGTCTTGCCCGCCCCGTTGGCCCCGAGGAGCGCGACGATGCCGCCCTCGGGCACCATGAGCGAGACCCCCTTCAGCACGAGGATCACGTGGTTGTAGATGACCTCGATGCCGTTGACCTCGAGGAGGGGCTTGGCTTCGTCTGCCATGGGGTGGCTTTCGCGCGGGGAAAAAACCGGGAGGGACCGCGAGGCCCCTCCCGCTCCTCCTCCCTCTTATTTCTCCTTCGAGCAGTCGCGCGGCGTGATCTTCTTCTCCGCCGCGTAGGCCTTGGCCTGCGCCTCGATCAGCGGGCGCAGGAACTTGCTGTCCGCCTCGTACCAGTCGGAGGTGTAGCTCCAGGTCGTGCCGTCCCAGGTATGGACGCGGCCCTTCCTCACGCCCTCGTGGTCGCGGCAGGATGTCTTGAGCGGCTGCATCATGCCCTCGACGCCCAGCGCCTTGATCCTGCCAGCGTCGAGGTTGAGGTTCTCCGCTCCCCAGCGCACCTCCTCGCCCGTCACCACGCGCTTGCCGTACTTGCCCTGCGCGCTCTTGATGGACTCGACGAGCAGCAGCGCGGAAAGCATGCCGCGGTTGTACAGGACGTCGCCCACCAGCTCCTTCTTCGACGCGGTTCCCTTGCCCTTGTCGTAGAGGTGCTTGAGCATGTCCCTGTGCACCGGCGCCGAGCGCTCGTTGGAGTGGCCCAGCGTGATGCCGTTGTAGCCCTTCGCCGCCGCCTCCGCCGGGATCACGTCCGGCTCGGCCGAAGACCACCACACCCCGAACATCTGCAGGCGCGGGTAGGACACCGCGATCGCCTCCTTGATGGAGGTGGAGTTCATGACGCCCCATCCCCACAGGAAGACGTAGTCGGGCCGCTGCTGGCGGATCTGCAGCCAGGTGGCCTTCTGCTCCACGCCGGGGTGCGTGACCGGGAGCTTGATGAAGTTGAAGCCGTGCTTCTTCGCGTGTTCCTCCAGGACCTTGATCGGCTCCTTGCCGTAGGGCGAGTCGTGGTACACCAGCGCGATCTTCTTGCCCTTGAGGCTGCCCTTCTTCGCCACGTGCTGCACCAGCATGTCGGCGGCGGACCAGTAGGTGCCCAGGAGCGGGAAGTTCCAGGCGAAGACGCTGCCGTCGGCCGACTCCGACCGGCCGTAGCCCGTGGTCATGAGCACGATCTTGTCTGCGGCCACCTTCTCGGTGAGCGCGAACGTGATGCCGGTGGACAGCGGGTTCACGGCGACCGGCTTCTTGCTCTTCAGGCGCTCGTAGCACTCGACGCCGCGGTCGGTGGCATAGCCCGTCTCGCATTCCTCGAAGGCGAGCTTGATGCCGTTCACCCCGCCGTCGCGCTCGTTCACGAGCTTGAGGTAATCCACGAATCCGTCGGCCCAGGGCACGCCGTTGGGCGCGTACGCGCCGGTCCGGTAGACCAGGACGGGGACGAAGATCTCGCCCGCCTGCGCGGCGGCCTCGTGCACGGCTCCCAGGGCGCCCGCGACCGCGAGGGCCGCGGCGGCGGCCTTCATCTTGATGCTTGCATGCATGTTCATCCTCCTCGTTTTCTTGGTGCGGTTGGAATCGACGTCGTGGTGCTGCCGTTGCGGTCCCGGCCCGGTCAGTGCGGGAAGGGCCAGAGCCGGAGCTTTTCCTTCCCGACGGCCCACAGCCGCGCCAGCCCGTGCGGCTCGACGATCAGGAAGAAGATGATGAGCGCCCCGAAGATCATGATCTCGACGTGCGAGATTAGCGCCGTCGACATCTCGAGACCCAGCCAGCCCGGCATCTGGTTCAGCATGAGCGGCAGGATGACGATGAACGCGGCCCCGAGGAAGGAGCCGAGGATCGAGCCCAGCCCGCCGATGATGACCATGAAGAGGAGCTGGAACGAGCGGTTCACGTCGAAGGCGAGCGGCTCCCAGGCGCCGAGGTAGACGAACGCCCACAGCGCGCCCGCGAGGCCGACGAAGAATGAGCTCACCGCGAAGGCGGTGACCTTGGCGTACAGCGGCCGGATCCCGATCACCTCGGCCGCCACGTCCATGTCCCGCATCGCCATCCACGAGCGGCCGATGGCCCCGCGCGTGAGGTTGCGCGCGACCAGGGTGAAGACGGTGACGATGGCGAGCACCAGCAGGTACTTCTGGACGGGCGACTGGAAGGTGTAGCCGAAGATGGTGATCGCCGGCGCCGCGACCGACCCGGAGGACGCATAGTTGGTGAACCAGCCGATGCGGGCGAAGGCCCAGTCGAGGAAGAACTGGGACGCGAGCGTGGCCACGGCGAGGTAGAAGCCCTTGATCCTCAGGCTGGGCAGGCCGAAAAGCACGCCGACGATGGTCGCGGCGAGCCCGGCCAGCAGGAAGACGACCAGGAGATTCAGGTCAGGCAGGCGGATGGCGAGGTTGTAGGCGGCGTAGGCGCCCACCGCCATGAACCCGCCGGTGCCCAGGGAGACCTGGCCGCAGAAGCCGACGAGGATGTTCAGGCCGATCGCCGCGAGCGCGAGTATGAGGAACGGCACGAGGATCGCGCGGAACAGGTACTCGCTAGCGAGGAGCGGCACGGCGAGGAAGGCGAAGCCCAGCAGCATCAGGATGAAGATCCTGTCCTGCAGGATCGG
>JAABQW010000168.1 GCA_011391275.1 Betaproteobacteria bacterium
TCCCACGGGTGAGGTATACGGGTCTGGCTGGCACTTGATTCGAGAGCCCCAATGAGTTGGCGGCAAGCGCAGGCGGCGCCTGTAGCCCGCCCTTGGCTTTGCGCTTTAGCGCCCCAGTCACGCTACCGGCCGTTGGCGGGACCTGCCCCACGATCTTGCTGGCCCTTGGGAAGTCATAGAGCCCGCGCGTCAGGCGGCGGATAGTCCCTGCCCGGGCAAGGCGCGAAAGGGCTTGGTCCACGGCATCTCTTGATCCCAGGTCGAGGAAATCCGCGGCCGAGAATACCCATCCTCGTCCCTTTCTATGTATGCGGTGTACGACCTGGTCCGATGTGGATGGCATTTAGAAAAACTAATCTTTTTCTGTCAGAAAAGGTACCGGAAAGAGAGAGTTTATGCAACGGGTAATATTGAAACAGCTTATCCACCTCATAAACACAATAAAAACTATATAAAACATTGTTTTACATAATTTATCTAGGTGTAGATATGTCAGAAAAGGTACTGGAAATAGAATCTATTAACCTCTTCATTTCTGTCGCAGCCATGGGATCCGCTAGAAGTTCATTCCATTCGCCCGCGGCAAGGACTTCACTGAAGCTGGTTTCAGTTACCCCAGCCCCAGTCCCTGCTTCCGTTTTCAAAACTGCAGGGGGGCCTAGATACTCCAAAAAGGCGGCCCGCCTGCAAGGAGACCTGGCGGAAGGATCAGGCAACTTTAGGCTCGTGCGATGAGCCAGTGCGCGAGGATGGCGGTCGAGCACGATTACACTGGAACTACACCAACAAAAAAGGCTTGTGCCCCGGACGGGGGTCACAAGCCTTTGTTTTGTATGGTGGCCTGGGGCGGAATTGAACCACCGACACAAGGATTTTCAGTCCTCTGCTCTACCAACTGAGCTACCAGGCCGAGGGGGTACCGCGGAAAGCCCGGAATTATAGCGTTTCCGGGGCGTCGAAGCCAATCACGCCGCCCGCCGCCTACAGCCCGGCGAGGAAGACCCCCGGCAGCAGCGCGATCAGGATCGACCCGGCAAGGCACAGCAGGCTCGCCCCCATGGCGATGCCGCGGGACGGCGCGTGACCGGTGGCGACCGCCTGCGGGGTCATGAACATGTACTGGATGACGCGAAGGTAGAAGTAGATGCCGAGGTAGCTGCCCACCAGGCCCAGCACCGCCCAGGTGGTGTAGCCGGCGGCGATCACGTTCTTGAAGATGAGGAACTTCGCGACAAAGCCCGGGAACGGCGGGATGCCCGCGAGCGAGAGCATGGCCATGCCGATCAGGAGCGCCGCGAACGGGTGCGTGTGGAAGAGCCCCTTCAGGTTCTCGAGGCGGTCGCGCTCCAGGTCGTTCGCGTTCGCCGGCAGCGCCGCGAAGGCGAGGATGTTCATGACGCCGTAGGCGGCGAGGTAGAACATCACCGCCTGGAAGCGCCCGGGCCCTTCCCCGAGGAAGGCGAAGAACAGGTAGCCCGCGTGCGCGATCGACGAGTACGCGATCATGCGGCGCAACCCCGGCTGGCGCATCGCCGTGAGGTTGCCCCAGACGATGGAGGCGAGCGGCAGGATGGCGAGCAGGCTCACGAGCGGCTCGGCGACGTGCGCGGTGCCGAAGACGCGCGCGGCGGCCACCAGCACCCCCGCCTTCACGATCACCGCCATGAACGCGGTCGACGGGATGCTCGCGGCCTCGTAGGCATCCGGCGCCCAGCCGTGGAACGGGACGATGGCGGCCTTGAGGAAGAACGCCGTCACCACCATCACCACCGCGGTGCCGGCCAGCAGGCCGGGGGATCCCAGCGCCAGCGCGAAGCTCGCGAGCCCGAGCGACCCGGTGGACCCGTAGATGAGGGAAGCGCCCATGAGGAAGGAGGCGCTCGCCGTGCCGGAGAGCACCAGGTACTTGAGCGCCGCCTCCGCGCTCTCGGGCCGGCGGTTCAGGCCGATCAGCACGAGGACGTACACCGGGATCGACATGAGTTCGATGCCCAGGAAGAGCGTGAGGAAGCTGTCCGCAGAGGCGAGCAGGCACACGCCGTAGAGCGAGGACAGCATGAGCGGGTAGAACGCGCCCTTGCCGAAGTCCTCCTTCGAGAAGAGGAGCACGGGCACCGCCAGCGCGAGGATGATCGCCTTGGCGAACGCGGTCGGCGGCGTGAGGACGATCTGCCCGGGGAACGGCGCGCCCGTCCAGCCGCTGAAGCCCAGCGCCGCTGCGGCGGCGGCGGCCGCGGCCACGAAGATCACCGAGATCGGCAGCGCCGCGGGAGAGTCGTCTGCGACGATCTCGAGGATGATGAGGACGACGATGCCCGCGAGCAGCAGGTGCTCCGGGGACATGGCGAGCAGCACGGCCGCGGTATTCATCGCGAGGCCTCCGCGGGGACGGAACCGGTGAGCCTGGTTGCCGCGGGCGTGCGCGGGGCCGCGACCAGTTCCTGGTACTCGCGCGCCGCGAGCTCCGTGCGCTTCATCGCGGAGTCGGGGAAGAGCCCGAGCCAGAAGACGGCGGCGACGAGCGCCACGAGGATCGACTTCTCGCGCAGGTTCAGGTCCGCCACCGGCGCGTGCGGCACGCGCTCGGCGCCGAAGAGCAGGCGCTGCGCGAGCCGGAGCATGTAGAGCGCGCCCAGCACCACGCCGGTGACCGCGAGGCCCGCCACCCACAGCGGGATCCCCGGCGTGCCGGCCGCGGGCTTCCAGGCGGCGTTGAAGGAGCCCATCAGGACGAGGAACTCGCCCGTGAAGCCGCTGGTGGTCGGCAGGCCCACGGAGGCGAGCGTGAGGATGAGGAAGAACACGGAGTAAACCGGCAGCACCTTCGCGAGCCCCCCGTAGGCCGCCAGGTCCCGGGTGTGGCAGCGCTCGTAGATCATCCCGACCATGAGGAAGAGCCCGGCGGCGACCAGCCCGTGGCTCACCATCTGCACGATCGCGCCCTGGATGCCCAGGAGGTCCAGGCTCACCAGCCCCAGCATCACGTAGCCCAGGTGGCTTATCGAGGAGTAGGCGATGATCTTCTTGATGTCGTCCTGCACGAGCGCCAGGCACGCGCCGTAGACGATGCTCACCACCGCGACGATGGCCAGCAGCGGCGTAGCGAGCACGGTCGCGTCGGGGAAGAGCGGGAAGCCCAGCTTCATGAACCCGTACGTGCCCATCTTGAGGAGCACGCCGGCCAGGATCACGGAGCCGGCGGTCGGGGCCTCCACGTGCGCGTCCGGAAGCCACGTGTGGAACGGCACCATCGGCACCTTGATCG
>JAABQW010000169.1 GCA_011391275.1 Betaproteobacteria bacterium
AGACGGCCTCGCAGAACTACCTCTTCCGGCTGAACGCCGACGGCTCGCGCGACGCGACCTTCAACGCGGGCGGCTTCGTCTACGCGGCGGGCGCCCCCTACGGTCTGGACAACGAGGTGAGCGCGCTGGCCATCGACGCCGCGGGCCGCATCCTCGTGGGCGGGTACTTCTACTCCCCGCACCCCTTCATCACGCGGCTCGATTCCAGCGTTGCGGTCGACCCGACCTTCACGCCGGGCACGGGCCCCGACAACGTCGTCACCCACATCGCGCTCCAGTCGCCGGGGAAGATCGTGATCGGCGGCGCCTTCGGCATGGTCGCCGGCACGCTCAAGATGAACGTCGCGCGGCTGGAGGCCACCGGCGCGCTCGACTCCCTTGCCTTCGGCGCCGGCGTCTCCGGCGGGCACCTGCTGGCGCTCGCCGTGCAGCCGGACGACCGCGTGCTCATCGGCGGGAACTTCACGGCCGTGAACGGGCTGCCCACCGACAACCTGATGGCGCGCTTCGACGCGGCCGGCGTGCTGGAGACCGGCTTCGCGCCCGTCGGCGTCGCGAACCTGCAGGCCATCACCGCGCTCACCGCCACCTCCACGCAGATCTTCGTCGGCGGGTGGTACTCCTTCATCGTCTTCAACGGTTCCCCGACCGACCACGCGGCGCGCGTCTACGTGCTGCAGGCGAGCGACGGCGGCTGGCTCACTGCCGCTTCGTTCCTGGGCAAGCCCACGGACACCCTGGCTTTCGCCAGGCGCCCGGACGGCACGGTGGCCTTCGGAGGCAGCTTCACGCGCCGCGACGACCCGGGTGATTCCAGCCTCGCGGCCGGCATCGGCCTGATGACGGTAGGCGAATACCCGGTCATGCATGCGACCTGGCGCCCGCAGGCGGGCGGGCAGGCCGAGATCCGCACCATCGCGCGCCAGCCCGACGGCAAGCTCGTGCTGGGCGGGAACTTCCACCTCGTGAACGGCGTGGCGAAGAACAGCGTGGCACGGCTCAACGCCGACGGCACGCTGGACGCGACGCTCGACACGCCCGTGATCGAGGGCGGCATCGTGAACGGCGTGATCGTGCGCGACGACGGCAAGCTGGTCGTCGCCGGCACGTTCTACGACATCGCTGGGCAGAACTACAAGGACATCGCGCTGCTCTCGCCGACCGGCGCCTACGAAGCAGGTGCCTACGTGGGCTCGGTCAACGCGCTCGCCGCGTACCCGGGAGGAAAGATCCTCGCGGCGATGCCGTGGGCGCCGGGCATCCGGCGGCTCGATGCGGCGCTCGCGATCGAGGGAGCCGGCACTTTCAACCCGGGCGGCATCACCAACGAACAGCAGCCCGACTTCGACTTCGACCGCGTGAACGCCGTGGCGGTGCAGCCCGACGGCAGGATCGTCGTGGGCGGCTCCTTCATGGCCTGGGGCGGCGAAGCCCGCCAGAACGTCGTGCGCCTGAACGCGGACGGCACAACGGACGCGAGCTTCACTTCGCCCGCGTTCACGACCTCCGCTTTCCGCACCGAGGTGTTCTCGATCGCACTCCAGGGCGACGGGAAGATCCTCATCGCCGGGCGGTGGTCGACGGTGGGCGGCCTGGCGAAGCCGACGGTGGCGCGGCTCAACGCCGATGGCACGGTGGACGCGACCTTCGTCACGCCGTTCCTCGACCAGGGCTCCACCGCCTACGCGCTCGCCGTGGAGCCGAGCGGCGCGATCCTCGTGGGCGGCAGCATGCAGTTGATCGAAGGCGCGGCCATCTACAACAACCTCGTCCGCCTGGCGGCAGGCGGGGCGCGCGACACCACGATGGCCGCTTCCCTCGCCGGCGAGGTGCGCAGCCTGAAGGTCGTGCCCTGGGCGGGCGGCTACCAGCTCATCGCGGGCGGCAGGATCGAGACCGCCGACGGAGCGTCGATGGCGGGGCTGGTGAGCTACCTCGAGGGGCTCGACCCCGCGGCGGACCCCGATGCGGACGGCATTCCCAACGGCGTGGAACTCGCGCTGGGCACCAACCCGTACGCGAAGGACAACGACATCTTCTCGCCGGGGCTGGGGGCGGGCTACCTCTTCGCGATGCAGCAGTACCGCGACTTCCTCAACCGCGAGGGCGACTGGGCCGGCGTCGAAGGCTGGGCCAATGCCGTGGCGAGCGGGGCCTGGACGCGCCCGCAGGTGATCGACGCCTTCCTGCAGTCGCCGGAGTTCGGCGGCTTCGTGGCGCCGGTGGTGCGGCTGTACTTCGCCACGTACCTGCGCGTGCCGGACTACGAAGGGCTCACCTTCAACGCGGGGCTGGTGCGCGCGGGGACGATCACGGTGGCGCAGCTCGCGGACTTCTTCGCGACGAGCCCCGAGTTCGCGGCGACATACGGTTCCCTCACCAACGAGCAGTTCGTCACGCTCCTCTACGCCAACGTGCTGGGGCGCCCGGCGGACCCGGGCGGGCTCGCGGGCTGGACTGCGCTGCTGGACGGCGGCATGAGCCGCGGGCAGGTGCTGCTCGGATTCTCGGATTCGGGCGAGTACCAGGCCGCGATGTCCCACGAGGTGCTGGTGACGATGATGTACGCGGGGATGCTGCGCCGCACGCCGGACCCCGCGGGGTTCTCGGGGTGGGTCACCTTCCTCGACAACGCCACCTACTCGCGCGAGCAGGTCATCAACGGCTTCTTCCTCTCGGGCGAGTACCGGGCACGGTTCCTGCCCTGAAGGCGCTCCCCGCTCCCAAGGGAGTGGGGAGACAAGCGCTCCCTTCTCCCTCCGGGAGAAGGGTCGGGGATGAGGGGCTTGCGGATGCGATATCGACCCTCACCCCCGGCCCCTCTCCCAAGGGAGAGGGGAGAGAAGTGCTCTCCCGCAAGCGGGAGAGGGGGGATCTTTGCTCCCTTCTCCCTCCGGGAGAAGGGTCGGGGATGAGGGGCCTCGACCGCCATCGCCCGCGATTCGGTTGACGCAGGTCACGCGCCCGCGCGATGGGTTGTGCATCATCGAATGAGCGGCTCTGCCGCCGCGACGATTGGCGCCTGCGACGCATGGGCCCGCGTTTTTCCGGGAGCATCTCCATGAGCGCGCGAATCCCCCACCTGCTTCGCCAACTCGTCGGCCTGCCGCTACTCGCGGCTGCAATGGCCGCCGGCGGAGCGCAACTCGACTTCACTGCCGACGCCGTCCTGGGCAAGCCGGACCTGACCACGGTCGCGGGCGGGGTTGCGTCCGCGTCCAACCTGGCCGGCCCCGCGCAGCTCGCGGAGGACCCGGT
>JAABQW010000170.1 GCA_011391275.1 Betaproteobacteria bacterium
TGGTAGTCGTTGGGAACGTAGCCCGAGTCCACGGCGGCGCGCGAGGCGCCGATGGCCGCGCCCAGCTTGTCCGCCAGCGCCTCGAGCAGCTTGAAGTTCTCGGCGCTTCCCAGGCCGCGGCCGCCGGAGACCACGCGCCGGGCGGCCACGAGCTCGGGCCGGGCCGACTTCGTGAGCTCCTGGCCGAGGAGCTTCGACTTCGACGCGTCGGGCCCGGCCGGCAGCGGCTCCACCGGCGCGGAGCCGGTCGCCGCGGCCTCGTCGAAGCCGGTCGAGCGCACCGTCACCACCTTGACGGCGTCGGGCGACTGCACGGTCGCGAACGCGTTGCCGGCATAGATCGGGCGCACGAAGGTGTCGGGCGACTCGACGGCCACGATCTCGGAGACCTGGGACGAGTCGAGCAGGGCCGCCACGCGCGGCATGAAGCCCTTGCCCACGGCGGTAGCGGCCGCCACCACGTGCGAGTAGCCCTTTGCGAGCGGCACCACGAGGGCGGCGAGGTTCTCGGGGAGCGCCGCGGCGTAGTGCGGCGCGTCGGCAAGCAACACCCTGGCCACGCCGGCGAGCTTCGCCGCCTCGGCAGCGGCCGCCGAACAGCCCTGCCCGGCGACCAGCACGTGGACTTCGCCGCCCATCTTCGCGGCGGCGGTGACGGCGTTGGCGGTGCCGGGCTTGAGCTTCGCGTTGTCGTGTTCCGCAATGACGAGAGCGGTCATCTAGATCACCTTCGCTTCGGATTTGAGCTTCGCGACCAGCTCGGCCACGTCCTTCACCATCACGCCGCCCTGGCGCCTGGGCGGCTCGGCGACCTTGAGCGTCTTCAGGCGCGGCACCACGTCGACGCCGAGGTCCGCGGGCTTCACCGTGTCGAGGGGCTTCTTCTTGGCCTTCATGATGTTGGGCAGCGTCGCGTAGCGCGGGGTGTTCAGGCGCAGGTCGGCCGTGACCACCGCCGGCAGCGCCGCCTCGACGGTTTCCAGGCCGCCGTCGATCTCGCGCGTGACCGTGAGCTTGCCGCCGTCTAGGGCAACCTTCGAGGCGAAGGTGACCTGCGCCCAGTCGAGGAGTGCCGCGAGCATCTGCCCCACCTGGTTGGCGTCGTCGTCGATCGCCTGCTTGCCGGTGATGACGAGCTGCGGGGATTCCCTGGCCACCACCGCCTTGAGGAGCTTGGCCACCGCGAGCGGCTGCAGCTCGCCGTCGGCCTCGACAAGGATGGCGCGGTCGGCGCCCATGGCGAGCGCGGTGCGCAGCGTCTCCTGGCAGGCCGCGGGGCCGCACGAGACGGCCACCACCTCGGTCGCCTGGCCCGCTTCCCTGAGCTTCAGGGCCTCCTCGACGGCGATCTCGTCGAAGGGATTCATGGACATCTTCACGTTCGCGAGGTCCACCCCCGTGCCGTCCGCCTTCACGCGAACCTTCACGTTGTAGTCGACCACGCGCTTCACCGGAACGAGGATTTTCATGGCTGGCGGTCTGGAGTCGTTGGGAAGAATTCAAACGAGCGTTTGAATTCTAGCAGATCACCCCGCGCCTAGTCTGACGCCCGGGCGACTATTGCAGCCGGCCCGCCCGCTCCCGCAGGACGAACTTCTGGATCTTCCCCGTCGACGTCTTGGGGAGCTCGCCGAAGACCACCGTGCGCGGCACCTTGAAGTGCGCCAGGTTCTCGCGGCAGAAGGCGATGATTTCGCCCGCCGACGTCTGCGCCGCCCCGGGCCTGAGGGTCACGAAGGCACACGGCGTCTCGCCCCACTTCTCGTCCGGTCGGGCCACCACAGCGGCCTCCATTACCGACGGATGGCGGTACAGGCACTCCTCGACCTCGAGGGACGAGATGTTCTCTCCGCCAGAGATGATGACGTCCTTCGAGCGGTCCTTCACCTCGATGTAGCCGTCCGGGTGCCACACGGCGATGTCGCCCGTGTGGTACCAGCCCTCCCGGAACGCCGCCTCGGTCGCCTTCGGGTTGGCGAGGTAGCCCTTCATGATCGTGTTGCCGCGCAGCATCACCTCGCCGGGCGTGCGGCCGTCGCGGGGGACGGGCTCGTGGGTGCGCGGGTCCGCCACCTGCAGGTCCTCCAGCGTGGGGTAGCGCACGCCCTGCCGCGCCATGAGCCGCGCGCGGGCCGGCAGGTCCAGGCCCGCCCAGTCGTCCTGCCAGGCGCAAAGCGTCGCCGGCCCGTAGCTCTCGGTGAGCCCGTAGAGGTGCGTCACGCGAAAGCCCATGCGCTCCATCGCCTCGATCACGGCGGAAGGGGGCGCCGCTCCCCCCGTGGCGACTTCCACGGGGTGCCCGAAGCGCACCTTCACCTCCTCGGGCGCGTGCACCAGCAGGTTCAGCACGATGGGCGCCCCGCACAGGTGCGTCACGCGGTGGCGCGCGATGGCCTGGAAGATGGGGGCCGGCTCCACCCGGCGCAGGCACACGTGGGTGCCGCCGACGGCCGTGACGGCCCAGGTGTAGGTCCAGCCGTTGCAGTGGAACATCGGCAGCGTCCACAGGTACACCGACTGCGGCCCGAGGCCGAAGGCGAGCGCGTTGCCCAGCGCGTTGAGATACGCCCCGCGGTGGTGGTAGACCACGCCCTTGGGGTCGCCCGTCGTGCCCGAGGTATAGAGGAGCCCCAGCGAGTCCCATTCGTCGTTCGGGCCGGGAAGCGCGAAGTCGGGGTCGCCCTCCTCCAGCAGCGCCTCGTAGCCGACGTCGCCCAGCACGGTGCCGCCGGGCCCGAACGGGTCGTCGATGTCGACCACCAGCGGGCGCGTGGCGCACAGGGCCAGCGCCTTTTCCACGACCGGGGAGAACTCGCGGTCCGTGAGCAGCACCCTGGCGCCGCCGTGCCCCAGGCAGAAGGCGATCGTGCGCGCGTCGAGCCGGTAATTGAGGGCGTTGAGCGCGGCGCCCAGCCCGGGCACCGCGTAGTGGGCTTCCAGCATGGCAGGAATGTTGGGCGCGATGATCGCCACCGTGTCGCCGGGGCCGACGCCGCGCCGGGCGAGCGCCGAGGCGAGCCGCCGGCAGCGCGCCGCGAACTGCGCGTAGGTGAACGCCTGGTCGCCGTGGCGCACAGCGACGCGGCCGGGCCAGGTGTCGGCCGCGCGGCGCAGGAAGCCGACCGGCGACAACGGCACGTGGTTGGCCGCGTTGCGACCGAGATCCGGGGCGTGCCCTCCCGGCATGGCGCGGCTCAGCCGGCGCGGCGGCGCCGCAGCCAGGCCTCCAGCTCGCCGATGATCCCGCGCCG
>JAABQW010000171.1 GCA_011391275.1 Betaproteobacteria bacterium
GGCGGCGCCGCGGCCGGGCCGGCCCGGCGACGATCGCCGGCGGTGGGGCGGGCCGCGGCGGGCGGTCGGGCCGTGCCATAATCGCCGTCCCGCCACCCCCTCGCCGGCTGCCCGGCACGACCATGTCCGGCCTCGACGCCTCCACCCCGCTGCCCACCGAGATCAAGCTGCACCAGGCCTCGCGCGTGCTCGAGCTCGCGTTCGCCGACGGCGCCCATTTCCGGCTGTCGTACGAGTTCCTGCGCGTCCATTCGCCGTCGGCGGAGGTGCGCGGCCACGGCCCGGGCCAGGAGACGCTGCAGACCGGCAAGCGCGACGTGGCGATCAAGGAAGTCGAGTCGGTCGGGCACTACGCGATCCGCCCGACGTTCTCCGACGGCCACGATTCGGGCATCTATTCGTGGGACTACCTGCACGACCTCGGCCAGCGCCACGACGAGCTCTGGCAGCGCTACCTCGCGCGGCTCGCCGAAGCCGGCGCGAGCCGCGATCCGGCCTGAGGATGCGGGAGCGGCGATGAGCGATTCGACGCATTTCGGCTACGAGAACGTCCCCGTCGACGAGAAGGCGAAGCGCGTCCGCGGCGTGTTCGATTCGGTGGCCGGCAAGTACGACCTGATGAACGACCTGATGTCGGCGGGCCTGCACCGGCTGTGGAAGCGCTTCGCCGTCAACGCGACGGGGCTGCGCGAAGGCGCGCGCGTGCTCGACCTGGCCGGCGGCACCGGCGACCTCGCGCGGCTGTTCGCCGACCGCGTCGGCCCCGGCGGCGAGGTAGTCCTCACCGACATCAACCACGCGATGCTCGCGGTCGGCCGGGACCGGATGATCGACGCCGGCCGCCCGCTGCCGGCGGTGCAGTGCGACGCCGAGAAGCTGCCCTTCCCCGCCGGACATTTCGACGGCGTCTCGATCGCCTTCGGCCTGCGCAACGTCACCCGCAAGGAGGTGGCGCTGGCCGAGATGCGGCGGGTCCTGAAGCCGGGCGGGGTCGCCGCCGTGCTGGAGTTCTCGAAGGTCTGGGAGCCGCTGCGGCCCGCCTACGACTGGTACAGCTTCAACGTGCTGCCGCGCCTCGGCCGGCTGGTCACCCGGGACGACGCGAGCTACCGCTACCTCGCGGAGTCGATCCGGATGCATCCCGACCAGGCCGCGCTGAAATCGATGATGGAACAAGCGGGCTTCGACCGGGTCGAAGTCCACAACCTCGCGGCGGGAGTCGTTGCCCTGCACCTGGGCTACGCCTGCTAGAGCGGGGACACTGGAGCCATGACCATGAAGCAAAGCTGGATACTCGCCACCGCCGTCGTCGCCGCGCTGACGTTCGCGGCCATCGAAATTGCCGACGCCCGGCGGCTGTCCGGCGGGCGCAGCTTCGGCACCCAGCGCCAGATGACGCCGCCGGCGGCGGCCCCGACCGCGCCGGCGACCGCGCCGGGCGCTGCGGCCAATCCGGTGATGCCGGCGCAACCCGGCGCGGCGATGGCCAAGCAGGCGGCGCCGGCCGCCGCCGCGGGCGCCGCCAGGACGGGAATGTCCCGGTGGATGGGACCGCTGGTCGGCCTCGCCGCCGGCCTCGGCATCGCCGCGCTGCTGTCGCATCTCGGCCTGTCCGAGGCGTTCGCCGGATTCCTGATGCTGGCGCTGATCGTGCTGGCGGTCGTCGTCGCGCTGCGATTCCTGCTCGGCCGTCGCGCGGCGCCGGCCAAGCAGCCGCTGCAGTACGCCGGCCCCAGCGGCCTTGGCACGGTTCCCGGCGGCTACGAGACGCAGGCCCCGCCGACCTGGGGTGGCGCCGCGCCGCGGACCGAGGCGCCGGCAATGGCCGGCACCGAGCCCGCGGCGGCCACGACCGCCCGGCCGCTGCCGCCGGGATTCGACGCCGCCGGCTTCGTCGACCAGGCGAAGCTGCAGTTCCGCAAGCTCCAGGCCGCGTACGACGGCGGCGACCGGGCCGCGCTCGCCGACGTCATGACGGACGAGATGCTCGCCGAGATCGGCCGCGACTTCGACACGCGGGTCGACCATCGCGCCAGCGAGGTCGTCAGCATCGACGGGCAGGTGCTCGAAGTGACGACCGAGGGCGGCCGTCACTGGGCCAGCGTCCGGCTCTACGGCCTGATGCGCGAGGACGGCGCGGCGCAGCCGACGCCGTTCGACGAGGTCTGGCACCTGTCGAAGCCGGCCGTCGGCCGCGGCGGGTGGCTGCTGTCGGGCATCCAGCAGCTCGACCAGGCCTGACGCGCCCCCCGCCCACCCGCGCGAGCGACGCACCGGCATGCGGCATCCCGTCGGCGACTTCGCCAATCGCACGCTGGAGCGCGAGGCGTGGGCGCGCGAACGCCTGGCGGCGCACGCCGGGCGGCGGTGGTCCCTCGCCGTCGGGCCGTTGGTCGCGGCCTTTGCGATCGACGCCTCCGGCCTGATCGATCCAGAGCCTTCGGCGGGGCCGCCCGACCTCCGGCTGTCGATCTCGCCGCTGACGTTGCCGGCCTTCCTCGGCGCGCCGTCGCGCTGGGACGAGTTCGTCGTCGCCGATGGCGATGCCGAGCTCGCGGCGACGTTCAAGGACCTGGCGCTGACGCTGCCGTGGTTCGTCGAGCAGGCCTTCGCCGGCCTGCTCGGCCCCGCGATCGGCCAGCGCGCCGCCGACGCCGGACGCCGGCTGCTCGGTTTTCCCGAATACGTCTCGGAGCGGGTGGGCGACAGCGTCGCGAGCTACGCCCGCGACGAGGCAGGGCTGCTCGCGCGCGGCGACGAGGCCCGCGCCTTCGCCGCCGAGGCGGCCAAGCTGGCGGAGCGCGCCGAAGCGCTGGATGCGCGCCTCGCCGCCCTCGAGGCGCGACTGCCGCGGCTCGCCGCGGTGCGCTGACCCGCTTCCGGCCGACCCGCCCGTCGCCCGTCCGCGCGCCACGACCACCGCGGGGACGGGGCGACCGGCTCGTTCCCGTAGAATGCGCAGGATGCGCATCCTGCGTCTCGCCCGCATCGTCCAGGTCGCGCTCCGCTACGGCCTCGACGAGTTCCTGCTCGGACACGAACGGTTCCACGCGGTGCGCCCGCTCGCCCGCGCGCTCACGTTCTGGCGCGACGTCTCCGCGCCGCGCGCCGTCCGGCTGCGCCTCGCGCTCGAGGACCTCGGACCCATCTTCGTCAAGTTCGGGCAGATGCTGTCGACGCGGCGCGACCTGATGCCCCCGGACATCGCCGACGAGCTCGCGAAGCTGCAGGACCGCGTGC
>JAABQW010000172.1 GCA_011391275.1 Betaproteobacteria bacterium
CGGCGAGACGGCGCACGCGCACCGCGAGCCGTCGCGGCGTCGCGAAGCGCTCGACGGCGCGATGCTCGAGCCCGGCGTCGGCCAGGCCCTTGCCGATCCCATCCGCGAATGCCGCGGCGAGGATAAGCAACGACTTCGGCGGCAGTTCCTCGGTGCCGATCTCGACCAGGAAATCGCGGGAGGTGCTCATGCCAGTCCCTCGCGCGGCAGCTTGACCTCACCGAGGACGCGCTCCGGTGAGACCGCGGCGTTCAGCATCGGGAAGCCGAGCGCCTCGCGGCTCGCGTGGTAGGTCTCCGCGACCCCGCGCGCCAGTGTTCGCACCCGCAGGATGAACCGCTGGCGCTCGGTCACCGAGATTGCCTTACGCGCGTCGAGCAGGTTGAACGTGTGCGAGGCCTTGAGCATCCGCTCGTAGGCGGGCAGCGACAATTTCGCCTCGAGCAGGTGCAGGCACTCCTTCTCGTGCGCGTCGAACTGCCGGAACAGTTCCTCGACGTCGGCGTGCTCGAAGTTGTATTTCGACTGCTCGACCTCGTTCTGGTGATAGACGTCGCCGTAGGTGACGCGGCCGAGCGGCCCGTCCGTCCAGACGAGGTCGAACACGCTCTCCACGCCCTGCAGGTACATCGCGAGGCGCTCGAGCCCGTAGGTGATCTCGCCCATCACGGGCCGGCAGTCGAGGCCGCCCACCTGCTGGAAGTAGGTGAACTGCGTGACTTCCATGCCGTTCAGCCAGATCTCCCAGCCGAGACCCCAGGCGCCGAGCGTGGGCGATTCCCAGTTGTCCTCGACGAGGCGCACGTCGTGCACCCGCGGGTCGATGCCCACGGCCCTCAGCGAGTCGAGGTAAAGCTCGATGATGTCCACCGGCGAAGGCTTGATGACCACCTGGTACTGGTAGTAGTGCTGCAGGCGGAAGGGGTTGTCGCCGTAGCGGCCGTCGGTGGGGCGGCGCGAGGGCTGCACATAGGCGGCGCTCCAGGGTTCGGGCCCGAGCGCACGCAGGAAGGTCGCGGTGTGGAAGGTGCCTGCGCCCATTTCCATGTCGTACGGCTGGATGATCACGCAGCCGCGCTCCGCCCAGTAGCGCTGCAGGGTCAGGATCAGGTCCTGGAAAGTGCGCGGGGGCTTCGCCACCGTTTTGGCCATCGGGTATCCGCCGGGTCTCGCTCGAAGGGCGCGCAGTATAGCGAACGGTCGGGAGGGTCCTGGCGGGGCGCCGCCAGCTCGCTCGTCGGACGATGGCGATTCCCACACAATGAGTGCCCGCGAATCCGGACCTCTCGTAATCCAGTGGCCACTTCAGCCGACCCCATCGCCCGCTTCCTTGCCTCGCCCGCCTTCGGCGTCGTCGGAGCCTCCCCACGCCGCCACAAGTACGGCAACAAGGTGCTGCGCTGCTACCAGCAGGCGGGCCGGCGGGCGATTCCGGTCAATCCGCGGGAGCACGAGATCGAGGGCGTCGCCTGCGTGGCGAGCGTGCTCGACCTGCCGGACGAGGTGAAGAGTCTCTCGATCATCACGCCGCCGGCGGTGACCGAGCGGGTCGTCGCGGAGGCGATCCGCAAGGGCGTCGAGCACGTCTGGATGCAGCCGGGCGCCGAGAGCGATCGTGCAGTGGCGGCCTGTGAGGCCGCCGGGATCAACGTCATCGCGGACGGGAGTTGCGTGCTGGTGGTGCTGGGATACCGCGAGCGTTGACCATCCCGGGTACGCTCCTGGACAGGTCCGTCGGATGCCGTGGCGAAGATCATATTTTATTGATATTCAGCCGCTTGTACGATGTAAGACAGCGCGTTTGTCAAATCTGATCAAACGATTCAGCGCAATTCGACGTCCTCGAACTCAAGCGCGACGGTCTCGATCAGGACCGCGGGTTCGCTGGCATGCAGCGGCGAATAGCCGAGGCTGACCGGCCGGGCGCCGGTGAAGACCCAGATCGCGACGACCGTCCGGCAGTCCTCCGCGAGCAGGCTCACCGTCACGGTCCAGGGCCGCGGGGTCTTGCGGCGGCGCGTGTCCCTCCACCAGTCACGCAGGTCCGTGGCGCCGTCGAAGCCGCGGCGCAGTACCAGCCGGGGGACGATCGCGACGGAATCCGCGGCCGTCGCCTTCGCCGGCCGTCGCACGGACAGCTCCGGAAGGATCACCTCGCAGAACCCGATCGACAGGCTGACCGAGTCGGGCGGCTCCAGCGTGACGGTGAAATTCGTGTTCAGCAAAGGCCGGTCGCGACGCTCCGTCCGGCGCCGGCTGGTTCGAGCCGCGGGGCGCTTCGCCACGGTGCGCACCGACTCACTCGACCTCGAGACGTTCCGCCGCCAGCACCATCTCCTCGATCGCGACCTCGCTGCCCTTGGCGTTCAACGGCCCCGAGGTGTGCTTGACGATGCGGGCTCGCAGCAGCTTCCAGGTCATCACCACCTGCGTGTGGTCTTCGTTCTGCAGCTGGATGGTGACAGTGCGAATGCCGTCCTGGTCGCCGTTGCGGATCTGGTCGAGCCAGGCGTAGAGATCGGTGGTGCCGATGATGCCGCGCTTGAGGCTGACGTCCGGCACCCGGCTGAGTCCCGTCAGCTTGATCGGGTTGTTCTCCTTCGCGTTGCCGTTGCGGTACTCGACGACGGTCACTTCCATGCCGAGGCCACTGACTTCCTGGAAGCCGGCCCGGGGCCCGTCGGTGACGCCGTCGCCGAGGTCGACGAGGAAATTGAAGCCCGTGTACGGGCGATCTCGCAATACGGCCATGTGGGTGCTCCGGAGAAGGGTTCGGTTCGAGCGTATCTCCGCCTCGGTCAGGTGTAGTCCCGGTACTTCGGCAGGTGACGCACCGGCTTCGACAGCGCGTCGCGCCGGAACGGGTCGCCGAGCTCCTGCGTGACCATCATCTCGAGCACCGTGCAGGTCCCGTCGGCCTGGGCGCGGACCGCCGCCTGCAATGCGGGTCCCACGTCGGTGAGCCGCTCGACGGTCACGCCGGCACAACCGAAAGCCTGGGCCACCTTCGCCCAGCTCGGGCTCTCGAGGTGTACGCCCTGGAAGCGTCGCGAGTAGAAGTCCACGTGGTTCTTCTTCTCGGCGCCCCACTGGCCGTTGTTGAACACGACCACCGTCACGCCGATCTTCTCGCGCGCGCAGGTGAGGAGTTCGTTCAGCGAGATGCCCCAGGCGCCGTCGCCGACATAGGCGATGGCGGGGCGGTCGGGCCTC
>JAABQW010000173.1 GCA_011391275.1 Betaproteobacteria bacterium
GACGCCATCGCTCGCGCCTTCCTGCACTCGCACTCCTACACCGGCAACGCGCTCGCCTGCCGCGCGGCCTGCGCCGTGCTCGACCTCTTCGAAGAGGGGCGCACGATCGAGGCCAACCGGGAGAAGGCGGCGCGGTTCGACGCGATCGCCGCACCCCTTTCGCGCCACCCCGCGGTGCGCGACTGGCGCCGACTCGGGATGATCTGGGCGTTCGAGGTGGCCGGCGCGGAACCGGGCTTCGCACCGCGCGCCTTCGAGATCGCGATGCGCCACCGGGCGCTGCTGCGTCCCATCGGCGACACGGTGTACTTCATGCCACCCTACGTGGCGGACGAGGAGGCGTTCGCCGTGCTGGTGGAAGCCGCCACCGCCATCGCCAACGAGCTGGGGAAGCCCGCGTGAGGGCGATCCTCGCCGCCCTCCTCCTCGCTCCCGCGCTCGCCGCGGCCGAGCTTCCCGCGCCCGTGCGCGAGGCGCTCGCGAAGGCGGGCGTTCCCGAGTCCGCCGTGGGCGCGGTCGTGGCACCCGTGGCCGGCGGCGCGCCCCTCGTGTCGCACAACGCCGAACGGCCGCTGAACCCCGCCTCCGCGATCAAGCTCGTCACCACCTGGGCCGCGCTGGACCTCCTCGGGCCGGCCCACACCTTCGCCACCGAAGTGCTCGTGACAGGCGAGGTGGCGGGCGGTTCGCTCGCGGGTGACCTCGTGTTGCGCGGCGGCGGCGATCCGAAGCTCACCTACGAGCGGCTCTGGCAGCTCGTGCGCCAGCTGCGCGCGCGGGGCCTGCGCGAGATCCGCGGCGACGTGATCCTCGACCGCTCGCGCTTCGCGACGGCCGCGCACGACCCGGCGAAGTTCGATGGCGAATCCCGGCGCGCCTACAACGTGGGGCCCGACGCGCTGCTCGTGAACTTCAAGGCGATCGACTTCCGCTTCGTGCCCGCCGGAACCGGCGTGCGCGTGCTGGGCGAGCCCGACTTCCCGAACGTGGAGATCGCGAGCCGCGTGAAGGCGGTGGCCGGGGCGTGCAACAACTGGCGGCGCGGCCTCAAGTACGAGATCGAGGAGAACGGGCTCCTCGCGACGGTCGTCTTCTCCGGCACCTACCCGGCCGACTGCGGCGAGAAGACCTGGCCGCTTTCCGTGTTCGACGCCGACCGCTACGCCGAGTCGGCCTTCCGCTGGATCTGGAGCGAGACGGGCGGGCGCTTCACGGGCAAGGTGCGCGCTGGCGCGACGCCGGCCGGCGCGACGCTCTTCCACCGCTTCGAGTCGGAACCGCTCGCCGCCCTCGTTCGCGACATGAACAAGTTCTCCAACAACGTGATGGCGCGCCAGCTCTTCCTCGCGCTCTCGGCGCAGAAGGGCGCGCCGGGCGAGGCGGCCGCGAGCGAGCGCCTGGTGCGCGAATGGCTCGCCGCGAAGAACATCGCGGCACCGGGCCTCGCGCTGGAGAACGGCTCGGGCCTGTCGCGCACGGACCGCATCGCCGCTTCCACGCTCGCCGCCATCCTGCGCGCGGCCTGGGCCGCGCCCGTAATGCCGGAACTCGTGTCGTCGCTCTCGCTCTTCGCGGTGGACGGCACCTTCAAGCTGCGCAACGGCTCCTCCGCGGGGCAGGCACACCTGAAGGGCGGCACGCTCACCGGCGTGCAGTCCGTGGCGGGCTACGTGCTGGACGCGAAGGGCGAGCGGCGCGTGGTCGTGATGATCGTGAACCACAACAACGCCAACCGCGCGCAACCGGCGCTGGACGCGCTGGTCGACTGGATCCATCGCGGCGGACAATAGCCGGCACTACCCGCTTTCAGTCTTCGCCGCATCACGCGGACCGACCGCGAGTGCCCGCAGGCTTCGTGCGGGGCATTTGATCACAATCAACGAATTGGGCTGTTCTGGCTTGCCGGAGTATCAATCGCTATGCACCATTGCCGCTCATCAGGCTTCGCGAAGAAGCGACATGGAGTGACGGCATGTGTTTACGGCAAGTGGTTTCGTCCACGGGTTCTTCCCCGATGACCCGGCGAGCGACAGCTCGAACACACTCCATCGCCCTGCTGCTGACCATCATCGCCGCGTGCATACCCGCGCAGGCCGCCATGGAGCCGGTGAAATGCCCGGTCTGGGACTACACCTATCCATCACCCGAGAAGGCAGCCGAGGCCAAGGCCAACAACTACTCTTGGTACGGGGCGGGATCCACTTGCAAGCCGATCGCGATCGTCAACTGCACGCCGTTCGCCTCAGGGCCCGCCGACTACATGTGCGACGGAGTGTGGGCAGATACCTACCCTCGCTGCCCCTTGACCCCGCCGCAGGTCTATGCGGGGGGCTCGGGGTTTCCGGTAGCGGGGAATACCATCTACCGGAATGGGATTGCGGGCCTCAACCATTGCGTCGTCTTCAACGACGACTCCAACAAGGACAAAGGGGGCCCGCCGCCGTGCAACAACGGGTCGGCTTGCGGGAACGTCGCGGGCAACCCGATAAACGTCGCGTCGGCGAACAAGTTCCAGCGCGAAGTCGATGTGCCCGCGACCGGCGGGCTTTCGTTCGAGCGCTTCTACAATTCCGCCATGCCCCTGGCGCAGGAGAGAACTGGCGTGGGCTGGTCGCACTCCTGGAGCCGGTCCCTGCACTTCTTCCTCGCCGCCGGCCGCATCCGCGTGGTGCGGGAGGACGGGAAGAGCTACCTGTTCCGCCTGTCCGGCTCG
Organism: Betaproteobacteria bacterium; assembly: GCA_011391275.1. Classification (GTDB taxonomy): domain Bacteria; phylum Pseudomonadota; class Gammaproteobacteria; order Burkholderiales; family Usitatibacteraceae; genus FEB-7. The sequence goes on from JAABQW010000173.1 coordinate 2,714, forward strand.
GCGTAGGTTCCCGATGCGGACGTGATGTTCAATCTGGTCCAGCTTCCCGCGGGTACCTGGCAGCTCACCACTGCCACGGACGAAGTGGAGACCTACTCGGCGGCGGGCCTGCTCACGTCCATCACCAGCCGCTCCGGCAGGGTCGTCACGTTCACTTACAGCGACGGTTCGGCGAGCGGCCCCACGGGCTCGGTCTACGAGGGGACCTCGGCGCCCATTCCTTACGGCCACCTGCTCCGGGCCACCGACGACACGGGCCGCAGCCTCGAGGTCCGCTACGGCACCAACGGCAGCATCGCCCGCCTGATCGATCCCGCCGGGGAGAGCTATCGCTACAACTATGACTCGGCTGGCAACCTCACGGGGGTCGAGTACCCGAACGGGCGGACGCGGACGTACCACTACAACGAGAGCGCCAACACGTCGGGGGCGAACATCCCTTACGCGCTTACCGGCATCACCGACGAGAACGGCACCCGG
>JAABQW010000174.1 GCA_011391275.1 Betaproteobacteria bacterium
GAACGCGAACTCCGAGGAGCGGATGAGGGCGGCGACGCCCAGCGCCGCGAGCGCCGTGTGGAACAGGCACCCCGTGGCGAACCCGAGGGCGGCCGCCATCCCCGCCTTGCGCCCCTGGCTCACGCCGCGCGTGAGCACGTAGACGATGTCCGGCCCGGGCGCGATGGTGAGCACCGCGGCGGCGACGAGGAAGAGGGCGATGTCGGGCATGCGTGGTCGCGAAGCGCCGTCAGGGTTTCAGGAAGATGATGACCGGTCCCGGAAACGAAAAAGCCCCGTGCGATGACGGGGCTCTTTCCGGGAGAAAGGAGCCTTAGGCCTGCGCCGGCTCGATGCTCACGGTGTTCTTCTGCTTCGGGCCGTGCAGGGCGAACTTCACCGTGCCGTGAACCATCGCGAAGAGGGTGTGGTCCTTGCCCATGCCGACATGCTGCCCGGCGTGGAACTGCGTGCCGCGCTGGCGGACGATGATGGAGCCGGCCGTGACCAGCTCGCCGCCGTAGGCCTTGACGCCCAGGCGCTTGCTCTCGGAATCGCGGCCGTTGCGGGACGAGCCGCCTGCTTTCTTGTGTGCCATGGTCTCTGCCCGTTACTCGTTGATGGCGTCCACACGGATTTCCGTGTAGTTCTGCCGGTGGCCCTGCGTCTTCTGGTAGTGCTTGCGGCGGCGCATCTTGAAGATGCGGATCTTCGGGCCCCGGCCGTGGGAAACCACGGTGGCGGAAACCTTCGCGCCGGCGACGGTGGGCGTGCCGACCTTCACGGCCTCGCCATCCGCCACCATGAGCACCTGGTCGAGCACGATGGTGGCGCCGACTTCCGCTTCCAGCGTCTCTACCTTGATCTTTTCTCCCGGGGCAACGCGATATTGCTTGCCGCCGGTCTTGATGACCGCGTACATGCCTGATACTCCTGTTTTGGTTTGATAATTCACGGCCTTTTGCACCGCGAACCCGCTATAATACGCGAAATCCCAAGCATCGTCAAAGACTTGTCTTCGGGCCCGCCTGGGCCCGGGTACCCCGACCGCCTTGAACAAACCCCACGTTCCCGTGACCCTCGAATCGATCCGGGCACCGATCGCCGCCGACCTCGCTGCCCTGGACGACGTCATCCGGCGCCGGCTCGATTCCGACGTGGTGCTCGTGCGCACCATCGCCGACTACATCATCGCCGCCGGCGGCAAGCGCCTGCGCCCGGCCCTGCTCCTGCTCACCGCCAACGCCCTGGGCGCGAGCGGCCCGTCGCGCCACGAACTGGCGGCAGTCATCGAGTTCATCCACACGGCCACCCTGCTGCACGACGACGTGGTGGACGAGTCGAGCCTGCGCCGCGGCCGACGCACGGCCAACGCGGAATTCGGCAACGCCGCCGCCGTCCTGGTGGGCGATTTCCTGCACTCGAGGGCCTTCCAGATGATGGTCGCGGAGGGAAACCTGCGCGTGATGCAGGTGATCTCCAACGCGACCAACGTCATCGCCGAGGGCGAGGTGCTCCAGCTCCTCAACGTGAAGGACCCGGACACCGACGAGCAGACCTACCTGCGCGTCATCCGCTACAAGACGGCCAAGCTCTTCGAGGCGGCCACCCAGGTCGGCGCGATCCTGGGCGATGCGCCGGAAGTCACCGAGCGCGCGCTGGCCGACTTCGGCATGCACCTGGGCACCGCCTTCCAGGTGATCGACGACGTCCTCGACTACTCGGGCGACTTCGCCGAGACGGGAAAGAACCTCGGCGACGACCTGGCCGAGGGCAAGCCCACGCTGCCGCTCATCCGCGCGATGGAGGTCGGCACCCCCCAGGAAAAGGCGCTCGTCCGCCACGCCATCGAGGAAGGCGGCAAGGCCGACCTAGCCGCGGTGGTCGCGGCCATCAACCGCACCGGAGCCCTCGACTACGCGCGCGATTGCGCCCGCCGGGAGGCCGCCATCGCCTCGGCGAGGCTCGAGGCCCTTCCGGGTTCCGCGTGGAAGGACAGTCTGCTACAATTGGCGCACTTTTCGGTGGAACGGAAGTTCTAGTCCTCCGGAATGCAGAACGGGCGCTGTCGAAGCGCCCGTTTCGGCCTCGGGGTGTAGCTTAGCCTGGTAGAGCGCTACGTTCGGGACGTAGAGGCCGGAGGTTCGAATCCTCTCACCCCGACCATTTCCCTCGTGACACCCACGCCTTCCCCGCAAGGGGCCCCCGGCATTTCTTGAACCCGTTCAAGGCGTCACGGGGGGCGGTCCCGGCACACTGGGACCATGATGATTCCCATCGCGAAAGCCGGATCCGGCCCCGTCGCGCGCCGCTCGACCTGGGCAGTGTGGACCTGCGCGCCGCACCGCATGTTCTTCCTGCCGGGGGCGCTGCAGCTCCTGGCGTCGATGCTCTTCCTGGGGTGGGACATCGGCGGCCGCAGCCTCGGCCTGTGGGCCGTGCCCGCGTGGTCCTTCCCGCCGGCCTGGGGCCACGCCTGGATCATGGTCTTCGGCCTCTTCCCCTGGTTCATCTTCGGCTTCGGCCTCACCGCCATCCCCAACTGGACGGGGGTCAAGTCGAAGCGCGGCGAGTGGCTGGCCGGCGCGTTGCCGATGATCGCCGGGATCGTCCTCTTCTACGCGGGGCTCGCGACATCGCGCGAACTCGCGGTGGCGGGCGGCCTGCTGCACGTGGCGGGATGGCTCGCGGCGACGTTCGCCCTGGCGCGCGTCACCTTCACGGCCGAGGGGCGCGACCCGCAGGCGATCGCCATCGTGGTCCTGCTCTTCGTGGGCGCGGCCGCCTCGGCCGCGTTCCTGCTCGCGATCGCGCAACTCGAAGCCGGCTGGATCGCCGTGGCACGCCACGCGGGCCTTTGGCTCTTCCTGCTGCCCGTCTTCCTCGTCGTGAACCACCGCATGATCCCGTTCTTCTCCAGCCGCGTGCTGTCGGGCTACGCGCTGTACCGTCCCGCGTGGTCGCTTCCGCTGCTCGCGGCGGCCTGCGTGACGCACTTCGCCCTGGAGAGCACCGGGCTGGACGGCTGGCTGTGGGTGGCGGACCTGCCGATGGCGGCCTGGGTGGGATGGCTCGGGTGGAAGTGGGGCCTCACGCAGAGCTTTCGCGCGCGGCTCCTCGCGATGCTGCACGTCTCGCTCACCGTGCTCGCGGCGGCGCTCGCCTTCTCCGCCGCCGCGAGCCTCGCCACGCTCCTGGGCTA
>JAABQW010000175.1 GCA_011391275.1 Betaproteobacteria bacterium
AGCAGGCGGTTGCCCACCGTGAACGTTCCCGTCTGGTAGAACTTGACCGGCTGGAAGCTCATGTCGGAAACCCCTAGCGAAGCTGCGCGGTGACGAGGCCCACGTCGCGCAGCACGGCCTCGGCGGTGGGCCCGGTGCGGCGGTGCTCGCGTTCGCGCGCGAGCGCGCGGTCGACCGCGGCGCGGTTGAGGTCCAGGAAGGTGAGGGAGGCGAGCGAGCCCTGTTCGGCCTCGACGAAGGCGCGGGCGAGCGATTCGCGCGTGATGGGCCGGCCGCCCAGCCCCGCGATGACGGTGTACACGTCGTCGAGCGCGCCGGAATAGGACGTGCGCACGTTGGCCGAGACGATGCCGCCCAGCCCCACGCCGAAGGCCTTCTCCACCACGACCACGCGCTTCGCCCTCCCGAGCGCCTCGCGGATGGCCGCCGTCGGCCAGGGCCGGAAGCAGGTGATGCCGAGCACGCCGATGCGGTGGCCCTTCTCGCGCAGCCCGTCGACGGTGTCCTTGATCGTTCCCAGGACCGAGCCCAGGGCGACCACCACGGTGTCGGCGTCCTCCATGCGGTAGCCGTGCATCAGGCCGCCGGAATCGCGCCCGAAGGCGTTGCGGAACTCCGCCGCCCAGCCGGGTATGAGGTCGAGGGCCTGCATCTGCTTCACGTGCGCGAGGTAGCGCACTTCCGTGAACGCTTCCGGCCCCACCATGGCGCCCATGGAGACGGGGTCCTGCGGGTCGAGCACCTGGCGCGGCTCGAAGGGCGGCAGGAACGCGTCCACCTGCTCCTGCGTGGGCATGTCGACGCGCTCGTACGCGTGGGTGAGGATGAAGCCGTCCATGCAGACCATCACCGGGACCGAGAGCTCCTCGGCGAGGCGAAAGGCCTGGATGTGCAGGTCGAGCGCCTCCTGGTTGGTCTCCGCGAAGAGCTGGATCCAGCCGCAGTCGCGCTGGCTCATCGAGTCGGTGTGGTCGTTCCAGATGTTGATGGGCGCGCCGATGGCGCGGTTGGCCACCGTCATCACGATGGGCAGCCCCATGCCGGCCGCGTTGAACACGGCCTCGGCCATGAACAGCAGGCCCTGGCTCGCCGTCGCGGTGTAGGCGCGGGCGCCGGCGGCCGACGCCCCGATGGCCACGCTCATCGCCGCGAACTCGCTTTCCACGTTGATGAACTCGCAGGGCGAGAGGCTGCCCGACTTCACCATCTCGCCCAGCCCCTCGACGATGTGCGTCTGCGGGGAGATCGGGTAGGCGCAGATCACCTCGGGACGGCACAGCGCCACCGCCTCGGCGACGGCCTTGGAACCTTCAATCTGCTTGAGCATTCTCTGTCGCTCCTGCCTCGCGGCGCACGTGCTTGAAGGAGTCCGCCGCCGCGAGGATGTTGGCCTCGGCGATCTTGACGGGGAATTTCTCGCGGATCGCCTTTCCCACGGATTCCAGGGAAATGAGCCCCGTGGCCGCCGCGAAGGCGCCCAGCAGCGCCGCGTTGGGCAGCGGCCGGCCGATGCGCTTCATGGCGATCTCGGTGGCCGGCACGGTGTGCAGGCGGTCGGGCGGGAAGCCCTTCACGAAGTCCGCCAGCCCCAGCGCCTCGAAGGTGCGGGTCGTGTTGATGAGGATGTAGCCCCCGGGCACGAGGCCGCCGAACACGTCCACCTGGTTCAGGAGCGTCGGGTCCTGGATGATGATCGCGTCGGGCTCGTTGATCGGCTCGCGCAGGCGGATCTCGCGGTCGTCGAGGCGGCAATAGGCGACCACGGGCGCGCCGGTGCGCTCGGAGCCGAAGCTGGGGAATGCCTGGGCGTGGCGTCCTTCGAGGAAGGCCGCGACGGAGAGCATTTCCGCCGCCGTGACCACCCCCTGGCCGCCCCGTCCGTGGATGCGGATCTGGAACAAGCGGGCCTCCTCCTGGTGAGCCCCCATGCTAGGGGCTCCGGGGGAGGCGGGATTTGCGATTGGTCAGACGGGGACTACTTTGCCGGGGGCGGGCCCTTGCGAAGCCGCCTCTCCCCCCCGAGCGCGAGCCCGGGGCCGCCGCCCGCGGCGAGGAGCTTTTCCCAGTCGACGCCGTCGGCGCGCACGTACTCGATCGCCCGCGTGACCCACTGCACGTGCTCGGCCTCCTCGCGGGCCATCTCGTCGGCCAGGGCGTGGATCTCGCCGTTGGCGGTCGTCCCCGCCACCCACTCGAAGAAGCGCCGGGCGTTCCTCTCGGCCTTGAGCGCGATCTCCAGGAGCTCGCGCGGGGTGGCCAGGCGGAAGACCAGCTCGCAGTCCACGGCCTCGGGCGGGCCCGACTCCAGCCAGCGGTAGCGCTCGGGGGGCAGTTCCGGCACCTTCAGCGAGCGCGAGCGCTCGAGCAGGAGCTTGTGGTGGTCCTCCTCGAAGTGGGCGAGGTTGCCGCACAGCCCTGCCAGCACCTCCTCGCCATGGTCCGCGAAGTGCTCCTGGAACCGGCGGTAGCAATGGGCGGCCTCACGCTCGATGGCGAGCGCGTGGGCATAGAATTCCTCGACGCTTCCGATGGGTTCGAGCATGGCGTGACACCTCCTCAGCCTCAAAGATGCGCCAAGGCGGCAGGGCCCGGTTGACTTGCGTCAACGGCGAACCGGGGCCGGCGCCCGAAAGCAGGAAAGCCCGCACGGGGCGGGCTTCCTGCGGCCCGGAACCGGCGGGCCTCGTCGATCGGCACGGGCGACCCCGAAGCCGGATGCCTGGTCGCTGCTGTGGATCAGCCAGCGCTTCCCCACGGCTTGATCGCCGCCTTCAGCTGCTTGTAGCCGTCCAGGTAGCGCGGGCGATTGGCCCCGTAGATGGAGTCGAAGACGGCCAGCTGCTCGTCCAGCCAGGTCGCGAGCTTCGCGTTGCCGGGGTTGGCCGCCTTGTACGCCTCGTTGATCAGCACGAAGTGGATGCGCGGGTCGTAGGGCTGCTTCTCGCCGCCCACGGTCTCGTCGCCGTCGAGGAGCCTCAACAGCATGGCGTCGGCCGACCCCAGGGTCTGCTCGTAGATGGGCTCGCCGTGGATGCGGTACATGACGCTGGTCATGTCCTTGCCGTTGGTCATGGTGAAGCCCATTTCCTTCCAGAGCTTCTTCATGTCGGCCTTGGCGCCCACCTTGTCGATCACGATCTGGCCCCAGTCGCGCAGCACGTCG
>JAABQW010000176.1 GCA_011391275.1 Betaproteobacteria bacterium
GGTGGACCTCGGCGGAGGGATCGGACTCGGCCATCTTCACGAGGACCGACTCGGCGTGGTCGAGGAGCCCGGCCTTGAAGTAGTCCTGCGCAAGCTCGAAGGAGGCCTGGCGCCGCTCCTCCTCGGGAAGATCCTCGCGGGCCACGAGGTCCTGGTGCATCCGGATCGCGCGGTCGACCTCGCCGCGGCGCCGGAAGAGGCTGCCCAAGGCGAACTGCAGCTCCACCGTCTGCGGGTGCTCCTTCGCGACCTGCAGGAACGACTCGATCGCCTTGTCGGGCTGCTCGTTCAGGAGGAAGTTGAGGCCCCGGAAGTACGACGAGGGCATCTGCCGGGACTCCGACAGCAGGCTCTTCAGGTCGACCCGCGCGGCGACCCACCCCATGCCGAAGAAGACCGGCAGCGCGAGGAGCCACCAGAACTCAAACTCCATGGGCGTCCGGGGGCGCAAGCGTTGGCCGGGGGACCGCCGGCTCGGCGTCGGGCGGGGCGACGACGGGCGGGGAGACGGGGAACGCCGCCGCGACGGACTTGCGCAGCTTCCCGTTCTCGCGGCGTTGGCGCACCACGGTCGGCAGCCACGCGAGCAGCCCGATCACCACGCCGGCGACGAAGGCCACCAGCACGACGAAGACGAGCGGAGCCTGCCAGGACTGCTCCGGGAAGCCGTGCAGCGTGACGACCTGGCTGTTCTTCACCGCGAACCAGATCAGGACGAGCACGATCGCGATTCGGAATATCCAGGCGAGCGCTTGCATTCGTGGTCGGGTCGGTACCCGTCGGCTTGGAAAGGGGCGAAAGGGCGAAAAAAAAGCGGCAGGTGCATTTTACCCTGCCGCTCGATGGTGTCAGCCCGGCCGGGGCCGTTCATTCATGGGAATCGACCCGCTCCCGCAGTTCCTTGCCGGCCTTGAAGTGCGGCACGTACTTGCGCGGCACCTGCACCTTCTCGCCGGTCTTGGGGTTGCGTCCCACCCGCGGGGGGCGGAAGTTGAGCCCGAAACTGCCGAAGCCGCGGATCTCGATGCGGTTGCCCGACGCGAGGGTATGCGCCATCGCGTCGAGCATGGTCTTCACCGCGAGTTCCGCGTCCTTGGGCGCCAGTTGACTGTGCCGCGCGCTCAGCAACTCGATGAGCTGTGACTTGGTCATGGCGTGAGAGTCTCCCCCTTGCATGTCTCTTGTCGGCTGCGTGAGGCCCTTGGCGGGCCTTCTATTCCTTGGACCCGCTGCCGAGCTTCGCCTTCAGCAGGGCACCCAGGTTCGTGGTGCCCGAGCTGGCGCTCGACTCGGCGGCCATCTTCTGCAGCGCGGCCGATTCCTCGGCTGCGTCCTTGGCCTTGACCGAGAGGTTGATCGAGCGGTTCTTGCGGTCGATGTTGACGATCACCGCCTCGATCTCATCGCCTTCCTTCAGGTAGGCGCGGACGTCCTCGACGCGGTCGCGCGAGATCTCGGAGGCGCGCAGGTACCCTTCCACGTCCTTGTCGAGCTCGATCACGGCGCCCTTGGGCTCGATCGACCTCACCACGCCCTTCACGATGTTGCCCTTGTCGTGCACGGTGACGTAGTTGCCGAACGGGTCGCCCTCGAGCTGCTTGATGCCGAGCGAGATGCGCTCGCGCTCGACGTCGATCGACAGCACCATGGTCTCGACCTCCTCGCCCTTCTTCATCGCCTTGACGGCTTCCTCGCCGGCGGCGTTCCAGGAGAGGTCGGAGAGGTGCACCAGGCCGTCGATGTTGCCCGGCAGGCCGATGAACACGCCGAAGTCGGTGATGGACTTGATGAGGCCCGCGACCTTGTCGCCCTTCTTGTGGTTCATGGCGAACTCTTCCCACGGGTTGGGCATGCACTGCTTCATCCCCAGGGAGATGCGGCGGCGGTCCTCGTCGATCTCGAGGATCATCACCTCGACCTCGTCGCCCAGGCTCACCACCTTCGCCGGGTGCACGTTCTTGTTGGTCCAGTCCATCTCGGAGACGTGCACCAGGCCCTCGATGCCGCTCTCGATCTCGACGAACGCGCCGTAGTCGGTGATGTTGGTGACCTTGCCGAAGAGGCGCGTGCCCTGCGGGTAGCGGCGCGAGATGCCGATCCACGGGTCCTCGCCCAGCTGCTTGAGGCCCAGCGAGACGCGGTTCTTCTCGGCGTCGAACTTGAGGATCTTGGCCGTCACCTCGTCGCCCACGGCGAGCACCTCCGTCGGGTGCTTGACGCGGCGCCAGGCCAGGTCGGTGATGTGCAGGAGCCCGTCGATGCCGCCCAGGTCCACGAACGCGCCGTAGTCGGTGATGTTCTTGACGATGCCCTTCACGACCGCGCCTTCCCTCAGCGTCTCGAGGAGCTGCTGGCGCTCGACGCCGGCGGTCTCCTCCATGACGGCGCGGCGCGAGACCACGACGTTGTTGCGCTTGCGGTCGAGCTTGATGACCTTGAACTCGAGTTCCTTGCCCTCGAAGTGCGAGGTGTCCTTCATGGGGCGCAGGTCGACCAGCGACCCGGGCAGGAAGGCGCGGATGCCGTTCACCATGACGGTGAGGCCGCCCTTGACCTTGCCGGAGACGACGCCGGTGATGATCTTGCCGCCTTCGAGCGCCGCGTCGAGCTCGGACCAGGCCGCGAGCTTCTTGGCCTTCTCGCGCGAGAGCTTGGTGGCACCGAAGCCGTCCTCGAGCGCCTCGATGGCGACGGAAACGAAGTCGCCGGGCTTGACCTCGATCTCGCCGCGGTCGTTCTTGAATTCTTCGGTGGAAATTGCGCTTTCGGACTTCAGTCCCGCGTTGACGATCACGACGTTCGGATCGACCGAGATGACTTCGGCGGTGATGACCTCGCCCGAGCGCATTTCCTGGCGGGTGAGGCTTTCCTCGAAGAGGGCGGCGAAGCTTTCGATGGCGGGGGTGGGAGTGGATTGGGACAGCATTGAAATGAGCCTGTACTTTCGTCTCGCACGGCCTTGCGGCAGTGGCTGGTTGGCAAAAAAGCCAATCGGGCGGCGCGATCCCGGGGCGCGCGGACGGGCCGCGTGCCCTGGCAACCACCTAACCGATTGACACCCTTGGGCTTTTGGCCCCGTCAGGGAGA
>JAABQW010000188.1 GCA_011391275.1 Betaproteobacteria bacterium
TTCTCGAACCCCCTCGAGGCATCGCGGCGCAAGGTGGGCAGCGTCGGGCGCGCCTCGGGCTGCGAGGCCCGCGTCGCGGACGAGCGCGGCCAGGAGTTCCCCGACGGCACGCCGGGCGAGATCATCATCCGCGGCCCGCAGGTCACCGTCGGCTACTACAAGAACCCCGAGGCGACGGCGGGCGCCTTCTTCCCGGGCGGGTGGCTGCGCACCGGCGACATCGGCCGGCGCGACGCCGACGGCTTCTTCTTCATCACAGGGCGCATCAAGGAGCTAATCATCAAGGGCGGCGAGAACATCGCGCCGCGCGAAATCGACGAGGTGCTGCTGCGCCACCCGGCGGTGCGGGATGCGGCCGCCGTGGGCATCCCCGACCGCCACTACGGGCAGGAGATCGCCGCCTGCGTGGTGCGGCGCGAGGGGGCCGCGTGCACCGAGGATGAATTGCGCGCCTTCTGCCTCGAGCATCTCGGCCGCTACAAGACGCCGAAGGCCTTCCACTTCGTCGAGGACCTGCCGCGCGGCCCGTCGGGCAAGGTGCAGCGGCTGAAGCTCCTCGACATCCTGCCCGCCTCGGGCTGAAGGCGCCGGTGGCCGACCGCGTCCTCACGCTCAACGCCGGCTCCTCGTCGGTCAGGTTCGCCCTCTTCGCGGCGGGGCTCCCCGTCGGGAAGGCGCTGCTGTCCGGGATCGCCGACGGCCTGGGCTCGCGCGCCCGCCTGCGCGTGCGTGACGCCGGGGGCGCGGTGCTGGCGGACGACGTGCTGGAGGGCCCCGGGACGGCGGCGCCGACGCACGACGACGCCCTGCAGGCGATCCTGGCCTTGCTGCGCGAGCGCGCCCCGGAGGCGCGCGTGGCCTGCGTCGGGCATCGCATCGTGCACGGCGGCGTGTCCTACGATCACCCGGTGGCCATCGACGGGCGCGTGCTGGCCGACCTCGCGGCGCTCGAGCCGCTGGCGCCCCTGCACCAGCCGCACAACGTGGCGGGGGTGCACGCCGCGCGCCACGCCTTCCCCGACGTGACGCAAGTGGCGTGCTTCGATACCGCCTTCCACCGCGCGCAGCCGGAACTGAACCAGCGCTTCGCCCTGCCGCGCGAGTTGCACGACGCGGGCGTGCGTCGCTACGGCTTCCACGGCCTCTCCTACGAGTCGATCCTCGCGCAGCTCGAGGCGCAGGGCAGGGCGGCGGGGCGCGTCGTGGTCGCGCACCTCGGGCACGGCGCCTCGCTGTGCGCCGTGCGCGACGGGCGGTCGGTGGCCACGACGATGAGCTTCTCGCCGCTCGACGGCCTGCCCATGGGCACGCGCTGCGGGCGGCTGGACGCGGCCGTCGTCCTTTACCTCCTCCAGCAGCGCGGGATGTCACCGGAGCGCATCGCGCGGCTCCTCTACCGCGAGTCCGGCCTGCTGGGGCTTTCGGGAATCACCGGGGAGATGCGGGAGCTCGCGGGCTCGACGGAGCCCGCGGCGCGCGAGGCGGTGGACTACTACGTCGAGCACGCATGCCGCGAACTCGCCGCGATGTGCGCGGCGCTGGGCGGGCTGGACCTCCTCGTGTTCACCGGGGGCATCGGCGAGAACGCCGCCACGATCCGCGCGCGCATCGTCGCCCGGTCGGCCTGGATGGGGCTGGCGCTGGACGAGGCGGCCAATGCGAGCGGCGGGGAACTCGTCTCCGCGCCCGCGAGTGCCGCGGCCATCCGCGTCCTGCACACCGACGAGGAGGCCGCGATCGCGCGCCACGCGGCGCGCTTCGCCAGCGCGAGGTAAACGAAGGGGACGCAACCCTTCAATCGAAGGATAGCGTCCCCTTCGATTGAAGGGTTGCGTCCCCTTCGTTTACCAGGCGCGCTCGGCGCCGCGCGGCAGCACGTTGACCTTTTCCTCCACGGACTTCACCCCTGGCACCGACTCGGCGGCCACGCGCAGGGCGCCGCGCTCCTCGTCGGTGTGGGCCATGCCCCAGAGGTGGACGATGCCCTCGGCCACGATCACGTTGACGTAGGTCGTGCGCGCGCCGGTGGAGGAGAGCGCGTGCAGCACGTCCTGGCGCAGCGCGCGGTCGTCGGACGTAACGGGTGAGGACTTCGGCTGGGCCACGAAGGCCTGCAGCAGGTTGGCGCGGCTCACGATGCCCACGACCTTCCCGTCGCGCAGCACGGGCACGCGCTTGATGCGGTGCTTCTCGAGGAGCTCGGCGATCTCCTGGAGCGGGACCTCCTCCGACACGCTCACCACGTTGCGGGTCATCACCTCGCCGGCGTGCAGCCCGTGGCTCTTGAGGTAGTCGCGCGCGTCGTCCTGCGGGTCGGAGATGAGGTTGAGCCACCAGGATGTGTGGCGTTCCGTGCCCGACTCGGAGCGGCGCATGAGGTCGCCCTCGCTCACCACGCCGAGCAGGCGGTTCTCGGCATCCACCACGGGAACGGCGCTGATGTGCCGCTCGAGCAGCAGCCGCGCGACCTCCATTACCGTGGCTTCGGTGCCCACGGTGAGAACCGGGGTGGTCATGACGTCCTTGGCTAGCATGCTCGTGCTCCTCCTGTGCGTGGATGGTCGCCGGATGGCGCCGGCACTCCCGATGGCGGCGCCCTCAACGGGCAACCACAGGCGCGCGCAGCCACGCGCCCAGAGATTCGGCGGTGGCGTGGGCGCTCGCGATGCAATCGCCCACCGAGACGCCGCCGCGGTAATTGGCGCAGAACCGCAGGCCCGGCACGGCCTTTTCGGCTTCGGCCACCTTGGCGATCCGGCCCAGGTGGCCCATTTCGTACTGCGGGATGGCGCGCGGCCAGCGGGTGACCTCGTTCCAGAGCGCCGGGGCGCGGGCGCCGAGCAGGGCGCGGTGCTCGGCGGCGACCTTCTCGAGGAGCACGCCTTCTTCCGCCGAGGCGAGCTCGGGGTTGCGCCGTCCGCCCACGAAGTTGGTGAGCAGCACCTGGCCCTCGGGCGCGCGGCCCTGGAACATCGAGCTGGAGAAGAGCGTGCCCAGGACGGCGCGGCCTTCCACGCGCGGGGCGAGGAAGCCGAAGCCGCCGAGGTCGTGGGTCACGTCCTCGCGCCGGTAGACGGAGACGACGATCGTCACGGGCGGGTACTGGATCTCCTGCAGCGCGCGCGTGGCATCCGGCGCGAGGGGATAGGCGAGCCTCGCCGCCTCCGGGGCGGGAACCGACAGGACGACGGAACGGGCGTGGCGCGTGAGGGTCTCGCCGTCCTTGTCGTGGACCACCACGAAGGAGCCGTCGGCCAGGCGCGAGAGCGAGACGACGTTCGCCCCCTGCGTGACGCGGCCGATGCCGCGTGCCAGCGCGTCGGTGAGCACCTGCATGCCGCCGCGGAACGAGAAGCTCTTCGCGGTGTTCTTGGCGGTCTCCGCGCGCTTCCTGCGCTCGCGCGCGCCGAGGATGGCGCCGACGATGAGGCTGCCGTAGCGCTGCTCGAGGGCGTGCAGCTTCGGGAAGGCCGCCGGGACGGAGAGCCGGTCCGGGTCGCCGGCGTAGATGCCGGCCACGAACGGCTCGATCGCGTAGTCGAGGAACTCGCGCCCGAGGCGCCGCTTCACGAAATGGGCGATCGCTTCCTCCTCGTCCGCGGGCTGGCGCCGGATGAGCGGCTCGAGGGCGAGGCGCGCCTTGGCGAGCGGCGAGAAGAGTGGGGTTGCGAGGAATGCGCCGGGCGACATCGGCAGCGCCACGGGCCTGCCGTCCTTCACCACGAAGCGCGTGTTGGCGATCTCGTTGGCCGGCAGGCGCTCGGAAGCCACGCCCGCGGCCTCGATCAGCTCGCCGATGAGGGGGGTCGTGTCCAGGGCGCTGTTGGGGCCCGTCTCGTAGAGCGCGCCGTCGCGCCTCACCGTGCCGATCACGCCGCCGGGCTTGGCGGCCGCGTCCAGGACTTCCACGCGCAGCCCGCGGCGCGCGAGGCCGAAGGCGGTGGCGAGCCCCGAGACGCCGGCGCCCACCACGATCACGTCGAGGGCGGCAGGGGAGGTATCCATGTTCTTGATTCCGGGTGTCATGTGGTCGATTCGACCTTTTTAGGCGTTTGCCGGCGCGTGCGCTTGATGGCCGTCAACCGGCGGGGGGGTGCCCCTCGCGTCATAATGGCACCATGGTCCAACAGGAGGCCCTTTTCCCCGGTTTTCGCGTCCTCGACGTCGATTCCGGGGGTGCGCGGGTGCACGCCGTCGTGGGCGGCAGCGGCCCGCCGCTCCTTCTCCTGCACGGCTACCCCCAGACCCACGCCATCTGGCACAAGGTGGCGCCGCGGCTCGCCGGGCGCTTCACCGTGGTGGCCCCCGACCTGCGGGGATACGGGGATTCCGGCAAGCCCCCGACCGACGCGCGCCACGAGCCCTACTCGAAGCGGGAGATGGCGAAGGACCTCCTGGCCGCCATGCGCGAGCTGGGCTTCGAGCGCTTCTTCGTCGCCGGCCACGACCGCGGCGGGCGCGTGGCGCACCGCATGGCGGTGGACCACCCGGATGCCGTGGCGCGGCTCGCCGTGCTCGACATCTCGCCCACGCTCGCCATGTACGAGCAGACGGACATGGCCTTCGCGCGCGCCTACTGGCACTGGTTCTTCCTGGTGCAGAAGGCGCCCATCCCGGAGACGATGATCGGCGCCGCTTCGGCGTTCTACCTCCGCCACAAGATGGGCGAGGGCTCCGCGGGCATGGCGCCCTTCGCCCCCGGAGCGTGGGCGGAGTACGAGCGCTGCTTCACGCCCGAGGCCATCCACGCGAGTTGCGAGGACTACCGCGCCGCGGCCGGCATCGACCTTGAGCACGACCGCGCCGACCGCGAGGCGGGGCGGCGCGTCTCCTGCGCGCTCCTCGCGCTGTGGGGGGCGCACGGCGTGGTCGAGCGCTGCTTCCGGCCCCTGGAGGACTGGGGACGCGTGGCCATTTCGGTGAGCGGGCGCGCGTTGCCCGCGGGCCATTACCTGCCGGAAGAGGTTCCCGGCCTCGTGGCGGACGAATTCGAATCCTTCTTCGGAGACTGAAAGACCCATGAAAACCTACCGCATCGCGACCATCCCCGGCGACGGCATCGGCAACGAAGTCGTGCCCGAGGGCATCCGGGTGCTCGAGGCGGCCGGGCGCAAGTTCGGCATCGGCTTCACCTGGGACGAGAAGCCGTGGAGCTGCGCGTACTACGCGAAGCACGGCCGCATGATGCCCGAGGACGGGCTGGCCGGGATCCGCCACCACGACGCGATCTTCCTGGGCGCCGTGGGGTACCCGGGCGTGCCGGACCACGTCTCGCTGTGGGGGCTGCTCGTGCCCATCCGCCGCGAGTTCCAGCAGTACGTGAACCTGCGCCCGGTGCGCCTCATGCCCGGCGTGACGAGCCCGCTGGCCGGCCGCAAGCCGGGGGACATCGACTTCTGGGTGGTGCGCGAGAACAACGAGGGCGAGTATTCCTCGATGGGCGGGCGCATGTTCGGCGGCACGGAGGAGGAGTTCGTGACCCAGCTCTCGGTGTTCTCGAAGAAGGGCACCGACCGGATAATGCGCTACGCGTTCGAGCTGGCGAAGACGCGCCGCCGCAAGCACGTCACCTCCGCCACCAAGTCCAACGGCATCGCCATCACCATGCCGTACTGGGACGAGCGCTTCAAGGCGATCTCGGCCGAGTACCCCGATGTGCAGACCTCGCAGTTCCACATCGACATCCTCACGGCGCACTTCGTCCAGCACCCGGACTGGTTCGACGTCGTGGTGGGCTCCAACCTCTTCGGCGACATCCTCTCCGACCTCGGCCCGGCCTGCACGGGCACCATCGGCATCGCGCCGGGGGCCAACATCAACCCGGAGCGCGAGTTCCCGTCCTGCTTCGAGCCGGTGCACGGCAGCGCGCCCGACATCGCGGGCCGGCACGTCGCCAACCCCATCGGGCAGATCTGGTCGGGCGCGATGATGCTCGCGCACCTGGGCGAGGCCGAGGCGGGCGAGGCGATCGTGAAGGCGATCGAGCGGGTGCTGGCCGACGGCCCGCGCACCCGCGACCTGGGCGGCACCGCCAACACGGGGGAGGTCGGCAGGGCCATCGCGGACGCGCTTTAGGCGCAGGCATGCAAGAGCGGCTTGCGGGCCGGTATAGACTCGCCCGCGGGACCCTGGTCAAGGGCCCGGTCGAGGCGAGTGAAGCAAGGCTATACTTCACGCGGCGGCGCAAAACCCGCGCGGCCCACGATACCGAGAATCACCGAGGAGGCGCCGGTCAGACGGCCGGTGACATGTGCACATGAGACATCTCATCAAGAACCCGAGGGATTTCTGGGCGGGGATCATGTTCCTGGGCGTGGGCGGGCTCTTCGCCGGCATAGCGCTCACCTACAAGCTCGGCACGGCGGCCCGCATGGGCCCGGGCTTCTTCCCCTTCTTCCTCGGAGTGATCCTCGCGATCCTGGGACTGGCCATCGCGCTCACCGCGCTGCGCGAGAAGAACAAGGGCCCCGGCGTCGAGAAGTTCCACTGGGGGCCGGTGTTCTGGGTCCTCATGCCCATCGTGGTGTTCGGCTTCGGCCTGAAGATCGCCGGGATGATCCTGATGGGCCTCTTCGTCGTGATCGTCTCCAGCATCGGCAGCGAGGAGTTCAAGCTCAGGCCCACGGTATGGCTCGCCATCGGGCTGGTGATCTTCTGCAGCCTCGCGTTCGTCGCCGCGCTGAAGCTCCCCATCCCCCTGTGCCCGGGGTTCGAGTTCTTCGAGCAGTTCCGGCTCTGCCGCGTCTGAGGTGACCATGGAACTCCTCGCGAACCTCCAGCTCGGCTTCGGCGTCGCCCTCGCCGGAACCAACATCCTGTACTGCTTCATCGGCGTGCTCCTGGGCACGCTCATCGGCGTGCTGCCCGGCATCGGCCCGGTGGCCACCATCGCCATGCTCCTGCCGGCGACCTTCGTGCTGCCGCCGGTCTCCGCCCTCATCATGCTGGCGGGCATCTACTACGGCGCGAGCTACGGCGGCTCCACCACGGCGATCCTGGTGAACCTGCCGGGCGAGGTCAGTTCGGTGGTCACCTGTCTCGACGGCCACCAGATGGCGAAGCAGGGCCACGCCGGCAAGGCGCTCGCCATCGCGGCCCTCGGCTCCTTCTTCGCGGGCACGGTGGCGACTCTCCTGGTGGCGGCCTTCGCCCCCCCGCTCGCCGAGCTGGCCCTCAAGTTCGGCCCCGCCGACTACTTCTCCCTCATGGTGCTGGGCCTCATCGCCGCCGTGGTGCTCGCGCACGGCTCGCTCATCAAGGCGGTGGCGATGATCGTGCTGGGACTCCTCGTGGGCCTCATCGGCACCGACGTGAACTCCGGCGTGGCGCGCTACAACTTCGGCCTGCCCGAGCTCATCGACGGCGTGGGCATCGGCCCCATCGCCATGGGCATCTTCGGGTTCGGCGAGATCATCCGCAACCTCGAGCACGGCCAGAAGCGCGACGTGTTCGTGAAGAAGGTGACGGGGCTCATGCCCACCTGGCAGGACCTCAAGACCTCGACCATGCCCATCATCCGCGGCACTATGCTCGGCTCGTTCCTGGGCATCCTCCCCGGCGGCGGCCCGATCCTGGGATCGTTCTCCGCCTACACGCTGGAAAAGAAGCTCGCGAAGGACCCGTCGCGCTTCGGCAACGGCGCCATCGAAGGCGTGGCGGCACCGGAGGCGGCCAACAACGCGGCCGCCCAGACCTCCTTCATCCCGCTGCTCACCCTGGGCATCCCCTCGAACCCGGTGATGGCGCTCATGATCGGCGCGATGATCATCCACGGCATCCAGCCGGGCCCGCAGATCATGACGGCCAACCCGCAGCTCTTCTGGGGGATGATCGCGAGCATGTGGGTGGGCAACCTCCTGCTGGTCATCCTGAACCTGCCGCTCATCGGCATGTGGGTGAAGCTCCTCACGCTCGAGTACCGCTTCCTCTACCCCGCGATCCTGCTGTTCTGCTGCATCGGCGTCTACTCGATCAACAACTCGTGGATGGACGTGCTGCTCGCGGCCGGCTTCGGCTTCATCGGCTACCTGTTCGGCAAGCTCGACTGCGAGGCGGCACCCCTGCTCCTGGGCTTCGTGCTCGGGCCGATGATGGAGGAGAACCTGCGGCGGGCGCTGCTGCTCTCGCGCGGCGACCCGGCGGTCTTCTTCACCCGCCCGATCAGCGCGACGCTCCTCGTGCTCGCCGTCCTGCTCCTCGTGATCGTGCTCGCGCCCTCGGTGCGCAAGAAGCGCGAGGAGACGTTCGTCGAGGACGTCTAGCCGGCCAGCAGGCGCGCCAGCCCGGCGAGGTCGTCCACGACCGCGTCGGGCGGCGAGCCCAGCCGCTCCACCGGCGCGGCTCCGCGGTTCACCCAGAAGGCGCGGAACCCGAAGGATTTCGCCCCCGCGGCGTCCCACCCGTTCGAAGAGACGAAGCCGACCGCCTCGGCCGGCAGCCCGAGCTGCGCCGTGACGATGGCGTAGACGCGCGGGTCGGGCTTGAATACGCCGGCCTCGTGCACGCTCAGCACGCGCTCGCCGAAGAAGACGCGCAGCTCGTTGTGGTCGACCACGGCGTCGAGCATGTCGGGGTGCCCGTTGGAGAGGATCGCGAGCGTTCGCTGCCCGCCCAGCCGCTCGAGGGCGCCCCGGACTTCGGGGAACATCGCGAGCGTCCGGTAGGCGCGGATGAGCGAAGCACGTGCCTCCGGAGCTGCCGCGAGGCCCAGCGACTCGAGCGCCCAGTCGAGGGAATCCGCGGTCACCGTGCTGAAGTCGTCGTAGCGGCCCATGAGGCTGCGCAGCCACGTGTACTCGAGCTGCTTCGTCCGCCACGCCTGCGACAGGGCCGGGCCGCGGCCCGGAAAGAGCGAGTCGGCGAGGCGGGTCACGGAATGCACGTCGAAGAGCGTTCCGTATGCGTCGAACACCAGGGCCTTCGGATCGGATGTCATGGGCTTTCCTCCCTGGCGCGAGCATAACGCCGAATGCCCGCCTGCCGCAGGAAGGCGATTGATCCTTCCAGTGCGCCAGTCCCGGGTGCGCCGCGCTCCTCGCTGCTATACCATTTCCTTTCCACGCAACCACGAAAAGATTCCGCCATGCCCGCCCGCCCGCTCGTCCTCGCCGCCGCGCTCCTCTCGGCCTCGATCCCCTCCCTCGCCCAGACCTGGCCCACCAGGACCGTGAAGATCGTCGTGCCGTTCCCGGCCGGCGGCCCCACCGACGTGCTCACCCGCGTGCTCGCGGAAAAGCTCGGCGGCCAGCTCGGGCAAACGGTAGTCGTGGAGAACAAGCCGGGCGCCGGCGGCTCCCTCGGCGCGGACATCGTGGCGAAGAGCCCGCCCGACGGCTACACGCTGGTGATGGCCACGACCAGCACGCACTCGATCGGCCCCTACATGGGCAAGCTCGCCTACGATCCCGTGAAGGACTTCACGCCCATCGTGTGGGTCGGCAACGCGACCAACATCCTCGTGGTGAGCCCCCAGGTGCCGGCCAATTCCGTGATGGAACTGATCGCGCTGGCGAAGAAGGAGCCCGGCAAGCTCAACTACGCCACCAGCGGCATCGGCACGATCTCCCACCTGACCACGGAGCTCTTCGCCTCCATGGCCGGGGTGAAGTTGAACCACGTGCCCTACAAGGGGACGCAGCAATCCATCCCGGACCTCATGTCCGGCCAGGTCTCGCTCCTCTTCGACAACGTGATGACCTCGCAGCCCAACATCAAGGCGGGCAAGGTGAAGGGGCTGGCCATCTCGTCTCCCAAGCGCTCGCCGCTGGCGCCGGACCTGCCCACGATCGCGGAGGCGGGGCTGCCGGGCTTCCAGAGCCTCACCTGGTTCGGCCTGCTCGGGCCGGCCAACACCCCGAAGGCGGTCGTCGAGCGCGTCAACGCCGAGATGAACAAGGCGCTCGCCCTGCCGGACATCCAGGCGCGCTTCACGCAGATGGGCTTCGAGTCGGCCGGGGGCAGCGCGACCGACTTCGCCCAGGCGATCCAGCGCGACTCGCAGAAGTGGTCGAAGGTCATCAAGGACGCCGGCGTCAAGCCCGAGTAGCCAACCACCCGAAAGCCCGCACATGTTCACCTGGGACTTCCCTTACCCGTCGCAGCGCATGCCGCTGCTCGCCAAGAACGTCGTGGCCACCTCGCAGCCGCTGGCCGCGCAGGCGGGGCTGCAGGCGCTCGCGAGGGGCGGCAACGCGGTCGACGCCGCGCTCGCCGCCGCGATCACCCTCACCGTCGTGGAGCCCACCGCCAACGGCATCGGCTCCGACGCCTTCGCGATCCTCTGGGACGGCGAGAAGCTCGTGGGCCTCAACGCCTCGGGGCGCGCGCCGGCGGGATGGACGCCGGAGCGGTTCAAGGGGCACGCGGAGATGCCGGCGAAGGGATGGGACGCGGTGACGGTGCCCGGCGCCGTCTCGGCGTGGGTGGCGCTGTCGCAGCGCTACGGGAAGCTCCCGTTTCCCGACCTCTTCCAGGCGGCCATCCGCTACGCGCGCGACGGCTTCATGGTCTCGCCCATCACGGCGATGAGCTGGGCGAGGCAGGCGCCCAACTTCAAGGATTTCTCCGAGTTCGCGTGGACGTTCCTGCCCAAGGACCGCGCCCCGCGCGCCGGCGAGCGCTTCTACTGCCCGCAGCAGGCCGAGACGCTCGAGGAGATCGCCGCGACCAAGGGCGAGAGCTTCTACCGCGGCAAGCTCGCCGAGCGCATCGCGCTCGCGTCGCAGGCCGACGAGGGGGCGCACACGGTCGACGATTTCGCGGCGCACCGCTGCGACTGGGTGGAGCCGCTGTCGGTGGAGTACCGCGGCTACCGGCTGCACGAGATCCCGCCCAACGGCCAGGGCATCGTGGCGCTCATGGCGCTGGGCATGCTGCGCAACTTCGACCTCGCAGCGCTGCCCGTGGACGGCGCCGACAGCCTGCACCTGCAGATCGAGGCGATGAAGCTCGCCTTCGCCGACGCGTACCGCCATGTCTCGGACCCGGCCACGATGGAGTTCGACGCGGGCCTGCTCCTGGCCGACGGCTACCTCGCCGCCCGCGCCCGCGCCATCGACATGAAGCGCGCGCAGGACCCGCCGCCGGGCGAGCCGCGGGAGGGCGGCACGATCTACCTGACCGCCGCCGACGCGAACGGCATGATGGTTTCCTACATCCAGTCCAACTACAAGGGCTTCGGCTCGGGCATCGTGGTGCCGGGCACGGGCATCTCGATGCAGAACCGCGGCGCGGGGTTCTCGCTGAAACCGGGGCACCCCAACCTCGTCGGCCCGCGCAAGCGCCCGTTCCAGACGATCATCCCCGGGTTCCTCACGAAGGACGGCAAGCCCGTGATGAGCTTCGGGGTGATGGGCGGGCACATGCAGCCGCAGGGCCACGCCCAGATGGTCACCCGCATCGTCGACTACCACCAGAACCCGCAGGCGGCCACCGACGGCCCGCGCTGGATCGTGAACGCCGACTTCACCGTGAGCTTCGAGACGGAGCGCTTCGCGCCCGGCGTCATCGACGAGCTGAAGGCGCGCGGGCACCGCGTCGTCGAGCCCGAGGCCGCGATGTTCGGCTTCGGCGGCGCGCAGCTCGCCTGGCGCCTCGACGACGGCTACTGCGCCGGCTCCGACCACCGCAAGGACGGCCACGCCGTCGGTTTCTGAAGGGGACGCTACCCTTCAGTCGGTCCAACCTGAAGTAGAACAGGTCCGCTGTGACGACTGAAGGGTAGCGTCCCCTTCAGGGAAGGGTTGCGTCCCCTTCAGGAAGTCATCGGACTGCGGGGCTCCGGCGTTGAAGCGATAACTCGCCAATCGATTGGCGGGACCAACTCCCTTCATGCGTTTTGATCGCGCCACCGCCCGCCCAAATGCCACGAATTGCCAGGACCGTCATCGCCTGCGTGCCGCATCACGTGACGCAGCGCGGCAATCGTCGCGAGCAGGTGTTCTTCACCGACGAGGACCGCCGGACATACCTGCGCTGGCTTGGGGAGTACGCGGCGAAGCACGGCGTCGACGTGATCGCCTACTGCCTCATGACCAATCACGTGCACTTCGTCGCATTGCCGGCCGCGGAGGACAGTCTCCATCGCGCGCTGAAGCCGCTGCACATGCGTTACGCCCAGAGGATCAACCGCGCCCGGGATTGGAAGGGACACCTCTGGCAGGGCCGGTTCTTCTCCTCGGCGCTGGACGAGCATCACTTCCGTGCCGCCATCCGTTACGTGGAGCGCAACCCTGTCAGGGCCGGGATGGTGGGGAGGGCGGAGGACTATCCCTGGTCGAGCGCGGCCGCCCATTGCGGTCTTAGGGCAGATCCTCTTCTCGCAGCGGAGTCGCCGTGGATTCCGTCGCTGGCGTCCATCGGCAACTGGTCTTCCTGGCTGGCTGAAGACGACGATCAGCCCAGCACGGACCTCCTGCGGCGGAACGCGAACAAAGGCCTGCCCTGCGGATCGGAGGACTTCATCCGGAGCCTGGAGTCTGCGACTGGCCGATTCCTGCGCTATAGGCCACCGGGCGGGCAGGTTAGAGGCGCCATAACTGAAGGGGACGCTACCCTTCAGTCGGTCCAACCTGAAGTAGAACAGGTCCGCTGTGACGACTGAAGGGTAGCGTCCCCTTCAGTTCAGTCGTCGGCGGGCTTCGAGGCGACTGGGTCCGCGATCGCGCCACCACCGGACGGGGAGTGGCCGGTGAGCCGGGACTTGACCTTCCTGCCCCAGCTGTCGAGGTACGTGAAGAGCACCGGCACCACGACGAGAGTCAGCATCGTGGACGTGATGATGCCCCCGATCACCGCGCGCCCCATCGGGGCGTTCTGCTCGCCGCCGTCGGCCGAGCCGATGGCCATCGGCAGCATGCCGAAGATCATCGCCATCGTCGTCATCAGGATCGGCCGCAGGCGCACCTGCCCGGCGGCGAGTATCGCGTCGTGCCTCGACTTGCCTTCCCGCAGGCCCTGGTTGGTGAAGTCCACGAGCAGGATCGCGTTCTTGGTCACCAGCCCCATCAGCATGATGATGCCGATGATCGAGAAGATGTTGAGCGTGCTGCCGGTGATGAGGAGTGCCAGGAACACGCCGATGAGCGTGAACGGGAGCGAGGCCATGATCGCCAGCGGCTGCAGGAAGCTGCCGAACTGCGAGGCGAGGATGATGTAGATGAAGATCACGGCCATCCCCAGCGCCGCCACCGCCGCGGTGAAGGATTCCTCCATGTCCTGCTGCTGCCCCGCGACGTCGAAGCGGTAGCCGGGCGGCAGCTGTATGGTCTTCAGCAGCTCCTGCACCTCGCTGCCGACGTCCCCGGACGGGCGGCCCTCGACGTTGGCGTAGATGCCGACGCGCCGCTGCAGCTCCTGGCGCTTGATGATCTGCGGGCTGGTCGACTCCCGGAACTCGACGACCTGGCGCAGGGGCACGAGGACGGGCGCGCCGTCGGGCCCCGGCCTGCCGCTCACGATGCGCAGGTCGCCCAGGTCGCCGGTGATGCGGCGCCCGGACTTCGGCAGCTGCACGTTCACCTCGTAGTTCTGCCCGTCGGGGGCGAGCCAGTGGCCGATCACGTCGCCGGCCACGAGCGGGCGCACCGCGGCGCCGATCTGCGAGACGGTGAGGCCCAGGTCGCTCGCCAGCTCGTTGTTCACCTTGATCGTGATGGCCGGGTTGTTCGCCTTGAGGCTGCTCTCGAGGTCGGTGATGCCCTTGATTTTCGCGATCTTCTCCATCACGTCGGCCGTCACCTTCTCCAGCCCCTCGTTGGAGGGGCCCAGCAGGTTGATCCAGATCGGCCGGTTCCAGCCCACGGAGAGCTCCACGCCGGGGATGGCGCGGATCTGCTGGCGCACCTTCGCCTCGAAGTCCTTCTGCGAGAGATGCGGGCGTTCGCGGCGGTCGGAGAGCTTGACCTCGATGCGGGCTACGTTTCGCCCCTCGTCGGTGCCGACGTTGGCCGCGGCGACCAGGACCTCGGGGAAGCCGCGCAGGATCGCCTCCACCTGGCGCGTCTTGGCGTCCGTGTACTCGAGGCTCGAGCCCACGGGCGTGGTGAGCTTGAAGGACGTGCGCCCCTCGTCGGACTCGGGCACGAACTCGGTGCCGACCAGCGGGAGCACGAAGAAGCTCGACACGAACACCGTCACGGCGATCGCCAGCACCTTCTTGCGGTTGCCCAGCGCCCACTCGAGGAGCTCGCCGTAGCGGTGGTGCGCCCACTCGATCCCGTCCTCGATGCGGTTCATGAGCCGCCCCAGCCAGGGCACGCGCCGGAAGCGGCCCTCGGGCGGGTCGTGCCAGATGGCCGAGAGCATCGGGTCGAGGGTGAAGCTCACGAAGAGCGACACGAGGACGGCGACGGCGACGGTCATGCCGAACTGGAAGAAGAGCTTGCCGATGATCCCCGACATGAAGGCGATGGGAACGAACACCGCGACGATCGCGAAGGTGGTGGCCATCACCGCGAGCCCGATCTCCTCCGTGCCCTCGCGGGCGGCGCGGTAGTGGTCCTTGCCCATCCCGAGGTGGCGCACGATGTTCTCGCGCACGACGATCGCGTCGTCGATCAGCAGCCCGATGCACAGGGACAGCGCCATCAGGGTGAGGAAGTTGAGGGTGAATCCGAAGAGGTGCACCGCGATGAAGGTCGCGATCACCGAGATGGGGAGCGTGAGCCCGGTGATGATGGTGCTGCGCCAGGAGTGCAGGAAGAGGAAGACGATGAAGACGGTGAGGAGCGCGCCCTCGATGATGGTGGTCTTCACGCCCTTCAGGGCATTCTCGATGAAGTCGACGTCGGCGTAGACCACCTTGAGCTCCACGTCGGGCGGCAGCACCTTCGCCAGCGCCTTCGCGGCGGCCTTCGCCCCGTTGCCCACATCCACGATGTTGGCGTCCTGGACCTTCAGCACCTGGATGGTGAGCCCGGGCTGGCCGTTGATGCGCGAGAGCGAGTCGGCTTCCTTCTCGCCGTCCACGATGTCGGCGACCTGGTCGAGGTAGACCGGCCCGTTGGCGCGCCTCGCCACGATGATCCTGCCGAAGCCCGCGGGTTCCTTGATGCGGCCCTCGATCCTCACCAGCTGCTCGGTGGGCCCGTGCGAGATCTTGCCCGCGGGCACGTCCAGGTTGGCGGCCCGGATCGCGGCGACGATCTCGTCCACGCCCACGCCCTGCGACTGCATCTGCGCCGGCCGCAGGTTCACCAGGATCTGGCGCTCGACGCTTCCCGAGACCCGCACCTGGCCCACGCCGGGGACGTTCTGGAAGCGCTTTACGATGACCTGGTCGGTGAGGGTGGAGAGCTCGCGCAGCGTGCGCGTGGGCGAGGTCACGGCCAGCGACACGACGGGCTGGGCGTTGTCGAAGTCGCCGCGCAGCACCAGGGGGTCGCGCGCCTCGCGCGGGAACCCGGGGCGGACGAGCGCCACCTTGTCCCTAACGTCCTGGACGGCGCGCGACATGTCGGTATCGAGGCGGAACTCGATGAAGGTCTGGCTGCGGCCCTCGAGCGAGTTGGAGCGGATGAGCTTCACGCCGTCGACCGTGTTCACCACCTCCTCGACGGGCTTGGTGATGTCGTTCTCCACGGCCTCCGGGGCGGCGCCGGGGAAGGCGATCTCGATGAAGACGTACGGGACCGAGATGTCGGGCATGCGCTCCACGCGCAGCCGGTTGTAGGAGAAGAGCCCGAGCACGCAAAGCGCCACCATCATCATGGTGGCGAAGACGGGCTGGTTGATGCTGGTCTTGGTGATCCACATGGCGGCGGGCCCTAGCTCGCCTTGGCCGCCGCGGCGGCTTTCTTGAGGACGGCGGGCGCACCGGCCTTCAAACCCGTGGCCCGCGAGCTGACGACGGTCGTGCCCGCAGCGAGGCCGCTTTGCACCTGGACGAGGCCGGTTTCCTCCACGCGCCGGCCCAGCGTCACCGCGTGCCGGCCGATCTTGCCCTGCTCGATCGTGAACACGAAGGCCTGGCCGGCTTCCTCGCGGATTGCCGTGGCCGGGATCGTGGGCGCGGGCTCGCCGTCGTCGAGGACGAGGCTGCCCTTGGCGAACATGCCTCCGCGAAGCAGCCCGTCGCGGTTCGAGACCGCGATGTAGACGGTGATCGCGCGGGAGGACTGCTCGGTCGTCGGGTTGATGCGCTCCAGGCGGCCCTCGAAGGCGCGGTCGCCGAAACCGTCCACGCGGAGCGTGGCGGCCTGCCCGGCGCGCACGCCCGGGATCTCGGCGGCCGGCACGGGTGCCTCCACCTCCATCCGGCCGAGGTCGACGATCGCGAAGAGCACGCCGTCCACGGCCACGCGCTCGCCCGGGTTCACCGCCTTGCGCGCCACGATGCCGTCGATGGGCGCGCGCACGACCGCGTCGTTCATGGCGTTGCGTGCAAGGCGCACCTGGGCGTCGGCGGACTTGGCCGCGGCGGCCGCCGCCTCGTAGGCGCTCTGCGTGGTGTCGAAGGCGTTCTGCGAGATGAACCCCTGCTTCAGGAGCTGCATGCCGTTGTCGCGGTTCTTCGCCGCGATCGAGAGCTTCGCCTTCGATTCCTCGAGCGCGGCGACCTGGGCGTCCAGGCGCGCCTGGAGGTCCGCCGTGTCGATCTCGGCCAGGAGCTGGCCCTGCGCCACCTTCTCGCCCTCGCGCACCAGGACCCTGCGCACTTCGCCGGGGACCTTGGAGCGCACCGTCGACTGGACGACGGGCGAAAGCGACCCCGAGATCGGGATCGTGCGCGCGAGGCGGCGCAGTTCCACGACGGCGACGTCGGCCTGCGTGAACTCCAGCACCGGGGCGGGCGCCTTGGCGGGCTCCTCCTTGCGGGCGGAGCTCACGCGGAAGGCGACGAGCGAACCGGCGACCACTACAAGGGCCAGCGCGATGGCGGGCTTCGCGAACCGGCGGGTGCGGCGGGGGGCGGAGTGCGGGGAAGGGTCCTTCTGCGATCCGAAGAGCATGGCGGTCGTCCTGGCGGTTCGCGCCCCAGGGTGGTGGGCGCGTTCATGTCCTGTTGGATGCCGGAGCCGGCCGTTCCGGATTCAGCCGGGACAGGGAGCCGCGATTATAGGCCGCTAGGGGTATGGACTGCCGTTACCTTCTGTCACCTCGCGCACGCGCACCGGGGGTATCCGCGAAGGGTCCCAGCCGGCGGCGGCGGCGGCGAGGATTTCGGCGGTAGAGGCGGGCGGCGGGACGGCCTGCCCGAGGAAGGCCAGGGCGGCGCGCAGGGCGGCGGCCCCGGTCGCGGGATCCACCGCCGGGGCCTGGGTCTGCTTCGAGAGCTTTTCGCCGGCGCGCGTGGCCACCGGGACGTGCAGGTAGCGGGGCGTGGGGAAGCCCAGGGCCCGCTGCAGCGCGATCTGCCGCGGGGTGGAATCGAGGAGGTCGGCGCCGCGGACGACGTCGGTCACGCCGAGTTCGGCGTCGTCGACCACGACCGCGAGCTGGTAGGCGAAGAGCCCGTCGCGGCGGTGGACCACGAAATCGCCGATCTCTTCGGCGAGGCGTTGCGCGACCATGCCCTGCACGCGGTCGGCGAATTCGACGGTATCGGCCGGGACGGTGAACCGCGTGGCCGCCGGCTCCCCGGGGGGCACCGCGGCTTCGCGGCAGGTGCCGGGATAGACGATGCCGTCGATGCCGCGCACGCCCGAATCGGCGATCTCCCGCCGCGAGCAGCGGCAGCGGTAGGCGAGCCCGCGGCGGCGCAGGCCCTCGAGCGCCTCGGCGTAGCGCGCCGTGCGCTCGCGCTGGCGCACGACCGGGCCGTCCCACGCGAGTCCCAGGGCCTCCAGCGCGCGCAGGATCGCATCCTCGGCACCGGGCACCGTGCGCGGCGCGTCCACGTCCTCTATGCGCAGGTGCCACTGCCCGCCGGCGGCGCGGGCGTCCAGCCAGCTCGCCACCGCCGCGACCAGCGAGCCGAAGTGCAAGGGCCCGGTGGGCGAGGGCGCGAAGCGGCCGATGTAGCCCACGGCACGGGTCACGACAGAAGGGAGGCGGCCACGAGCGGATCCTCGAGGCGCTTCACGAACCACTTGGTTGCCTTGCCTGCCGCCGAGGGGCGCCACGCGATGACCATGTCCACGGCCGGGCGCGGCGCCTCGGGCTCGAGGATGACCAGCCGCCCGGCATAGGCCTCGCGCTCGGCGACCCAGCGCGGCAGCCACCCCACGCCCAGGCCCGCCGCGTGGGCCGCGACCTTGGCGTCGAGCGAGGCCACGGTGAGCACGTCCTGCCCCGACAGCAGCCCCGTCGTGCGGGGCGGGAGCAGCCGCGAGCTGTCGGCGATGCTCACCGCGCGGGTTTGCAGGAGCATGGCCTCGGTGATGGGGAAGGGCCCCTTGGCAAGCGGGTGGAAGGGCGCGGCCACGAGCACCATTTCCACGCGGCCGAACGGGCGGGCGGTATAGGCGCCGCCGGCCGGCATGTCGCCCGAGGCGCCGATGGCGAGGTCCGCACGGCCCGAGGCCAGGGCGTCCCACGTCCCGCCCAGCACTTCCTGCAGCAGCCTCAGCCGCGTCCCGGTGTTGGCCTCGTAGAACTCGGAGACGACCCCGTACAGCTTCTCCATCCCGATGAGGGTGGTCATGGCGATGCGCAGCTCGGCCTCCCAGCCCTTGGCGACCTGGCGCACCCGGCATTCCAGGTCGGCCGCCGCCTTCAGCAGGTGCCGGCCCTCGTCCAGCAGTTCCCGTCCCGCCTCGGTGAGCTTGGCGCGGTGGCCACGCCGGTCGAAGAGCTGGACGTCGAGCGCCTCCTCGGTCTGCTGGACGGAGTAAGTGATCGCTGACGGAACCCGGTGCAGTTCCTCCGCTGCGGCCGCGAACGAGCCGCGCCGGTCGATGGCATCCAGCACCTGCAGGGCGTCGAGGGTGAGCTTCATGTTCAGAAAATCAGAATGATTCTGTGAGAATTATTCGCTTACATGGGCAAAAAATCAACCATATCATGCACATCATCGTTCTTCACATTGAAAAAACAGGAGGTCGGCATGATCGAACTTCGCCGCAACCAGGATCGGGGGCACGCCAACCACGGATGGCTGGATTCCTGGCACTCCTTTTCCTTTGCCGACTACCACGACCCCTCCCACATGGGGTTAGGGCCGCTGCGGGTGATCAACGAGGACCGCGTCCAGCCCGGCATGGGCTTCGGGACCCACGGCCACCGCGACATGGAGATCATCAGCTACGTCCTCGAAGGGGCGCTGGAGCACAAGGACAGCATGGGCAACGGCTCGGTCATCCGCCCGGGCAACGTGCAGCGCATGAGCGCGGGCACGGGGGTGCGCCACAGCGAATACAACCCCTCGGCGAGCGAGGGGGTGCACTTCCTGCAGATCTGGATCGAGCCGGCTGAGCGCGGCGTGGCCCCGGGCTACGAGGAGAAGAACTTCGACGCCGGTTCCAAGCGCGGGCAGCTTCGCCTCATCGCCTCTCCCGACGGCCGCGAGGGCTCGGTCACGATCCACCAGGACGCCTTCGTCTACGCCGCACTCCTCGATGGCGCCGAAAGCGCGCAGCTCGCGATCGCCGAGGGCCGCCAGGCCTATGTCCACGTGGCGCGCGGCGAGGTCTCGGTCAACGGCCAGCGCCTGGCGGCCGGCGACGCGCTCAAGGCCACGGGCGAGCGGGGAATCCGGCTCGACGCGGGCCTCGAAGCTGAAGTCATCGTCTTTGATCTCCAGTGAAATGCTTCTAACAGCATCGAAAGGAACCGAATCATGAACACCTTGACCCAGAACACCGTCTATCCGGGCGCGTCTGTCCACAACGAAACGCTGGTGAATGCCGCGACGCTTGCCGGCCGCACCGGCCTCGGCCTTCTCTTCGTCATATCCGGCTTCGGCAAGATCACCGGCTTTGCCGGCACCGCGGCCTACATGGCCTCGAAGGGCATGCCGATGGCCGAGGTGCTCCTCGTTGGCGCCATCGCCGTCGAGCTCATCGGCGGCCTCATGCTCGTGGCCGGGTTCAAGGCGCGCTGGGCGGCCCTCGCCATCGCCGCCTTCCTCGTCCCCACCACGCTCATCTTCCACAGCCCCGTGGGTCCCGAGGCGCAGGCGCAGATGACCCAGCTCCTGAAGAACCTCTCGATCCTGGGCGGCATGCTCTACGTGGCGGCCTTCGGGGCGGGCGCCTGGAGCGTGGATCGCCGCTAGGCGGGCCCGGACCATGCGAACCGCGACCCTTCGCGCCGTCGAGCGCGTCATTCCCTCCCACGCGGAATCGGCCGGAACGATGCCGGTGCGCCGCGCGCTGCCGCACCGCGATCGCCGCGCCGTGGGTCCCTGGGTGTTCCTCGACCACTTCGGGCCCCTCCGCGTGGCCGCGGGCGACGAGGGTGTCGGCGCGCATCCGCACGCGGGCATCGAGACCGTCACCTACCTCCTCAGCGGCAGCAACCGGCACCGCGATTCCGCCGGCCACGAGGGCATCGTCACCGCCGGCGGCGCGCAGTGGATGACCGCCGGCCGCGGCATCGTGCACGCCGAGCAGCCTCTCCCCACGGGCGAGGGCGAATCGCTCCAGCACGGCCTGCAGCTCTGGACCTCGCTGCCGCGCGCCCTGAAGATGATGCCGCCGCGCTATCGCCGCCTCGACGCCGGCGAGATCGCGCGCGCGCGCCTGCCGGGCGCCACCCTTCGCGTGGTGGCGGGAGAAGTCGCCGGCATCGCCGGCCCCGCCGAGACGCTCATGCCCGCCTTCCTCGCGCACGTGAGCGTCGATCCCGGCGCGAGCATCGCCCTGGAAGTCGCCGCGTGCCACGAGGCGGCCGCCTACGTGATCGACGGCGAGGGCTCGTTCGGCACCGATGGAGCGACGCGCGCCTCGGCCGGCGAACTGGTCGTCTACGCCGACTCGGGCGGCGAGCTTGCCGCCACGAACGATGGCGCGCACCCGCTCGAGCTGATGCTGCTGGGCGGCGCGCCCGCCGAGGGCCCGCTCGTCTTCCACGGCCCCTTCGTGATGAACAGCCTCGAGCAGGCGCGCGCGGCCGAGGTCGCCTACCGCACCGGGCGCATGGGCGCGCTGGCCGAAGTGTCGTGACACCCTTTCAAACCAATACCGAACTCCAACTCAAACACGCAAGAAGGAAACGACCCATGACCCAACGACTCTTCACGCCCGTCACCCTCGGGAAACTCACCCTCGCCAACCGCGTCGTCATGGCGCCGATGACGCGCAGCCGCGCGATCGGCAACGTGCCCAACGAGCTCATGGCGAAGTTCTACGGCGACCGCGCCGACGCGGGCCTGCTCATCACCGAAGGGGTCGCCCCCTCGGCCGACGGACTGGGCTACGCGCGCATCCCCGGCCTCTTCACCGACGCCCAGCAGGCCGGCTGGAAGCAGGTGACCGACGCGGTGCACCGCAAGGGCGGCCTCATCTTCGTGCAGTTCATGCACACGGGCCGCATCGGCCACGCGGCGAACCTGCCGGCCGGCGCCCGCATCGTGGCGCCCTCGGCCATCGCCGCGCCCGGCGAGATGTGGACGGATGCCGACGGCATGCAGCCGCACCCCACGCCGATCGAGATGGACGAGGCGGCGATCGCCAGGGCCATCGGGGAGTTCGCGGCCGCCGCGAAGCGGGCCGTCGCCGCCGGCTTCGACGGAGTGGAACTGCACGCGGCCAACGGCTACCTCATCGACCAGTTCCTGAACACTGCCTCCAACAAGCGCACGGACGCGTGGGGCGGCAGCATCGCGAATCGCATCCGCTTCGCGGTCGAGGTCGCGCGGGCCACCGCCGCGGCGATCGGCCCGGACCGCGTCGGCATGCGCGTCTCGCCCTACGGCGTCTTCAACGGCATGGCGCCGGACGACGAGATGGACGCGCTCTACCTCTCGCTCGTGGAGGCGGCCAACGGGATAGGCCTCGCCTACATCCACGTCGTGGACCACAGTTCGATGGGCGCACCGGATCCGGGCCCCGGGATCAAGGCCGCGATCCGCGCCGCGTTCAAGGGGGTCTACGTCCTCTCCGGCGGCTACGACGGCGCGCGCGCCGACGCGGATCTCGCCGCCGCGAAGGGCGAGCTCGTCGCCTTCGGCCGGCCCTTCATCTCGAACCCGGACCTCGTGCGCCGGATGCGGCAGGGCGTGGCCCTCGCGTCCCCCGACCCGTCGACGTTTTACACGCCGGGCGAGCGCGGGTACACGGACTATCCGCTCGCCGCGGCCGCCTGACGCGCATGCTCGTCCGACAGGAGAAGACCATGGCCCGCATCCTCGTGTTCGCCGGCAGCGCACGGCGCGATTCGCTCAACAAGAAGCTCGCCCGCGCGGCCGCGCAGTTCGCGCGCGAGGCGGGCGCCGAGGCGACCTTCGTGGACCTGGACGACTACCCGATCCCCGTCTACCACGGCGACCTCGAGGCGGCTTCCGGGATGCCGGAGGCCGCGCGGCGCCTGCGCGAAGTCTTCCTCGCGCACGACGCGCTCCTCATCGCCTCGCCGGAGAACAATTCGTCGGTGAGTTCGCTCCTAAAGAACACGATCGACTGGCTCTCGCGCGACGTGGACGACGGCAAGGGCGATTCCTCCGGGCTCGCGCCGTGGCGCGGCAAGGTGGCCGGCCTCATGGCCGCCTCTCCCGGCGGCTTTGGCGGCATCCGCGCGCTGCCCCACCTGCGCCAGATCCTCGCGGCGCTGGGCGTCACCGTGCTGGGAACCCAGGTGGCCGTCCCCAAGGCGCACGAGGCGTTCGCGGCGGACGGGTCGCTTGCCGACGAGCGCGTGGCGAAATCCGTGCGCGCGCTGGCCGCTGCCGTGGCCGAGGCGAGCCGCAAGCTGCACGCGTAAACCGAAAAAGGGGTCAGATCCCTTTATTGGGACGGTTCTACAGAACCGGTCTATTCCGTGATTGGTGAGGTCCGTGCCCCAGCTCCTGAATAGACCGGTTCTGTAGAACCGTCCCAATAAAGGGATCTGACCCCTTTTTCGGGATAGCCGCGGCCAATCGCGCGCATTGGGAATGCCGATTGGCGCCCGCGGCGGATTCGTCGGAAAATGAGGGCATTCACAAACCGCATGGAGATGATCGTGGCAAGAAAGCAGGCGAAAGACGGCTCCATCGACATCGGCATTCCGGAGAAGGACCGCAAGGCGATCGCCGACGGGCTCTCGTGCCTGCTCGCCGACACCTACACCCTCTACCTGAAGACCCACAACTTCCACTGGAACGTGAAGGGCCCGATGTTCCAGACGCTGCACCTCATGTTCGAGACGCAGTACAACGAGCTCGCCCTCGCCGTGGACCTCATCGCCGAGCGCATCCGCGCCCTGGGCTTCCCCGCGCCGGGCAC
The DNA here is from genome assembly GCA_011391275.1 of Betaproteobacteria bacterium. Classification (GTDB taxonomy): domain Bacteria; phylum Pseudomonadota; class Gammaproteobacteria; order Burkholderiales; family Usitatibacteraceae; genus FEB-7. The sequence goes on from JAABQW010000188.1 coordinate 23,304, forward strand.
CTACAAGGCCTACGCGAAGCTCTCGTCCATCCCGGAGACCGACGGCGTACCCGAGGCCCGCGACATGATCCGCCTGCTGGTCGAGGGCCAGGAAGCCGTGGTCCGCACGGCGCGCAAGGTGTTCCCGCGCGTCGACAAGGCCGGCGACGAGCCGAGCGCCGACCTCCTCACCCAACGCATGCAGGTCCACGAGAAAACCGCCTGGATGCTCCGGGCACTACTGGAGAAATAGCAGAGATGGCCGTCGTCGAACTCACGAAGGAAAATTTCGAGCAGGTGGTGACTTCCAGCCCCATGGTCATCGTCGATTACTGGGCCCCGTGGTGCGGTCCCTGCCGCGGGTTCGCGCCGGTCTTCGAGAAGGTGTCCGAGCTGCACCCGGACGTCGTGTTCGCCAAGGTGAACACCGACGAGGAGCAGGAGATCGCCGCGCACTTCCAGATCCGCTCGATCCCCACCCTCATGGTCTTCAAGGAGCAGGTCATCGTCTTCTCGCAGCCCGGGGCGCTGCCGCAGGGTGCCTTCGAGGAGGTGGTGGGCAAGACCAAGTCGCTCGACATGGAAATGGTCCGCAAGCAGATCGCGGAGCAGGAGGCGGCCGAGGGTTCCGCACAGTAGGTTTCGGTGGGGAGTGATGCGGGGGGTAAACCTTTGGAACACGGATGAACACGGATAAAGGCGGATGAACACGGATATTTCTTGAGGTGATGAACGCAGTGCAGATGGGAGCGGTGACGTTCCAGTCGGCAGGGCGCTTCCCGAACAGGAAACATCCGTGTTCATCCGCCTTTATCCGTGTTCATCCGTGTTCCAAAGGTTTACCCCCCCCGCATCACTCCCCGCCGCCAGCCCCTTGAAATTCCCCGCTCCACTGCTCGAAGGCAGGCTCCTCCGGCGCTACAAGCGGTTCCTCGCGGACGTCGAGCTCGCCTCTGGCGGCACGGTCACCGCGGCCTGCCCCAACACCGGCTCGATGCTCGGCTGCTGCGAGCCGGGCAGCCGCGTGTGGCTTTCGGAAAGCGACTCGCCCACCCGCAAGTACCGCCACACCTGGGAACTCGTGGAGGCGGGTTCCGCCAGCCGCGCGGTAATCGTGGGCATCAATACGGGGCTTCCCAACCGACTCGTCGCAGAGGCGATCGAGGCTGGCGTCATCGGCGAGCTGTCGGGATACGCCGCGATCCGCCGCGAGGTGCCCTTCGGCGAGGAGCGCAGCCGCATCGACCTGGTGCTCGAGGCGCCGGGGCGCGAGGCCTGCTACGTGGAAGTGAAGAACGTGACGGCGGCCGTCTCCGGCGGCGTGGCCGTCTTCCCGGACGCGGTGAGCGCGCGCGGCACCAAGCACCTGCGGGAGCTCATGCGACTGCGCGGGCACGGGGCGCGGCCCGTCCTCGTGTTCTGCGTCCAGCGCGGCGACGTGGACGAAGTGCGCCCGGCGGACGCCATCGACCCGCTCTACGGGCGGACGCTGCGCGAGGCGGTGACGGCGGGGGTGGAAGTGATGGCGTGGCGCGCGCGGGTGACCGAGCGCTCGATCGCCCTCGAGACGCGCATCCCCGTCACTCTTCCTTGAGCTTCGCCACGCCCTTCGGGGCCTTGGCGCCGGACAGCAGGATCACCATCGGCGTGCCGTCCTCCTTCCAGGACCCGACGGCGTCGCGGCAGATCTCCACGAAGGTCGCGAACTGGTCCGGGTGGGCGGCGAGCAGGCCGTCGATGTGGTCGTAGTAGATCACGTAGCCCGGCGCGTCGATCCATTCCATGTCGGCGAGGCACTCCTCCAGAGCGTCCCAGTTGTCGCCGAAGTAGCCGGGGAAGCGCAGCGCCGTGGCCACGTGGTTCAGCAGCTGCTCCTTGCGCGCGATGTTCTTGCCCTCGATGTGGAAGAAGGCGAACTTCGCGCGCTTCGCGGCCGCCTGGATCTCGCGCGGCGCGGCGTGGCGGGGCAGGAAGAACACCCCGCCGGTCTCGTCGTCGAGCAGGTCCTTCAGCGCGTCAAGGGGCATGGCAGGGCCTCACTCGCGTATCCGCCGGAAGCTGGCGTAGTGGTCCTCGGTGTACCAGTACTCGCCGCCCCGGCCGGCGACGATGCGGCGCGCGCCCCGGGTGCGCTCGCCGGGCGTCTTCACCGTGTACTCGCGATAGTAGCCGCGTTTCTGCTTCGGCAGATGCCCCTCGCGGTTGCCGAAGACCGCGCCATCCTTGGCGTACGGGAAGGGCCCGCGCTTCTTGATGAGGGCGAGCGTCTTCACGGCCTCCGGGGGCAGCTCGGCCACCGGGATCTCCGCGGCGGCTGGCGACGGCGCGAACTGCGCGTGCGCCGCGGGCGCGGCCAGCGACACGAGCGCGGCGAATGCCGCCGCGGCGAGGAGGCGGAGCGCGGCAGTCATCCGTTCTTCGGCCGGTCGGGGCAGTCCGCCTTCAGGCAGTCGGCGTAGAGGTAGAGGGAGTGGTCGTGGATCGCGAAGCCGCGGTCGCGGGCGATCTTCGCCTGGCGCTTCTCGATCTCCGGGTCGTAGAACTCCTCGACCTTGCCGCACTGCAGGCACACGAGGTGGTCGTGGTGCTTGCCCTCGTTCAGCTCGTAGACCGCCTTGCCGCCCTCGAAGTGGTGGCGCACCAGCAGCCCCGCCTGCTCGAACTGCGTGAGGACGCGGTAGACCGTGGCGAGCCCGATGTCGGCGTGCTCGTCGAGCAGGCGCCGGTAGACGTCCTCCGCCGTGAGGTGGCGCTCCGGGCTGCTCTGGAAGAGGTCCAGGATGCGAAGTCGCGGAGCCGTGACCTTCAGGCCGGTGCTGCGCAGTTCCTTGGGGTCGCTCATGGCGGGATGGTGTTCGGGTAGGCTCCGGAATCATAACCGCCTTCCGTGCCTTCCGGGGCGAACGGGCCCGCCCACCCTCGCGCGCTATAATGGCAGGCACTTCCAGACCCCCTCCGCCATGCGCCTTCTCGCCACGCTCGCCCTGTCGCTCGCCCTCTCCGGTTGCGGATACGGATACATCGTCCATCGCATCGACATCCAGCAGGGCAACGTCGTCGCGCCCGAGACGTTCACGAGGCTGAAGACGGGGATGACCAAGACGGAGGTGCGCGCGCTGCTGGGCACGCCGCTGCTCACCGACATATTCCACGCCAACCGCTGGGACTACTACTTCCGCCAGGAGCAGCGCGGCACGCTGGTGGAGCAGAACAAGTTCGCGGTCTACTTCGAGAACGAGAAGGTCGTGCGCTTCGAGGGCGGCCCGACGCTCTCCGCCGCGGGCGCGGCGCCGAAGCGATGAGCGCGGTGCGGCTCGCCATCGCGGGCGCGAGCGGCCGCATGGGCC
>JAABQW010000178.1 GCA_011391275.1 Betaproteobacteria bacterium
GATGGGCTCGGAGAGGTGCGTGTCGTCGTTGCGCGCGCCGCGCCAGCCGACGAGCCCATAGCCCCCGCCACGCGTGACCAGCGACTGGAAGCGGTTGGAGGCGCCGATGGCCACGGGGTCGGTGAGGAAGCCCTGGAAGAGCTCGGAATTGCGCGCGTAGCGGCTCTGGTAGCGGTCGGCGAGGAAGAAGTGGCTGCCGGCCCAGAAGGGGTCGTAGCTCTCCTGCGCGTTGCGAAGCGCCCAGGATTCCAGCCCGAACTGCGCGTACGCCGCGCCGAGGTTGGCCACGCCGCGCGTGCTGCCGGAAATGGCGTCGAGCGACTTCATGTACGGCAGGCGGGCCAGCGCCTCGCGCGCCTGTTCGACGGCGAGGCCGGGCTGCATGAGGTCGCCGCGCATCATCGCCGCGTACTGGTACGGGAGCGGGTCGCGCGGGTCGGCCTCGGAGGCGCGCTTGAGCGAGGCGAAGGCCTGCTCGCGCAGCCCCTGCTGCCAGTACGCGACCGCCAGGTGGATGTGCGCCTGCGCGTAGCGCGGCTCGAGCATCGTGGCGCGGGCCAGCGCGTCGATGGCGCCCTCGGGGTCGCCGGCACGCAGCCGCTCGTAGCCCTTGGCCGCCCACGCCGCGTAATCGTCGGCCTGCAGCGCCAGCGCCTCGTCGATCGTCATTGCCGCGGCGGGCATCTCGCCTGCGCGCGCCTCGAGGAGGCCCCGCTCGCCCAGCACCACGGCGCGCTTCTCCTGCGCCAGCGCCTGCGCGAAGGCCCCGCGCGCGACTTCCACGTTGCCGCGCTCGCCCTCGACGCGCGCCAGGCCGTGCCAGCCGCGCCAGTCCTTCGGTGCGATGCGGGTCGCATCGCGGAAGGCCGCGCGCGCGGCCGCGTAGTCGCCGTCCAGCCTGGCGACCTCGCCCGCGGCGAGCTGCGTCTCGAGCGTGCCGGGGTTCTTCGCAAGGGCCCGCGCCGCCGACTCGCGGGCGAGGTCGAAGTGGTCCGCGAAGAGCGCCGCCTGGGCGACGAACGCATCCGTGCGCTTCTCCGCGGGGAAGCGGCGGCCGGCTTCCGCGAGGATAGCCTGCGCTTCGGCGGCCGAACCGAACCAGAGCGCGATGTCGGCCGCGAGAAAGTGCCCCGTGGCGAGCGCGAGGCCGGGCCTGGCGACATGGACCATGGCGAGCGTGCGGGCCGTGGCCAACTCGCCGGCGTCGATCGACTTCGCGATCGCCCCGAGGGAGTCACCTTCCGCGTTCGCGGGCAGGGCCTTCAGTTCCGGGTAGCGCGCCGTCTCCACGGTGAAGGCGCTCACCCACTGCACGCGCTCCTTCGCGTCCTGGATGCGCCGCTTGGTGGGCGCCTTGCCCTTCTCGAGCACCGCCTGTTCGTCGGGCAGCACGGTGAGGCTGCCGTGATCGTTGGAGACCACCACCTCGCCTTCCACCACAGTGACCACGGAGCGCGCGTCCTCCACGTCGATAACCCACTCCGTGCCGCGGATCGCCGCCAGGCCGGAGGGCGTGCCCACCGCGAAGCCCTTGGCCGGCGTCTTCGACTGGAAGCGGCCCGTGCCCTTCACCATGTCCACGATGGACTTGCCCGCGGAGGAATCGGCGGTGTCCTTCACCTGCGCGGTGGCGACGCCCTGCAGCGTGAACTGCGTGCGGTCGACGAGCAGCACGCCCATCTTGGCGTCCACGGCCACGGTGCGCACGAAGCTGCCGCCCTCCAGGGGCTGGCGCACGCGCGCGGCGGCCCAGTCGCGGGCCGTGGCCCCCCGGTATTCGCCCTTGCCGGCGAGGCTCACGATCTCCCCGGCGGGTGACGCCAAGGCCGCGCCGGCAGCGGAAAGAACGACGGCGAGAAGGAGGCGGGGGGCGACGGTCTTCATGGACGTGAAACCCTCGGTAAGGCCACGACCCAGTGTAGCCGGATCAGAGCTTGTCGAGCGAGATTGCGCCGTCCTCGCCGCGGGGGCCGGGGGCGGCGAGCGAGCCATCGGGAGCGTCGGCCCACGCGGGGTCGTCGGCCGGCGCGAAGATCTCCACCGCCTCGGTCTTTCCGGAGACGCGCACCCGGTCCACGCGGCGAAGCGCGATGGCATCCCCCACCCCCTTGGCGGTCTCGCCGGAAACGAGGATGCGCGTGCCGTAGGCCTTGTTGGTGCCCTCCAGCCGCGAGGCGAGGTTCACGCAGTCGCCCAGCGCGGAGTACGCGAAGCGCCGCCGCGACCCCATGTTGCCCACCACCGCCTTCCCGGTGTTGACGCCCACGCGCATGTGGATTTCCGGCAGGCCCTGCGCCACGAGGTCGTTCCTGAGCTTCGCCATGCCGCGCTGCATCGCCACGGCGGCCTGGACCGCGTGCAGACGGTGGTCCGGGTCGTCCAGCGGCGCGCCCCAGAACGCCATGATGGCGTCGCCGATGAACTGGATCACCGTGCCGCCGTGCGCCAGGATGATGTCCGTCATCTCCGTGAAGTGCTCGGTGAGCACGCGGGAGACGACGTCGGGCGCCGTCTTCTCCGTGAGCTTGGTGAAGCCCTTGAGGTCCGTGAACATGATGGTGATCTCGCGCAGCTCCCCGCCCAGCGACAGGCGCTTCGGGTCCGCCAGGAGCTGGTCGACCACGGTCGGCGCCACGTACAGCGAGAAGGCTCGCTGCACTTCCTGCTTGCGGGCGCGCTCGGCGAGGTAGGCGCGTGCCAGGTGCGCGAGCCACGCGAGGAAGACCACCGCCGCGGGCGCGGCGAAGGGCAGCCACAGGCGCGCGTGCGCGAAGCCCGCCCAGGCGATGCCTGCGACGGCGGCCATGAGGGCGGCGGACGCGATCGCGGTGAGGCCGACGCGGTGGATGCGGAAGGCGAGGATCGCGGCGAGCGCCGCCAGGAGGTTCGCGGCCAGGATCGTGAGCGGCCCCGCCGGCCGGATCCAGCCGCCAGTGAGCGCGTTCTCCACGATCGTGGCGTGGATGCGGATGCCCGACTGCAGCCCGCCCGCCTCCGCGATGAAGGGCGTGGCGAAGAGGTCGGCCTGCGCCATCCCCAGCTCCGGCGCGGCGCGCAGGTCGCGGCCGACGATCACGATG
>JAABQW010000179.1 GCA_011391275.1 Betaproteobacteria bacterium
CGACCGGCGCGCTCGACGCGGCGTTCGGCAACGGCGGAATCGCGCTCGCGCCTCCGGGCGAAGTGCCGGACATCCCCGCCGCGATCGCCGTCCTTGCCGATGGGCGCTTCGTGACCGCGGGCCGTGCGAGGTACGGCGCGGCATCCACGTACGTCAAAGCGAGCCTCGCGCGCTACTTGCCCGACGGGCGCCTCGATCCCAACTTCCGCGGCACGGGGCGGTTCTACGAGGGCACGCTCCTGACGGGAGCCGCGGGGGTGGCGATCCAGCCCGACGGCAAGGTGCTGCTGGCCGGCTGGCACGAGACGGACTACAACCCGGATGCGCGGGTGGCGCGGCTGGAGGGGCCGGCGGCAAGCGAGGTGGTGGCCGGGTCGAGCGCCAAGGCCGTCCTTTCGGGCGAGAGCGTCGACCTGACCGCCGTAGTCTTCGGCGCTTCGCCCACGGGGACGGTCGATTTCCGGCTGGATGGCGTTGCCATTCCTTCCTGCTCGGGCGTTGCCCTCGTCGCTGCGTCGGCGTCGTGCCCGGGGCAGGTCCTCCCGGCGGGAGTGAAACCGATCACGGTCGCGTATTCCGGCGACACGGACGACCCGCCGGCGATTTCGCCTGCATGGATGCAGTTCGTGCTGTCGGCGGGCGGCGACGTGGACGGCGACAGCGTGCCGGACCTCCTCGAGGCCGGCGAGTCGCTCGACCCGACGGTAAAGGACAACGACATCTTCGCGGCGACGGCACAAGGCGCGCGGCTCTTCGCGATGCAGCAGTACCGCGACTTCCTCGGCCGCGAGGGGGACCCGGCGGGGATCCAACTCTGGACGGAGCTCGTTTCGAGCTGGCAAACCTCGCGCGTGGGGGTGATCGACGAGTTCGTCAACTCGCCGGAGTTCGGCGGGTTCGTGGCGCCGGTGGTGCGGCTGTACTTCGCGACCTTCCTGCGGATTCCCGACTACAACGGGCTCACGTTCAACGCCGGGCTGGTGCGGAACGGGACGTATACGCTCACGCAGCTGGCCACCGCTTTCACGGGGAGCATTGAGTTCCAGCTGCTTTACGGTTCGCTGGACAACGCGCAATTCGTGACGCTCCTCTACAACAACGTGCTGGGCCGCGCGCCCGATCCCATGGGGCTTGCGGGCTGGCTGGCGTTGATGGACTCGGGCTACTCGCGCGGGCAGGTGCTGTTGGGCTTCTCCGACTCCGTCGAGTACGAGCGGGCCATGGCCAACGAGGTGCTGGTGACGATGATGTACGTTGCGATGCTGCGGCGCACGCCGGAGTCGACGGGATTCAACGGCTGGGTGGGCTTCCTGGACGCGGGCACCTACACCCGCGCGCAGGTGATCAACGGGTTCTTCCTTTCGAGCGAGTACCGTGCGCGGTTCCTGCCGTACTAGCAAGCGCACCCTCACCCCCGACCCCTCTCCCAAGGGAGAGGGGAGATAGAGGCTCCCTTCTCCCTCCGGGAGAAGGGCTGGGGATGAGGGGCTTGCGGATGCGGTGCTCACCCCTTTCCCCATGCCGGGCCGACCTATACCATGGCGGACTTGCGCAGGGCGGGAGAAGCCGCGGGCGCCGACAATAGGAACCCCGGGAGTGAAAATGAGCGCACGAGCTTCACGCCCTTCCGCCCTCCGCTGGCTGGCCGCCTGCCTTTGCGTGCTCGCCGCGGTCGCGCAGGCGCAGATCCCGCAGAGCCTCTCCTACCAGGGCTTCCTCACGACGAGCGGCGGGCAGCCGGTGAGCGCCTCGCTGTCGATGACCTTCAAGCTCTACACGGCGGCGGAGGGCGGATCGGCCCTGTGGACGGAGACGCGGACGGTGCAGGTCTCCAACGGGTCGTACAGCGTGCTGCTCGGCACGGTGACGCCGCTTGCCATCGCGTTCGACGCCCCCTACTTCATCGGCGTGACGGTCGGCGCGGACCCCGAGATGACGCCGCGCCAGCCCCTCGCCTCCGCGCCCTACGCATTCAAGGCCGGCTGCAACCCCGGCGACCGCATCACCTGCTTCACGGGCGGCGGAGACCCCGGCGCGGGATGCGCCACCGGCGTGCGCACCTGCAACGCGCAGGGAACCGGGTTCGGCCCCTGCGTGGGCGAGGTCACGCCCAACTGCAACGGCAACTGCCTGAACTTCCAGGCGGACATCGCCAATTGCGGCGCGTGCAACAACGCGTGCTCGACGGCTCCCAACGCTGCCGCGTCCTGCAACGCCGGGACCTGCGGCATCGCCTGCAACTTCGGCTTCGGCAACTGCGACAACAGCGCCGGCAACGGCTGCGAGATCAACACCCAGGCCGACATCAACAACTGCGGCGCCTGCAACAACGCCTGCCCGCCGGTCGCGAACGGCAACCGGGGCTGCACGGCGGGCAACTGCGGGATCGCCAGCTGCAACTCCGGGTTCAGCAACTGCGACGGCAACGGCGCGAACGGCTGCGAGACCCATCTCCTCACCTCGACGAACCACTGCGGCGCGTGCGGCAACGCGTGCTTCGTGGCCAATGGCTTTCCGGCCTGCTCGAGCGGCTCGTGCAACATTGCCGCCTGCAACTCCGGGTTTGCCAACTGCAACGGCAACGCGGGCGACGGCTGCGAGATCAACGTGAACACCAACGTGAATCACTGCGGCGCGTGCAACAACGTCTGCCCGGGCGGATTCAGCTGCTCGAACGGCATTTGCGCCCCACCGTGAGGACGGCCCTCCTCGCGGCCGCCGCCTCGCTCGTCGCGTTGGCCGCCGCCGCCGAGCCGATGTCGAAGGAGCAGGGCGACGCCATCCTGCAGGAGCTTCGCCTCATGCGCCAGGCACTGGAGCGCGCGCTGCAGCCTCCGCCGCCCCCACAGGCGATGGCCGTGGACAAGACGCCGGTCGAAGTGCGCGTGAAGGACGCCATGGCCATGGGCAAGGCGGACGCACCGCTCACCATGGTGGCCTTCGTCGACTACGAGTGCCCGTTCTGCCGCCGCTTCGACGTGGACACCTTCCCGCAGATCAAGAAGGAGTTCGTCGATACCGGCAAGCTTCGCTACGTGGTGCGCGACCTGCCGCTGGAATTCCACCCGCGCGCGCAGAA
>JAABQW010000180.1 GCA_011391275.1 Betaproteobacteria bacterium
CGTCGCCCTCGCGGTTGAGGAAGTCGCGGTACTGCTGCATGGCGAAGAGGCGCGCGTTCGCGAAGACGTCGTTGTCCCTGGCTTCCGGGTTCCTGGCCTCGTTGTACTCGACGCCATTGGGAATCCCGTCGCCGTCGGCGTCGCCGAAGGCATCGAAGGTCGAGGTGACGAAACTTGCCGAGACGCTCCCCACGGTCACCACCGTGGCCTTCGTGGCATTGAATCCCGATGCCGCCACGTGCCTTGCGCAAAGGGTCGAGCCCGGCGCGACGAAGCCGCCCGTCGCGAATGCCCCGGTGCAGTTCACCGACGCCTCCCCGTCGACGACCGAGAACGGCGCAGGCGAGTTGATGCCGGTGATGGCGACCGCCGCGCTGGTGCGCACCGTGCCGGGCGCCACGCCGTCCTGCGAGCCGAGCGCGAACGGCGCGGGCACGGTGTCGATGGTCGTGGAGGTGAAGGTGTCGCCCACGCCGCCCACGACGAGTTGCGTGTCCGTGGAATTGCCGGCGACCGCCGAGGAAGTGTGGCGCACGCACACGAACTCGCCGTCGGCGACCGTGCCCGGCGCCGGGCCGAACGCGCACACGTCGCACGCGCACCCGCTCGCCGACGAGGCACACCACTCGCCGCCGACCACGGTGACCGGCGCGGGCGCGTCGATCCCGGTGATCTGCACCGGCGCCGACCCGACGAGGGAGGCGATCGGCACCGCGAACTGGTCCGCGAACGCGAAGGCATCCGGCGTCGTGTCGGCGGCGACGCCCGTGCCGGTGAGCGTGAGCCTCGCCTCGCCGACGACGGCGTTGCCCAGCATCGCGGCGAGCTCGCCGCCCCTCGCCCCGGCCTGCTGCGGAGCGAAGGCGACGCTGGCCGTGCAGCTCGTGCCCGCGGCAAGGCTGGCGCCGCAGGTCGATCCCACCAGCACGAAGTCGCTCCCGATGACGAAAAGCGAAAGGGGCGCCGCGGCGACCGAGCCCACGTTCGTGAGGGTGATTGCCTGCGCGGGGCCTTGCGTCCCGACAGGTTGCGGAGCGAAGGGTTCCGCGGAGTCGAAGGCGATGGCGGCGGAATCGAGCGTCCTCGAGGAGAACACGGACTGCGTGGACCCGACCATCACGACCGTCGTCGCCGTCTGCCCGTACTGGGGCTGCGAGACGTGCCGCAGGCAGAGGTACTGCCCCGTGGAGACGCTCGTGGGAGAAGTCCCGAAGGCGCGCACGTTGCACGTGCAGGTATCGCCGGAGGAGATGCAGTACTCGCCACCGGACACGCTCACGAACGCGGGTGCCGCCAGGCCCGTCACGCGACGGGCATCCGAGGTGACGGCCGTCGACGTCGCCACGCCCTGGCGCGCCGGGAAGGCCATCGCGTGGGCGTTGTCGGACCAGTCCACGCGCAGGATCTGCAGCTCGAAGCCCGGCGCGAGGGCATTCTCGGCGTGGCCCGCGCCCACGATCTGACCGTCGCTCTGGATCACCAGGCTCCTGGCCGCGCGGGCCCCGAAGTTGAACTGGGGTGCGTAGTCGGCCCGCCCGCTCGGGCCGAAGGTGGCATCCGGCGACCCGTTCGCGAGCAGGCGGACGAACACGAAGCTCTCGGTGAGGACGACGATCTTCCCGTCGGCCTGGACCGCGACGCCGACCAGGGGCGAGCCCGTCTCGCGGAACACGCCTGCCGACGCGAAGCCCGCGTCCGGCGTGAAGTCGGCGTTCACGCGGACGAGGGCGCCGTCGGCCCCGGAGCTGCCGGCGAGCAGGATGCGGCCGTCGGCCTGAATCGCGATCGCCCGCACCTCGTCGTGAGTCGCGCCCAGGAGCGCGTCGACGAAGGTCGCCTCCACCGCGCCAGCCGCCCCGTAGCGCACCATGGCGAAATCATCGCCGCTGGCGCCCAGGTCGCTGCGGCCGGCCAGCAGGATGCGGCCGTCGGGCAGCAGCGCGATCGCCGATGCGCTGTCGTCCCCCGCGCCGATGGGCGTGAGGACCTTGCCCGTGCCGCCCAGCGTGGTGTCGAGCGCGCCGCCCGCGTCGAGGCGCGCCAGGGCGAAGTCCGCATCGGCGCCGTTGGAGGCCGCGCCCGCCGCGAGGATCCGGCCGTCGGCCTGAACCGCCAGCGCGTTGAGCGAGTGGCCCGACGACGGCCCGACCGGCACGGCCACCGTGGACCCGCCGTTGAAGGCTGGATCGTTCGCGTTTCCCGCGTCGAGGCCGCGCACTCGGAAGCCTGTCGAGACCGACCAGCCGACCACCGCCTTGTCGCCGGGCGCCACGGCGATCGCCCGCGGCGGCGCCGGCAGGAGGCCGTAGGTGGTGCCCGTGAAGACGCCGCTGCCGTCGCCGTTGTTGCGCACCACGACGCCGCGCGCGGACTCGCCCCCGATGGCCGTGGCCGCCGAGACGAGCCGGCCGTCGCTGCGCAGCGCGAGCCCGGCCATGAGGTTTCGCGAGAGGCCCGCCTGGATCTCCACGAACCCACCGGAGCCGAAGGCCCCGTCCGCGTCACCGCCCGCAAGGAGCCCGCGAATCGCCTTCGTGGGCACGAGGCGGCTGTTGTCCGGCCCCCGGTCCAGCCCCGCGACGAGGAGGCGGCCGTCGCTCCGCGATGCCAGCGCGCTCGCGTCGGGCCCGTCGCTGCGCAGGACAACGCCGCCGGCGCCGAATGTGCCGTCGAGCGCGCCGCCGGCTCCGAGCCGCACGACCGCGAGGCCGGATACGAACCCGTCGTCACCCCCGCCGGCGAGCATGATCGCGTCGTCGGTCCCAAGGCGCATCGCAGCGGCACTCGACTGACCCGCCGTCGTGACAACGGCGATGCCACCGGTGCCGAATGCCGGGTCGAGGGCGCCGGTCGCGGTGAGGCGGACAACCGCCATGCGCGAGAGCGTCGACGGCGTGAACGCCACCGTGGTGCCCGCGACGACGATCCCGCCGCCCGACTGGACGCCGATGCCGGCGACCGTGTCCTCGTCGCCGGGCCCGCCCACGGCGAGCGTCACCTGCCCGCCCGTCCCGAAGGCGACGTCGAGCGTGCCGTTCGCGCCCAGGCGCGCCACGGCGAAGCTCACGCGCGAGGGC
>JAABQW010000181.1 GCA_011391275.1 Betaproteobacteria bacterium
CCGCTTGAGCTTCGGCGTCGCGACGATGAACCGCGTGCGCAGGTCGCGCTCGGAGCGCGTGATCTCGACCCATCCGTCCGCGGTGAGCGCGCGCACCAGCCGCCGCACGCCGCCCGGGGACCGCCCGAGCTCCAGGTGGATGTCCTTCAGTCGCGGGGTCTCGCCGCGCACGTCGTACTCGCACAGCAGGAGGAAGAGCGAGTAGCCGATGAGCGAGTCGTAGGTGGGCAGGTTGCCGTCGAGGTTGGCGCGCTGCCGCTTCACGAGCCGCAGCAGTCTCGAATTGGCCTGGTCGTTCACGTGCGCCGTTCCCGTGCCGTTTGCCGGCGAATTATTGAGTGCTGCTATCTGGCTGAACATACCGACCTCGCTCGCAGCGCGGCAACCGCAAATAGGCGCATGGAATGCCGCAATTCGACGTTCGCAAACCGAACCCGGCGCCTTGCCCCGCCAGCGGCCCGTTCCCCCGGAGAATGCCCCCCGGAAGCCCGATCGTCCTCCCCGCAAGGCTCATGTCGCGAGCCAGTCCGGTCATGTCGCCTCCAGAAAGGGCTTGTCATATTTCCCGGCTATGACGAAGATTCAACGGGTGACCGCCCCGACGTCCGTAACGCCGCCTTAAAAAAAAATTTAGATCGCCTGACCGCAGTCCGCGCCGCGCACCGGCCGGTGACCCACCGCACGCAGGGAGGCGTGCACTGCCCATGCATCGCGAGCGCACCCTCGGCATGCACCGCTTCGGCGACTTCGAGCTCGACGAGTCGGACCGCGTGCTGCGCCACAAGGGCAGGCGCGTGAAGCTCCCCACCCGCGGCTTCGACCTCCTCGCCCTGCTCGTGCGCAACGCCGGCCGCCTCGTGACCAAGGACGAGATCCTGCGCGTCGCGTGGGCCGGGCGCGTCGTCGAGGAAAGCAACATCCACGTCCAGGTGTCGGCGCTGCGCAAGCTCCTCGGGCACCCGGCGATCGCGACGGTCACCGGCCTGGGCTATCGCTTCGACCACCCGGTGTCGGGCGTGGCCGGCACGGCGGTATGGGAGCGATCCAACCTGCCCAACCCGCCCAGCCCGCTCGTGGGCCGCGGGCGCGAGATGGCCCACCTCGCGGAGCTGCTGCAGTCCGCCCGCCTCGTCACGCTCAAGGGCGTGGCCGGCATCGGCAAGACGCGGCTCGCCATCCAGGCGGGGCACGAGAGGCTCAGGCTCACCACGGACCGCGTGTGGTTCGCCGACCTGGTGCCCGCGGACGGGCTCGATGCGATCGTCCTCGCGCTCCTGCAGGCCCGTGGGCGCCTTCCCAAGACGGGCAGCCCGCCGTTCCAGGTCCTGACGGCGCTGCTTCGCGAAGCGCCGACCCTGATAATTCTCGACAACTGCGAGCACGTGGCGGCCGATGTCGCCTCCCTGTGCGCGCACCTCCTCAAGTCCTGCCCGGAACTGCGCATCCTGTGCACCAGCCGGCAGTCCATCGGGCTGGCGGGGGGGCACCTGTACGAGGTGCCGCCGCTGTCGGAGGCCGATGCCACCAAGCTGTTCCTTGCGCGCGCGATGGCCGCTGCGCCGCACTTCCTGCCCGGGGAGCAGGACCGCGCCGTGATCGCGCGCCTCATGGTCCGCCTCGAGGGCCTGTCGCTCGCGATCGAGCTGGCGGCCGCGAGGCTGCGCGCCGTGTCCCTCGAGGAACTGGACCGGCTGCTCGACGACCGGTTGCGCGTGCTGTCGGGGGGCAGCACGCCGGGGATCGCGCGCCAGGGCACGCTCGAGGCCACGCTCGGCTGGAGCTACGCGCAGCTCACGGAACCGGAGCAGCGCCTGTGCCGCCGCCTCGCGGTGTTCGCCACGCCGTTCTCCGTCGACGATGCGCTCGGGGCCTGCGCGGAACCGCACGAGGATCGCGTGCAGGTGATCGACCTCCTCACCTCGCTCGTGGACAAGTCGCTCATCCAGCCGCGCGCCGGGCCGGGCGTGCAGCGCTTCGGGCAGTTCGAGACCATCCGCGCGTTCGGGCGGATGAAGCTGGAGCAGGCCGGCGAGATGGCGGAGATGCGCCGCCGGCACGCGCACCACTACGGCGGCATCTGCGAGGTCGCCCGGGCGGCGTACGAGTCGGGCAACTGGGTCGAGGGGCAGGCGCGCATCCGCGAGTGTTATTCCGACATCCAGGCCGCCCTGCGCTGGGCGCTGGAGGAGGGTGGCGACGCCGTCGCAGGCGCGGAACTGGCGATCGGGGCCTCCAACTACTGGCTCGACGAGTGGCTGCTGCCGGAGGCGCTGCGCTGGCTGCGCCTGGCGATGGAATCGTCGCCCGGGCTGCCGCCGCTTTTCCAGGGGCAGTTGCTGCATTCGCTCGGTGTGCTGCACAAGGACCTGGGGCGCTTCACCGAATCGGCGGAGTTCCTCGCGCGAAGCGTGGCGATCCTTGCCACGGTGCCGGATGCGCGCGCCGAATGGGCCGCCTCGACCAACGAACTGGGCGTCACCCGCCTGTACCTGCGCGAGTACGACGAGGCCCGCCGCCTCTACACGCAGGCCCTCGCGGTGTTCCGGGAGCGGGGGATTCGCTGGCGCGAAGGGCACGCGCAGATGAACCTGGGCCGGTTGCACTTCTTCGTGGACGACGTGCCCGCGGCGGAAAAGTCCCTGAAGGAGGCGCTGAGGATCTGCCACGAATCGGGCAACCGCAGGGCGGAGAGCATCAGCCTGATGTGGCTGGCCGAGTGCGCCCTCGACCACGGCGCGGCGGCGAAGGCGCTGGAGCTGAACCTGCAGGCCCTCGGCGCGCGATCGCCGACCGTGGACGACGCGCTGACGAGCGTCCTGCGCAGCCGCATGGCGAAGTGTGCCGCGATCGCGGGGAATGCGGACCTCGCCCGTCGCTCGCTCGGCGAGGCCCTGAACATCAACGCGAAGAACACGAACGTCATCGCGGTGGCGGAGTGCCTGGACTGCAGCGTGGTGGTCGCGGCGGCCCTTGCCGGCCAGGCCGTTGCCGCGCGGCTCGCCGGGGTGGCCGACACCTGGCGCGAAGGCCAGGGGGTCGCGAGAACGCCGGTCCGCTTGCGCCAGGTCG
>JAABQW010000182.1 GCA_011391275.1 Betaproteobacteria bacterium
TCAGGCGGCAGGAAGCCCGTCGTCGATCTCGTCGATGAAGCCGCGCAGGGCGTCGTTGAACGCCCGGGGCTGCTCGATGTTGGAGAGGTGGGCGGCGTCGTCGAGGATCACGAGCCTCGAGCCCGCGATCACGCGGTGCAGCACCGTCGCGTGGGCCACCGTGGTGGCGGGATCCTGCCGGCCGGTGAGGACCAGGGTGGGCGCCGTGATGGCGAGCAGCATCGTCGTCTGCGCCACGTCGCGGATGGCGCAAGCACAGGCGGCGTAGCCTTCGACCCCCGTGCCCAGGATCATGGCGCGCACCTTCTCGATCTCCCCGGGGGCGCGGCGGATGAAGGGCTCGGTGAACCAGCGCTTGATGGTGCCGTCGACGAGCCCCGGGATGCCCTGGCTTCGCGCGATGGCGAGGCGCTCTTCCCACAGCTCGCGCGGCGGCATCTCGCTCGCCGTATCGCACAGGGAGAGCGAGAGCACCCTGGCCGGGTAGCGGGCGCCGAGCTGCTGGCCGATCATGCCGCCCATCGACAGGCCGACGAAGTGCGCGGACGCGATGCCGAGCGCGTCCAGGAGGCCGGCGGCGTCGTCGGCCAGCCGGGCGATCGAGTAGGGGCCGGGCGTGGTCGTGGTGCGGCCGTGGCCGCGCGTGTCGTAGCGCAGGACGCGGTAGCGGTCGGCGAGCGCCGGGACGGTCCGGTCCCACATCTCGTGGCTCGACATGAGGCTGTTGCTCATCAGCACCACGCGGCCCTTCGCCGGGCCGTCGAACCGGTAGGCGATGCGGGCGTCGTTCACCGCGATGGTGTCGGTCATGGTTCAGCGCTTCCAGTCGGGGTGCTGGTCGTGCAGCTCGCGGTGCTGCTCGATGAGCACCTGGTAGAACGAAAGGCGTTCGGCGGAGATGGCGCCGCTCCCGGCCGCGGCGACGATGGCGCAGCCGGGTTCCGAGATGTGCGCGCAGTCGTTGAACTTGCAGGTGCCGAGGAAGGGGCGGAACTCGGGCATCGCCTCGGCGATCTGCCCTTCCGTCAGGTGGAAGAGGCCGAAGGACTGGAAGCCCGGCGTGTCGATGATGGCCGCGTCGCGGTCAAGCCGGAACATGCGCGAAAAGGTGGTCGTGTGCGTGCCGATGCCGAGCGATGCGGAGATCTCGCCCACGCGGGCGACCTCGCTCATCACCAGTGCGTTCACCGTCTTCGACTTGCCCATGCCGCTCTGCCCGACGAGGAGGGTGATCCTGCCGTCCAGCAGCGGCAGGAGCGAGGCGGTGTCGAACTTGGCCGACATCGAGATCACGTTGTAGCCGATCTTCTCCCAGGCCTCGAGCGAGCGACGCGAGGCCTCGTGCTCCGGCAGGTCGGACTTGTTCAGGGCGATGATCGCCGGGATGCCGGCGGCCTCGCAGGCCACGAGGCTCAGGTTCAGGAACGCCTCGCTGAAGGCGGGGCGCGGGGCGAGGAGTATCACCGCCTGGTCCACGTTGGCCGCGAGCGTCTTCTCCTTCCACTGGTCGGAGCGGAACAGGATGTTGCGCCGCGTGCCCACGCGCTCGATGGAACCCTGCGCGGAGCCCGTCAGGCGGACCTCGACGAAGTCGCCGCACGTGGCGTCCTGCTTGCGCCCCTTGCGCGAGCAGACGATCTGGCGGCGGTCGGCGAGTTCGACGAGGAAGTCGCGCCCGAAGTCGGCGATCACGCGGCCCTCGGCGACGACCTGCTGCTCCCTTTCGCGCCGGGTCGTCATGCGCGGACCCGTTGCGTCGTGGCGGGATGCATCGGCGGCTCCTAGAGGTCGAAGAGCGCGTCGACCTTCGCGGCGCAGATGAAGTCGTTCTCCGACAGCCCGCCGATGGCGTGCGTCCAGTAGGACACCCTGCACTGGTTGTAGCCGACGGCGAGGTCCGGGTGGTGCCCCTCGCGGTGCGAGATCCAGGCGGTCGCGTTCACGAAGGCCATCGTCTCGTGGTAGTCGGCGAAGCGGTAGGTCTTCGCGATGGCGTTGCCCTCGAGCGCCCAGCCGTCCATCCCCTTGAGCAGGGGGCCGACCTGCGATTGCGTGAGCGGGGCGACGCCGCCCTCGCAGGGCAGGCACTTCTTGCGGGCGAGTTCGTTCATGGCGGGCGGGGGGGAGTCGAGGGGAGGCGGGTGGGGATCAGGCGGGTTTCCCGGCGAGGCGCCGGAGGCGCGCGATGCGCAGCGCCGCGGGCGGATGCGAATCATACACCAGCGAGTGCAGCGGATCGGGCGTGAGGGTGGCGGCGTTGTCGCGGTAGAGCTTGCCCAGCGCGCTCACGAGGTCGTCGGCGCTCGCGTGGCCCGCGGCGAACTCGTCGGCCTCGAATTCCTGGCGGCGCGAGATGAGGCTCGCGAGCGGCTGGAAGGGGAAGGTGAAGACCGGGACCACCATCATGAACGCGACCAGAAGCGCCCCCGTGGGCACCGGGAACGCGAGCCCCAGGGCGGCGGCGAACGCCGGCTCCTGCGCGGCCCAGCCGAGGACGGCCAGCAGCACGAAGGCGAGCGCGAAGCGCATCGCGAGCAGCCTCGGGATGTGGCCGCGCGCGAAGTGTCCCAGCTCGTGGGCGAGCACGGCCTCGATCTCGCCCTGCGTGAGGCGCTCGACGAGGGTATCGAAGAAGACGATGCGCTTGTCGCGGCCGAAGCCCGTGAAGTAGGCGTTGCCGTGGCTGGAGCGCTTCGAGCCGTCCATCACGAAGAGGCCCTCGGCGCGGAAGCCGCAGCGCGCCACGAGCGCCTCGATGCGCCGGCGCAGCTCGCCCTCCTCCAGCGGCGTGAAGCGGTTGAAGAGGGGGGCGATCCAGCGCGGGAAGACCGCCACCAGGACCAGCGAGAAGGCCACCCACGCGAGCCAGGCCCAGACCCACCACCAGGCGCCCGTGGCCTCGATGAACCAGCACACGGCGAGCACCAGCGGCGTGCCCAGCGCCACGGCGAGCGCGATGCCCTTCGCGATGTCCGACGCGAAGGTGCCGGGAGTCGTCTGGTTGAAGCCGTGGCGTGCCTCCACGCGGAAGGTGCGCCAGGCGTCG
>JAABQW010000183.1 GCA_011391275.1 Betaproteobacteria bacterium
GAAGGACTACCTCGGCACCGAGCTGCTGGCCGACGACGAGCGCCCCGGCGAATACGTCACGATCGACCGCTGGGAGAACGAGGAGTCGTACAGCAACTTCCTCGGCGAGCACGAGGCCGACTACGACCGCCTCGACCGGCGCTTCGAGGCGCTGACGCTTTCCGAGAGCCGGGTGGGCGCGTACGGCGTCGCCGGGCAGGAAAAGGTGCCCGTGTCATTTCCGGCGAAATGACCCCGACCGCGTGTTCGTTTCACCGGATGGGCGCGGACGATCGCGCCGCGGCCGCCGAGCTCTTCCTCGCATTCCTCCAGGCCGACCCGCACTACCTCGATGTCGCGGCGACCTACGGCGACGGCGGTTCCGAGGCGCTTGGCCGCGCACTCGATCTCTTCATCGCGAGACCCGAGCTGGGCTTCGTGTGGATGGGCCGGCGCGGCGGCGAGGTGGTGGGGTGCTGCGTCGCCTGCTTCGCGATCTCCACCTCCCGCGGCACGCTGGTCGCCAAGCTCGACGACGTGAACGTGCGCCCCGGCCTCGAGGGGCAGGGCATCGGCTCGGCGATGCTCTCCTCGCTCAAGGAGGAGCTTCGCCGCGCGGGTGTCACGCGCATCGACACGGCCACCCACTTCGACAATCCGGGCGCGCGCCGTTTCTACGAGCGTCACGGGTTCGGGTCGCTGCGCGAAGAGCGCCTGAGCTGCCTGCTCTGATTTCGGATGGAACCCGGTTCGCGAACCGGGCTCGGGTCACTTCCGTTCGACCTTGCCCAGCCACTCCTCGCTGATCCGGTAGCCGGGGAAGACGCGGCGGAACTCGGTAAGCTCGCGGTCGGCATCCTCGTGCAGGCCGCGCAGCCGAAGCCCGGCGATGCGCTCCAGGCGCCGTTCCGGCGTGTCGAGCGCGTCGGCCATGCGTTTTTCCTGGATGGTGGCCTCGCGGGCCAGCTCGGACTTGGCCCGCGGCGCGGCTTGCGGCGCGGCGCGTGAGGCATCCCGGGAAGCCGCTGCCCCGCTCGCGGCAGGCGCGGAGAATGACGCCGCGGGTGGCGCAGGTGAACCTGGCGGAGCGGATGCCGGCGCAGGCGCACTTGGCGGCGCGGATGCTGGCAAAGGCGCGCGTAGAGGTGCGGATGCTCGCGGCGCTGGCTCTTCCCGCAAGGGCATCGCATCGGCCGCGGGAGGAGAGGCTGGCGCGGGCGCGTCGGGCACGAAGCGCTTCGTTTCGGGTTCCGGTGGCGGTGGCGTGATGGCCTGGCGCGCCGCCTCGTTCTCGCGCGGCGCCGGTGCGGGAGTGGCGGCCCGCTTGGCGGGGGCCGGTGCAGCCGGCTTCGAGGCGGGCGCGGCGGGCTCGGTGTCGGCCTGCGGCACCGGATATTCGGCGCTGCTGGCGGAAGCCGGCGCGGCCTCGTCGACGCTGAGCGGCTTCTCGCGTTCCACCTGCAGCGACACCGCGATGGCGAGCATGAAGACCGCCGCGATCGAAAGCGGCTTCTGCCAGCGCCGGCCCGCTGCGGGGCGCGAGCGCACGGCGCGCCTCGCGGCCGCCTGGATGGCCGCGTCGAGTGACGGCGACGGCCCGTCGCCGGGCAGGTCGCGGTAGGCGGCGCTGACGCGGTCGTCGCGCGGATCAGCCATCGATCGCTTCCCGCAGCTTCGCCGTCGCGTAGCGCACGCGGCTCTTCACCGCCTCCTCGTTGGAGCCGGTGGCCGCGGCGATCTCGGCGATGGACATTTCCGCTTCCTCCTTCATGACGAACGCCTCGCGCTGCACGGGCGGCAGCTTCTCGAACGCCGCCGTGAACCTCGCCATCGCCTCGCGGCCCGACACCTGGGCGAAGGGCTCGTTGGCCGCGTCGCCGGGCGGGTCGATCGCGCGCTCGCCGTCCTCGTCGCCCGCGTCCAGCGGCACGAGCGAGAGCCCCTTCTTGCGCCACAGGTCCACGAGCCGGTTGTGCGCGATGGCGTAGATCCAGGTGGTGAACTTCGCGCGCGGCTCGTAGCGGGCCCGCGCCTCGATCGCCTTCATCCAGACCTCCTGGAAGACCTCCTCCGCGTCGGCCTTCGACGGGAGCGAGCGCGCGATGAACCGGAACACGGTGCCCTTGTGGCGGGCGTACAGGCGGTCGAACGCGCCGGCGTCCCCCTGGGCGAAGGCGAGCATGAGCTGTTCATCGGTCTCGGGCACGCGGCGAGTGTAGGGCGAAACGCGACTTGCCGGGAAAACGGAATATCGGGACGGTTCTACAGAACCGGTCTATTCCGCAATCGGCAAGGCTAGTGTCCACGTTCCCGAATAGACCGGTTCTGTAGAACCGTCCCGATATTCCTCTTTCCGTGTCACGCGCCGGGCGCGCCGCGCCGGGACGGGTAGTGGGAGACGGGATCCGGCACGAAGCCCGGGAAGGGGTTGGGGTTGCGCGGCCGGGCGTATTGCGGCCGGATCACGCCCTGCGCCACCAGGTTGCGCGCGCTGTCGTAGTAGATCGTGATCGTCTCGACGGGGTAGGGCGTTGCGCGCTCGAATTCGGTCCAGCGCGCGGGATTGCGCTCGACGCGGCCGTGGCCGGTGCCGAGCGGCGACTCCGCCGGGGCGGCGCGCTTGGCGCTCGAGTCGCGTGATTCCTGCCGTTCCGCCGATGCCGGCGCGGCGGGCGCCGGCGCGCCGGAGTGCGATTCCTGCTTCGCGAAAGGCATCGGGCGCCAGGGCTCCACGGCCACCGGCTCGGGCGGCTTCCTGCGGAAGAGTGCGACGCCGATCACGCCCACGTCGTCGGGGCGGCCCGTGCGGGCGGCGTAGGAATCGGGCAGCGTCGTGAAGTAGAACGCGGCCGTGCGCTGCATGTTCTTGCGCCACCCCGAGACGTCCATCGAGGTGTACGAGCCCACCACGTAGCCGCTCTGCGCGGCCTGCGCCGACTCGCCGGTGATCGCGTTGACTCCATCGACGCTCACCA
>JAABQW010000184.1 GCA_011391275.1 Betaproteobacteria bacterium
GTGCAGGAACTCGTTGGGGCCGTGTGCGTTCGACTTCGGGCCCAGGACGCCGGTCACGAGCATCTGCGCATCCGGGAACTTGGCGCCCAGCATGCCCATGAAGGGGATCGTCCCGCCCTCGCCCATGTAGGCGGCGGGCCGCCCGAAGTTGGCCTGCGAGGCCGCGTCGAGCGCGGCGCCGAGCCACGGCGCCACGGGCGGCGCGTTCCAGCCCTGCGCGGCCTGGTCGTACGAGAATGTCACGCGGGCCTTGTATGGCGGGTCGGCCTCCAGCACCTGCTTGAGCGTGGCCGCGGCCTCCTGCGCCTCCACGAGCGGCGGCAGGCGCAGCGACAGCTTGAGCGTCGTGGAGGGGCGCTGCACGTTGCCGGCCGAGTGCGTCGGCGGCAGGCCGTCGGCACCCGTGACCGCAAGGGCCGCGCGCCAGGTGCGGTTCAGGACGATTTCGACGGGGTCCTTGGTCACCGGTTCGGCGAAGATCGACGCCGTGGCCTGGTCGTCGCAGCACGAGGAGGCCCACGGGAAGCGCTTCCACATCGCCTCACCAAGGATCGCGGCCGCCTGCTTCGCCTGCTCCAGGCGGTCGGCGGGGATCTCGCCGTTGAACGCCGCGGGCAAGACCGCCCCCGTGCGCGAGTCGTCGATGCGGTCGAGCACCTGGCGCGCGATGCGGAACGACGACGGCACCACGCCGCCCGCGTCGCCCGAATGCACGCCCTCCTCGAGGATCTTCACCTCCAGCGACCCGTTCACGAGCCCGCGCAGCGACGTGGTGACCCAGAGCTGGTCGTAGTTGCCGGCGCCGGAATCGAGCGCGACCACGAGCTGCACGTCGCCCATGCGCGGCGCGAGCGCTTCGAGGTACGCGGGAAGGTCGTAGCTGCCGCTTTCCTCGCAGGTCTCGATGAGACCCACGCAGCGCGGCCGCGCCACACCTTCGGCGTCGAGAGCCATCACCGCGGAGAGTGCGGCGAAGACCGCGTAGCCGTCGTCCGCGCCGCCGCGGCCGTAGAGCCGGCCTTCCTCCAGCACCGGCTTCCACGGGCCCAGGCCCTCGCGCCAGCCGGTCATCTCGGGCTGCTTGTCGAGGTGGCCGTAGAAGAGCACGGTGCGCTCGCTGGCGAGGCCACCGGTGGCGGGGATGTCGAAGAAGAGCACGGGGCTGCGCCCGTCGATGCGCACGATTTCCGCCGCCAGGCCCTTCACGCCCTGCGCCTTGACCCAGCGCTCGGCCTGCCCGACCACGGCCTCGAGGTGGCCGTTGGCCGCCCAGTCGGGGTCGAAGTGCGGGCTCTTGGCCGGGACGCGGATGTACTCGACGAGTTGCGGGACGATGTCGTCGTCCCACTGCTTGTCAATGCGCGCGGCGAGCGGCGCGCTGGCAATGGCGGGAATGGCGGGGCGTGCGGTCATGGGGCTTCGATCCGTGGCGTCGGAAACCGTTCATTTTACTCCCGGCCGCCGCCCCGCCCGGTATGCTAGCCCGATGCCGTCGCTGCCCTGGACCGAGATCGTCGCATTCCTCTACCTCGCCTGGGTGGTGGTCGCCTCGGCCACGGTCCTCACGCAGCGCCGCTCGCCCACCGCCACGCTCGCCTGGCTGTTCGCCTTCGCCGCCCTCCCGGTCATCTCCGGGATCTATTACCTCGTCTTCGGCCCGCGGCGCATGCGCCGCAAGAAGTTGCGCTACGGCACCGCTCGCCGGTCGCTCGCCCGCGAGGTGGCCGGTTACCTGCGCGCCTCCTGCTGCCTCACGCCGCCGGTCCTGTCGCCGGAGGCTTCCGCCATCGCCAGCGTGATCGCCCGGCTGGGCCAGGGCGGCCCCACGGTCGCGGCCGAGGCCGAGATCCTCGAGGACGGCGACGCCTGCGTGGAGGCCATCGAGCGCGCCATCGCCGCGGCCACCGACCACGTGCACTGCGAGTACTACATCTGGGAGCCGGACCGCGTGGGCACGCGCGTGCGCGACGCGCTCGTCGCCGCGGCGCGGCGCGGCGTGGCGGTGCTTGCCCTCCACGACGGGCTGGGATCGCGCGCGACCGACCGCGCGTTCTGGGCGCCGCTCGTGGCCGCCGGCGGCAAGGAGCGCGCCTTCAACCCGGTGCGCCTGTCGGTGGCGAGCCTCAACTTCGCCAACTTCCGCACCCACCGCAAGATCGTGGTCGTCGACGGCCGCATCGGGTTCGTGGGGGGAAACAACCTGCACGAAGCCGCAAGCGCCGCCCTCTGCGGCCCCTTGGCTTGGCGCGACGTGCACGCGCGCATTGCGGGCGAGCCCGTCCGGCGCCTGCAGCGCCTGGTGCTCGAGAACTGGGTTTACGCCGGCGGCGAACTCGACCTCGACCTCGAGTCGGCCCGGCGCTACTTCCCGCCCGCCGAGGCCGCCGCGGGCCAGCCCGTGCAGATTCTCGCCTCGGGCCCCGACGACGACGACGCACCCATCCACGCGTTCTTCCTCGCGGCACTCTCGGTCGCGCGCAAGCGCGCCTGGATCCAGACGCCGTACCTCGTCCCCGACGAGCCGCTGGAGAGCGCGCTGCGCATCGCCGTGCTGCGCGGCGTGGACGTGCAGGTGATCGTGCCGAGCAAGGGCGACTCGTGGCTGGTGGGCGCGGCCTCGCGGACCTATTGCGAGGCGCTTGCCCGCGCCGGCGTGCGCGTGCTGGAGTACGGCCCGCCGATGCTGCACGCGAAGACGATGGTCATCGACGACACCGTGGCCGTCGTGGGCACCGCCAACCTCGACAACCGCAGCTTCCGCCTCAACTTCGAGGTGGCCGCCGCCTTCTACGACGCCGCCATCATCGCGCGGCTGGCCGCGCGCTTCGCGGAGGACCGGGCCGCGAGCACCGATTTCCGGCGGCGGCGGCGCGAGGGGTCGCGGGTGCAGGCGATGCTCGAGTCGCTGGCGAGGCTGTCCTCGCCGGTGCTGTAGCCTCC
>JAABQW010000185.1 GCA_011391275.1 Betaproteobacteria bacterium
GTGGCTCGCGAGGCCCAGGTAGTCGTTGGAGGCGAAGTTGGCCAGCGCGAGCCCGCCCTCCACGACAACGGGACCCTGCGGCGAGTCGAGGACGCGGTGCGATCGCCGCAGCCCGTCGCGATCGAGCCCCTCCAGGCCGCGCCGGATTGCGGCAAGGCCCGCGTGCGCCACGGCGCTCAGCCGGCCGCGAGGCCGAGCGCGGCGAACAGCGCGTCGTCGCGCTCGACGTCGGGATTGCCGGTGGTGAGGAGCTTCTCGCCGTAGAAGATCGAGTTGGCGCCGGCGAGGAAGCAGAGCGCCTGCACCGCCTCGTGCATCTGCGTGCGTCCCGCGGAAAGCCGCACGAAGCTCTTCGGCAGGAGGATGCGGGCCGCGGCGATGGTCCGCACGAATTCCGTCCAGGGCAGCGCCTCGGTCCCGGCGAGCGGCGTGCCCTCGACCTGCACGAGCTGGTTGACGGGCACCGACTCCGGTTGCGGATCGAGGCTCGCGAGCTGCGCGAGGAGCCCGGCCCGCTCGTCCCGCGATTCGCCCATGCCGACGATGCCGCCGCAGCACACGTGCATGCCGGCGGCGCGCACGCGCTCGAGCGTGTCCAGGCGGTCCTGGTAGTCGCGCGTCGTGATCACTTCGCCGTAGAACTCGGGCGCGGTGTCGAGGTTGTGGTTGTAGTAGTCGAGCCCCGCTTCGCGAAGCTGCTCCGCCTGCCCCTCCTTGAGCATGCCGAGGGTGCAGCAGGTCTCCAGGCCCAGCTTCTTCACCTCGCGCACCATCTCGAGCACAGGCTCGAGGTCGCGCGCCTTGGGGCCGCGCCACGCCGCGCCCATGCAGAAGCGCGTGGCGCCGTTTTCCTTCGCGGCGGTGGCGGTGCGCACGACTTCGTCGAGCGGCAGCATGGCCTCGTTCTCCACGCCCGTGGCGTGCCGGGCCGACTGCGGGCAATAGCCGCAATCCTCGGGGCAGCCGCCCGTCTTGATCGACAGGAGAGTCGAGCGCTGGATGCGGTTGGGGTCGAAACTTTCCCGGTGGACTGTC
Organism: Betaproteobacteria bacterium; assembly: GCA_011391275.1. Classification (GTDB taxonomy): domain Bacteria; phylum Pseudomonadota; class Gammaproteobacteria; order Burkholderiales; family Usitatibacteraceae; genus FEB-7. Next base: position 1,036 of record JAABQW010000185.1, read on the forward strand.
TGCGCACGGAAGAGCAGATCGTTGAAGGGAAGGTCGAGGAGGGCCCGCGCTTCGTCCCGGAGCGAGCGGGTGCGGGGGTTCGCGGCGGGAGCGAGGGGGAGGATATGGTCCACGGTTTTCGCGAGGCTATTCGTAAGCTGCTGATGATTATGGAGAATGCGTTCCCTGTCAAACGGATCGCGTCGGCGCGCCGAACGAGTGCACAAAAAACAGGCGATCGGGGGTTTCCGAACCCCTTCCGGGACACGGATTGCCTGCTCTGCCTGGCGCCCTCCGGCGGCGCCGGCCTGTGCGACAATTGTGAGCGCTTGCTACCTAGCTCCCCGATGCGCTGCCCGCGATGCGCGTTGCCCCTGCCCGAGGATCGCCGGTGTGCCGAGTGCCTTCGCAAACCGCCTGCCTACGACGACGTGGTGACCGCCTTCGACTACCGATTCCCCGTCGATCGCCTGGTGCGCCGGTTCAAGTTCTCCGCGGACCTGGCGACCGGGGCCTACCTGGGAGAGGCGCTGGCGCGTTGCGTCGCAGGTGCCCCGAAGCCCGACCTCATCGTCGCTTCCCCCGTGTCGGCGGCGCGGCTTCGCGAGCGTGGCCTGAACCCGGCGCTTGTGCTGGCGCGGCATGTGGGCAAACGGCTCGGGGTCCCGGTCGATGCGCGCGCGATCGCCAAGATCCGCCACACGCCTCCCCAGTCGGGGCTCGACCGGGCAGGACGCTGCCGCAACCTTCGCGGGGCATTCGCCGTCCGGCGGCCGCTGGACGGGCTGCGGGTCGCTGTCGTCGACGACGTGATGACCACCGGCGCAACGCTCTCTGCCCTTGCCCTTGAATTGAGGCGTGCGGGCGCCATCCAGGTGACCGGGTGGGTAGTGGCCCGGACGCCTGAACCGCCCCCGGAGGCCTGAAGCGATGGTCGACGTAGTCCTCGTGAACCCCGAGATCCCGCCGAACACGGGGAACGTGATCCGGCTTTGCGCGAACACGGGAACGCCCCTGCATCTGGTCGAGCCACTGGGGTTCTCGTTGGACGACCGGCATGTGAGGCGCGCGGGGCTGGACTACCACGAGATGGCGAACGTGACCGTGCATCCCGGCTGGGCGGCTTGCAAGGCCGGATTCGGAGAGAGGCGGCTGCTTGCGTTCACCTCCCGGGGGACCCTGAGGCTCGACGAAGTTGCGTTCCGGCGCGACGACGTCCTGGTGTTCGGGGCGGAAACTGCCGGGCTGCCGGAGGAGATGCTCGAGGAATTCGGGCGGGAAGGCTGCGTCCGGCTTCCCATGGTCGGCGGAAACCGGAGCCTCAACCTCTCGAACGCCGTAGCCGTGGCTGTCTACGAAGCCTGGCGGCAGGCCGGGTACCCGGGCGGGTCCTAGGAAGACGTTCGAATTTCGGCAGTTTCGGCCCAATGTTACACAGTCGCTACGGGTGTAACCGTTTTCGCCGAAAAACGCCTAATAATCATGAGCTTTTTGTGATTCCTCTCACGGAATTCCATGCGCTGACGGCGCTTAATGGGAACCGTGGAAACGAAGTTTGGCGGGTGAAATTCGGAATATCCCGAAAAAGCCCCGAAAGACGACGGATCCGAGAATCGGCGCCAGACCGAAACTTGATGCAAAGGCCGAAGAACAACGTCAAGCCATTGAAATGTTGGGAGAGTTTTCCGGCCTTGCCAAAGATAGTTGAGTGACCTATCCATCGATGCAATGAACAGGAGTAAGCAAATGAACGTTTCCAAGCTCGGCAAGATCGCCCTGGCGGTGGCGCTCGCAGTTCCGGCAATCGCTTCGGCAGAGTCCAACTTCGTGACCGGCGCCACGCCCCTGACGGCGACGGCCCGCCTCAACTTCCAGATCACGATCCCGCGGATCCTGTTCCTGCAAGTCGGGAGCGGT
>JAABQW010000186.1 GCA_011391275.1 Betaproteobacteria bacterium
ACGGCCCGCGGGGGGCGGATCGCCGCGCGCAAGGTGTTCCCCATTTCCGGCGCGGGGCAGGCGGCATTCGAGGAGCACGTCCGCGGCCTTCGCCGCGCGCCGACGCACGTGATCACCGACCTCGCGGAGGAGGACTTCCGGGTCGACACCATCCCCCACCTCGGGTCGGGGGACCGGGACGCGGTCCTCAACCGCAAGATCTCCCAGATCTTCCGCAACACGACCTACCGGCACGCCATCGCCCAGGGCCGTGAGACGGAAGGCCGGCGCGACGACCGCGTCGTGTACACCGCGATCACCAACGGCGAGGTGCTGAGGCCGTGGATCGAGGTGCTGGAGCGCCTCGAGGTGCCCCTCGAGGGGATCCACTCCTCCGCCGTGTTCAGCGGCCGGCTCCTTTCCGAGCTGAAGTTCACCTTCCCGCACACGCTGCTCGTCACGTTCACGCCCGGCGACGCGCTGCGGCAGACGTACTTCCGCGGCAAGGAAATCAAGTTCAGCCGCCTCACGCCCGTCGACCTCGAGGAGGGCGAGACGCTCGGCGAGATGGTCTCGAGCGAGGTGTCGCGCACCTGGCAGTACCTCGACAGCCTGCGCTACTTCGGGACGGCTGACCGTCTCGAGGTGTGCGTGCTCCTGCACGCGAAGGACCGGGCCGTGATCGAGCCGGCACTTCGCGACTACGACCAGGTCAGTTTCCGGCTGCTCGACGTCGAGCAGGTGGCGGGGAAGCTCGGGCTCAAGCCGCCGCCGCTTTCCTCCAGCGCAGAGGAGATCCTGTCCCACCTCTTCCTGCTGCGGCGCGGGGAGAACCACTTCGCCCCCAAGGAGCTTCGCCGCTTCGCCATCCTGCGCAACGCGCGCATCGGCATCGGCGCCGTTGCGGGCGTCATCCTCGCGGCCGGGCTCGCCTACGGCGGCTGGAACCTGTCGCTCGCGTTCAAGGGCCAGGCGCAGGACCTGCAGACGACCCGCGGCATCCAGGACGCGCAGCGCGAATACGGCGAGGTGATGCGCTCCATGCCGGCGCTGGGAACGGGCGGGCAGACGATGCGCGACACGGTGGCTTTCTTCGCCGCCAACCTCCGGAACTACCCGACCGTCTCGTCGTTCCTGATGCCGCTGTCGGTGGTCCTCGACAGGTACCCGACGGTCCGCCTCACGCAGGTCGCCTGGGAGGCCGCGGACGATGCCAATGCAACGCCGGTGCTGGTGCCCATCGTCCCGCGCGATTCCCCGCCGCTGCGGACTGGCGCCAAGGGCCCGGGGCCCGCTTCGGGGGCCGTGCCCCGGCCCCCGGGAAGCGCCCAGGAGGGGCCGTTTCCGTCCGGGCGCCATGCCGTGGCGATTCTCGAGGGCACGGTCACCGTGGAGGGAACCGATTTCCGCCAGGCGCTTGCCGTCGTGGAGGCCCTGGTCGAGGACATCGGGAAGACGCCGGGATACCGCGCCGGTCTCATCGACAGCCCTCTGGAGGTGACGCCGAAATCCACCATCCAGGGCAAGCTGGGCGAGCGGGCGCCGGGGCCCAGCCAGGCGCGGTTCAGCTTGAAGGTATCGCGCGCGACGGAGCCGAAATCGTGAACTTCGCCTTCACCAGCGACGGTTTCCGGCGGCTCGCCATCACGTGGTTCATCCTCGGCGCGTCGATCGTCGCCGCGGTTGCGATCGGCTGGGGAAGCCACGTGTACCTCCAGGGCGAGAAGCGCGACGGCGTATCTTCCAAGCGCCAGCTTGCCGAGGCCCGGGCACGGGTGGACGCGGCCAAGCGGGAGAGGGAGGACCTGAAGGCTTCCGCCGAGATCTTCGAGGACCTCGTGAAGCGCGGCATCCTGCAGGAGGAGAACCGCCTCGACTTCATCGAGCGCCTCGGACACCTCAAGGCCCGCTACCAGCTCTTCGCCCTGGATTACGAGATCGCGCCGCAGCGCGCCCTCCCCCTCGCGGGCGGGCGCGCCTTCAACACGGTGGACGTCCTGGGGAGTCGCATCACGCTCAGGGCGCAGGCGCTCCACGAGGGCGATGCGCTCGCCTTCCTGGAGGAACTCGCCACGCCCCCGCGCGGGTTCACGACCCTGAGCCGCTGCGTGCTGCGCAAGGTGGAGGCCGGGTCCGCGGATGCCGCGGTGCCACGTGCCGAGGCGCAGTGCGCCCTGGAGTGGATCACCCTCAAGGACAAGCGGGTAGCCCGTGCGAACTAGACTCGCGATGATCCTCCTGGCGGCCTCGACCGCCGTGCCGGCCCAGCAACTGGGCACGCTGTTCCATTCGCCCAAGGAGCGCGAGGCGCTGGAACGGCTACGCCGTGGCGAATCCCCGGGGCAGGTTGCCGCGCCCCTTCCCGATCCGGTGCTCACCGGCTTCGTGAAGCGAAGCGACGGCAAGAGCACCGTGTTCATCGACAAGCGGCCCTATCCCACGCGGGATCCGCGGGTGCAGGGCGTGCTGGAGCCGCGGATCGTGGAGAGGTTCGAGCCCATCCCGCTTCCACCAGCGCCGCCGGCAGCAGCACCGCCTGAGACCGTCCCGACGAGCCCCGACCGCACTTCCGCGGGAGAGCTGCCGTCCGGAAAGAAGATCCCACCGTTGCCGTCAAAGGCAGGCAAGAGCGATTGAGGCCAATGCAGCTACCTAACCACTCAGGTCGCTTCAAAGGATCCGCAGCATTCACGCTAATCGAGATTGCTGTCGTGATCGTCGTGCTTTCGCTATTGCTGGCGATGATCGCAGGACTCGGAACCGCAATGGTGGGGTCGCAGCGAAGGGAGGCGACCCGGCAGCGACTCGCGGGAGTGGAGACGGCGATCGCGCTATTCGTTTCGCAACACAGGCGCCTACCCTGCCCAGCGTTTGGAAATCTTGCAGTTTCAGATCCAAGTCTTGGCTTGGAAGCTCGTTCTTCCGGGGCATGCC
>JAABQW010000187.1 GCA_011391275.1 Betaproteobacteria bacterium
CTTCGCAGGCGAGTTCGACTGGCCGTCGCCCCCGTCGCAGGAAGGCGCAGTCTCCCGCCGATGGAAGGGAGCGTCGATCGTGGTGGCCACGGGCGATGCGCGCGGCATCAAGGGCGTTTCGCCGCTCGCCTGGGGCACGGGCACGATCGCGTTCGCCGCGGGCCGGAGCGACCGGGAGCCGGGCTTCTCCCTCGAGGCGCCGCTGGGCGAATTCGGGGCGATCGCCGCTGCCGGTGCCGTCAGCTACCGCTTTTCGATGGAACTCATCGGCACCGGGCACCTGTTGCTCGGCCCGGTGGGCGACACCACGAGGATCCGCCTCGCCTCCGACTGGCCGCACCCGTCTTTCATGGGCGCCTTCTCCCCGGATGAGCGCACGGTGGGCCCGCAGGGGTTCGAGGCCGCGTGGAAGACGACCCACTTCGCCACGGGCGGGCGCGCGGCCTGGCAGCCGCGCTTCCAGAAGGGCCTGCCCATGCGGTGGGAGAAGGCGACGGGCTTCTCGCTGGCCGACCCGGTGAACGTGTACAGCCTCTCGTACCGCGCCACGGAATACGGCTTCCTGTTCGTGCTCTTCACCTTCGCGGGGCTCGCACTCGCCGAGGTGACGGCCGGCATCCGTCTGCATCCGGTCCAGTACGCGATGGTGGGAAGCGGCCTCGCGGTGTTCTTCCTGCTGCTGATCGCCCTGGCGGAGCACATCGCGTTCGGCCGGGCATACGCCGTGGCAGCGGGCGCGTGCATGCTGCTCCTGACCTACTACCTGCGGCACCCCCTGGGGTCTCTCGCGCGAACGGTGACGTTCCTCGGCGCGCTCCTCGTGCTCTACGGCGCTCTCTACGCGCTCTTGCGGAGCGAGGACCATGCGCTGCTCGCCGGCTCGCTGCTCGTGTTCGGCGTTCTCGCGGCCGGGATGATCGCGACGCGGCGGCTGGACTGGGGATCGATTGCGAGCAGGCTCGAAACGGCATCCGCGAAGGGCTCGGTGGCGTGACCCGACGCAATTCCAGCCAGTGAACCGGAAAGGCAAGGAAAGGTCCTTGCGGGATTTCTGGCAGACTTCCCGGTACACGAAAAGGAGAGCCGGATGATCACCGCCATCGTTACGTTCCGACTGCCGAAACGCCTGACGCTCGATGAGGCCAGTTCGATGTTCCAGGGCTCGGCGCCGCGCTACCAGTCGCAGCCCGGGCTGATCCGCAAGTACTACGTCCTCGCCGAGGACGGCATGACCGCCGGCGGCGTCTATCTCTGGCGCTCCCGGAAGGACGCCGACGCCCTGTACAGCGACGAGTGGCGGGCCTTCGTCACGGGGAAGTACGGGGTCCCTCCCCAGGTCGTGTACATGGAGAGCCCCGTGATCGTCGACAACCCCACGCAGCAGATCCTCGTCGAGTGAGACGGCCGGCGGGAGTCGACGTGCCCACGGCGTTCCAGGACTGCTATCCGGAGAAATTCAGCCACTGCTACGGCTGCGGAAAGAGCAACCCGCAGGGTCATCACCTCAAGAGCTACTGGGAGGGAGAGGAAACGGTTGCACGGTTCACGGCCCACCCCGAGTTCAGCGGTGGCGTGCCCGGCCATGTCTTCGGGGGCATGGTCGCGTCCCTCCTGGATTGCCACGGGACGGCATCGGCGGCGGCCTTCGCCTACCGGGCGGCGGGCAGGGAAATGGGTGACGACGGGGAATTCATGCGGTTCGTCACCGCATCGCTGAAGGTGGACTTTCTCCGCCCGACCCCGATCGGCGTGGAGCTCGAGATCAGGGGCCGGCCCGGGGGCATCGAGGGGCGCAAGGTGAAGGTGTCGCTCTCGCTGAGCGCCGATGGCGAGGTTTGCGCCAGGGGAGAGATGCTGGCCGTGCAGTTCCGGGAGTGACGCCCGGGCTCCGCCGGACCGCCACGCCATGCACCGTGGCTTCGAGCGGACCAGGTGGTGGGCAACGAGGGCCTGGTGGGAATCACCTTTACTGATGGAACGCGATTGAGCAGAGGACGCAAGGCATGACCTACTGTATAGGCGTAATGCTCGAGGAGGGGATGGTTTTCGCCTCGGACTCGAGGACGAACGCGGGCGTGGACAACATCGCCAAGTTCTGCAAGATGACGGTGTTCGAGCGCCGCGGCGATCGCGTCATCGTGCTGTTGAGCTCGGGCAACCTCGCCGGAACGCAGGCCGTGATCAGCGTGCTGAACCAGCGCTGCGATGCCGGGGATGCGGACGTCAACATCGGCAACGCGCGGACGATGTTCGACGTCGCGAATCTGGTCGCGGACGCGATGCGCGACATCGAGCGACGCGACGGCGAGTACCTGGCACAGAGCGACATCAGCTTCAATGCCTCCTTCATCGTCGGCGGTCAGATCAGCGGCGAGCCGTTGCGGCTGTTCAGGATCTATGCCGAGGGCAATTTCATCGAGGCAGGAATCGATACGCCCTACCTCCAGACAGGCGAGACCAAGTACGGCAAGCCGATCATAGACCGCGTGATCACGCGCCTCACGCCCCTTGCGGAAGCCGCGAAATGCGTGCTCGTGTCGTTCGACTCGACCATGCGAAGCAACCTGTCGGTGGGCATGCCGATCGACCTGATCTGCTACAAGCGGGACAGCTTCGCGGTGCAGCAGCGGCGCCGCTTCGACGAAGGCGACGCCTATTTCACCTCGCTCAGCCGCGAATGGAGCGAAGGGACGCGACAGGTGTTTCGCCAGCTGCCGGAATTGCACTGGTGACCCGCCAGGCGGTCGACTGCTTCCTGGTCACCTGTGAGCATGGGGGCAACCGGATACCCGCATCCTGTCGACGGCTGTTCCGGGGGCACCGAAAGCTGCTCGACTCCCACCGCGGGTACGACCCCGGTGCGCTGGTCATGGCTAGGCAATTGGCGAGGGCTTTC
>JAABQW010000199.1 GCA_011391275.1 Betaproteobacteria bacterium
TGGGACGGTTCTACAGAACCGGTCTATTCAAGAACTAGTGCACGATTCTCGACAATCACGGAATAGACCGGTTCTGTAGAACCGTCCCAATAAAGGGATCTGACCCCTTTTCCTGTAGGAACCGTCCCCAATACCCGATATCAGCCGAAGGCGTAGCAGTCCATGCCGAGCGACCCCATGTCGAAGCCGAGGTTGATGCGGCGCGCCGGGAGGCCGCCGGCGCCCAGCGCCACGAAGAAGGGCATGAGGTGTTCTTCCGTGGGATGGGCGCGCACGGCGTGGGGTGCTGTCGCGCGATAGCCGGCCAGCTCGTCGATGGCGCCCAGTTCGACCTTCGCCGCCATCCACTCGTTGAAGGCCGCCGCCCAAGGGTCGGGCTGCATTGCCTTGCCGGTCCAGTCGAGCTCGCCCAGGTTGTGGACGATGCCGCCGGAGCCGATGACCAGCACGCCCTCCTCGCGCAGGGGAGCCAGCGCGAGGCCGAGCTCGTAGTGGTGGCGGGCGCCCAGCTCCGACTGCACCGAGAGCTGGGTGACGGGAATGTCCGCGTCGGGGTACATCCAGCGCAGGGGTACCCAGCCGCCATGGTCGAGGCCGCGTTCCGGGTCGATCGCCGGGCGCTGGCCGATGCCGGCGAGCAGCGACTCGACGTGGTTGGCGAGCGCCGGTGCCCCGGGCGGTGCGTAGCGGATGCGGTAGAGCCCCTCGGGAAAGCCGGAGAAGTCGTGGATGGTCTCGAGGCGCCGCGCCGCGGAGACCGCGGGAAAGGGCGTGTCCCAGTGCGCCGACACCACGACGATCGCCTCGGGCCGGCCCATCACGACGGCGAGCTCGGCCCAGGCGTGGGTGAAGAGGTTGTTGGCGAGCGCGAGCGTCGGCGCGCCGTGGGAAAGGAATATGGAGGGGAAGTTCATGGTGTCCTCGGTGCAGTGGCGGCGGCGTGCCCGCGGCGCTCGTCCACCGCCCCCAGGATCGCGATCGCGACGATGAAGAATACCCCGGTCACGAGGATCGCGAGGCGGTGGTTGCCGCCGGTCGCCCAGGTGAAGGCGCCGTAGGTGACAGGGCCGAGGATGGAGGCGAGCCGCGTGGCCACGCCCCACAGCCCGAAGAACTCCGCGCTGCGATCCGGCGGCGAGAAGTAGGCCACGAGGGCGCGTCCCGCGGATTGCGACGAGCCCATCGCCAGCCCCGCGAGGTTGGCCGCGATCCAGAACACGGCCTGCGTGGTGCCGAAGTAGGCTACCACCACCATCACGACCCACGCCACGAGCGTGACGCGCAGCGCCCGCACCTTGCCGATGCGATCCTGCGCGTAGCCGAAGGCAAAGGCGCCGATGGCCGCCGTGACGTTCACCGCGATGATGAGGAGAATCGTGTCCTTCGTCTGGAACCCCATCACCTGCTCGGCATAGATCGCCGCGAGGGTGATCACGGTCGCCACCCCCGCCTGGTAGAAGGTGCCGCAGGCGAAGACCGCGAGCAGGTCGCGGTATGCCGCCGCCTCCCTCGCGGTGCGCGCCAGGCGAGCGAGCGCGTGCGACTGGACCGCGGTACGCGGCGCCGGCACCGCCCGCTCGCGCAGCAGCAGGAAGGTGGGCAGCGAGGCGATCGCGAAGACCGCCGCCGTGAGGAGCATCGTTCCCCCCACCGACTGCGCGGTGGTCGAGCCGCGCTCGGGCGCGCTCAGCACCCAGGCGAGGCTCAGGCCGAGGGCGAGGATGCCGCCGAAGTAGCCGAGGCTCCAGCCCCAGCCGGAAACCCGCCCGACCGCAGACGGCCGCGCGAGCTCCGGCAGGAAGGCGGCGGTGATGTTCTCGCCCAGCGCATAGGCGACGTTCGACACGATGATGAACGCGACCGCCCACGCCACGTCGCCGGGCCCGGCGCCGGCCAGGAGCGCCGTGCCCGCCACGCAGGCGACCGTGGTCGCCGCAAGGGCGCGCTTCTTCGCGGCGCGCGCGTCGGCCCATGCGCCCACCACCGGCCCCGCCACCATCACGATGGCGTACGACACGCCCAGCGCCGCCGTCCACGCGAAAGTGGCCCACGGCGCGTTGCCCGCCACCGTCGCCACGAAGTAGGCGTTGAAGACGGCGGTGAGGACGACGGTGGTGTAGCCCGAGTTCGCGAAGTCGTACATCGCCCAGGCGAACACCTCGCGGCGGGCGACGCCGGGGTTCAGCGCGGAGGATGCGTTAGCGTCCAAGGGTAGGCAAGGCGGGGGACGCGGATGAACACGGATAACCCCGGATGAACACGGATGACTCCTTCAAGTGATGAGTCCGCCTCTGTGAGGAAGAGGATTCCAACATGAACGCATCCGCATCACGGTCACCGGCCGCCCCGAGAACGACCATAGCCATCCATCCGGAATAATCCGTGTTCATCCGGGGTTATCCGTGTTCATCCGTGTTCCCCGCCCTTTCGTCGCAGTATCTCCTGCGCCTCCTCCAGCACCCGGTCGCGATCGGACAGAAGGTCCGCCACGGTCGCCGGAACGGGCACGTCGGGCACGACGCCCACCCCCTCGATTCGCCTGCCGTCGGGCAGGATGAAGCCCACCTCGCTGTAGGCGAGCTTGCCGCCGCCGGGAACCGCCGCGTAGCCCAGGAACGCGAGCAGGCAACCGCACGAGGTCTCGCCGACGACCGTGGCGCGGCCCTGCGACTGCAGGATCGCCGCGAAGAGCTCGCTGCCGCTGCCGCTCGAGGCGTTCAGCAGCACCGTCACCGGGCGCGCGTAGGTGCCGGTGCCCTCGAGTTCCTGCTCGATCTTCAGCAGGTCGATCCATTCGAAGGCGAGAGTGACGGGCTTGCCCGTGCGCGTGGTCGCGCGCCCGAACACGACCTTCTCCTTCCCCGGGAAGAAGCGCGCCGCGACGTTTCGCACCATGAGCGCCGAGCCGCCGGGATTGCCGCGCAGGTCGATCACGAGGCCGGGCGTGTCCTTCAGCGTCTCGATCGCCTCGACCATGCGGCCCTGCAGGGGCTGGTCCCAGCTGGTGAGGCGGATGTAGCCGTGGCCCGAGGGCAGGACGCGGTGCGCGACTCGCGGCGGGTTCCTCGCGACGCGGCGCTCGAGCGAGACGGTGAACGGGGTGCCGTCGCCGCGCGCGAAGGTGACGATCAACTTCGAGCCCGGCTCGCCGGCCAGGATGCGCCGGGCAGCGTATAGGCGCTTCACCTGCGCGGTGGAGCCGTCGCGCGCCTCCGCCAGCGCCTTCGCATAGGCGGACTGCGCGGGCTCCGCGCCCAATTCCACGAGCGCCATGCCGGGCCGTACGCCTGACCACCAGGCGTCGGACTCGCGGTCGACGGCGGTCACGACGAGCCGGCCCCCTAGGGGGCGGAACGAGAAGCCCGGGCCTACGGACTCGAAGCGCGCGATGCGCTCGGCGCGGCCGGGCGAGTCGACGCGCGTGTGGGAATCGCGCAGCTCGCCGGTCATGCGGTCGAGGACGTCCCAGAACGCCTCGTCGGTGGCGGCCGCGAGCGCGAGCGGCTTCCAGCGCTCGCGCGCCGCGGCCCAGTCCACGCCGTTGAACTTCGGGTCGTGGTAGCGCTCGTTCACCGTGGTCCACACGAAGTCGAGCGCCGCCAGGCGCCTCACCTCGCCCAGAGCCGGAGTCGCGGGGGGAGGCACCGGACCGTCGGTCGCGGCGCCCCCGGGCGGAGAGGTCCGCGACAGCAGGTTGTGCGGGTCGAACGCGGCGCAACCCGACGCGAGCAGGACGGCGAGCAGCATCGCGGCGAGGCGGGATATCGGGGTCATCGGGACCGGGGGCGAAGGTTGACGACGGGCGGGCGATTCGGGGATAGACTGGGGCGCCGCATTGGCGGCCAGAATAACCGATAACATGATTCGTCCGGCGCATCCGGTCCTCCTTGCGGTCCTCCTTGCAGGCGCCTGCGCCACCGTGCCCACGCCGTCGCCGGTCGCGGACGGCGCCCCCAGCCCCATGCCGTTCTCGACCGCTGCCGCCCACGGGGAGCTGCCTGCCGGCTGGACGCCATTCCGGATCACCCGCTTCAAGAAACCCACGGAGTACCGGCTCGTCACGCACGACGGGAAGGTGGTGCTGCAGGCGACCGCGGACGCCTCCGCCTCGGGCCTGCACTTCGACACGGTGGCGGACCTTCGCGAGCACCCGTGGCTCGCGTGGAAGTGGAAGGTTCCCGAGGCCAACGGCAAGGCGGACAGCACGCTCGCGCACGTCGAGGACTCCCCGGCGCGCGTGATCGTCGTCTTCGAGGGCGGACGCGACCGGCTGCCGCCGCACGAGCAGATGAATTCCGACCTCGCCAAGGCGATGGGCGGCCACGAGCTTCCCTACGCCACGCTCATGTACATCTGGGAAAACCATCTCCCGGAGGGCGCGATCATCGACCACCACTTCAGCTCGCGCATCAAGATGATCGTGGCCGCCAGCGGCCGCGACCACGTCGGTGCCTGGCAGGAGGAGCGCGTGAACCTGCTGGAGGACTTCCGCCGCGCCTTCGGGGAGGACCCGCCGCGCGTTCGCGCCGTGGGCATCATGAGCGACTCGGACAACACCCGGGCGCGCACCATCGCCTGGTACGGCGACATCCGCTTCGAGAAGCGGTAGGCCCCGCTACTTCTTCGCGGCCTGCGCGGGGGGAGCGGCCGGCGTGGCGCCGCCGCTGGGCGCGGCGGGACAGGCCACCGCGCGAAGCGTGGAGGCGGCGTGCTCCCGTTGCAGCAGGGCCAGCCGCGCGACGAGCTCCGTGTCGGGCTCGCGCACGAGGAAGACGGAATCCTTCACTTCCTTGGAGAACGGGCCCGAGACCACGCCCTTGGCCCCCTTCGCCTCCACCTGCGCCAGGAAGCGGCGCGCCGCATCCTCCGTCGAGAAGACGCCCAGGGAGATGGCGAAATCCGGGCGGATGGACAGTTCCGTGATGCCGCGCCCGCGAAGCGTGGCCGCGGATTGCTCGGCGGTGCGCCGGTCGCGCGCGGCGGGCACGTACACCCAGTGGCGCGTGATCTCCTCCACCTTGCGCTCGACGAGCCGGTCGCCCAGCTGCATGGCCGCGAAGGCCTCGCGCGCCTGCGGGAGATCGGCCATGGCGATGCCCGCGAATTCCACGCACGCCGCGCCGGTGAGGGACTGCACCTGCTGGCGCGTCTCCTCGGCCTTGAGCGCGGCCACGAGCGGCGGGATGACGGCCACGATCTTCACCTCGTCGCGGTTGCGCTCGCGCCGCGTGAAGTCGTGCCCGGCCGGCTGCGCGGTGAGCCACAGGTGGGCGCCGAACGCGAGGTTGGCGACGAGGAGGAGGAAGAAGAGAAGGCGGGACACGGGGCGGCTCAGCGATCGCGGGCGAGGAGGACCAGGCCGTCGAGGACGAGATTGTCGTTCAAGGTGACGGGCATGGGAAGGTGTGGCGCGAGTTCCGGCGCAGCCCCGCCTGCCAGGAGGATGCGCGCGGGCGCGAATCCGGCCGAGGCGAGGGCCGCGTGCATGCGCTCGATCGCGCCGACGGCCGCTTGCACCGAGCCGGTGGTGATGGCGTCGGGCGTGCTCCTGGGGAAGGCATCGAAGGCGCCTTCGGTGAGGCGAAGTTGCGCCGTGCCGGCGCCCAGGGCGCGGCGCATGAGCGCGGGCCCGGGCACGATGAGCCCGCCGGCGAAGAGGCCGTCGGCGCGCAAGGCATCGACGGTGAGCGCGGTGCCTGCGTTCACCACGAGCTGGTTCACGGGCGAGTCGCGGTATGCCGCGAGGAGCGCTGCCCACCGGTCGGTGCCCAGCTGCGCGGCATCGCGATAGCCGTTCCTCACGCCGAGCCGCTCGCGCCCGGATGCGATCAGCGCGAGCGACAGGCCGTGGCGCGCGCACGCCGCCTCCAGCAGGTCCCGCACGCCGCCACCGCCCACGTTCGAGGCGACGGCGCGCGTGCCGGCGGGCAGCGCCGGCCAGTTCGCGTCCAGGTCCGCGGCCTCGGCCGTGGTGACGGCGCCCCTCGCCGCCCAGCCGTCGCCGATGCGCAGGCCCCACTTCACGCGCGTGTTGCCCGCATCGATCGCGAGCACCGGAAAGGGGGTCAGGGTCATTTTCGCGAGAATGACGCCGACCCCGTTTCCGCTTCCAGGGGACGGAGCGAGACTTCGGCGGAGGTGAGGCGACGGGGGCCGTCGCCTTCGTCGACGACGAGCGCGCCATCGTCGGCCACGTCCAGCACCTGCGCCTCGCGCGAGGTGCCGTCGGCGGCGAGCACGGTGACGCGCCGCCCGGCGTAGGCGTGCCGAGCCTTCCAGTCGTCGCGGAATGCGGCGAAGCCCTCGGCGCCGAAGCGGTCGAGGGCGGGGACGAGTTCGGCCAGGATCTCGCCGAGCAGGACGTTGCGGGAAACCGGCGTGCCGCTGCAGGAGTCGAGGTCCGTGGCGGGCTGGTCGATGCGCCCCGCGAGCGCCTCGCCCAGGCGGCAGTTGATCCCGATGCCCACGATGGCCGCCGTGGGCCCCAGCATCTCGCCCGAGGTCTCGACGAGGATGCCGCCGAGCTTCTTCCAGTCGTGCACGAGGTCGTTGGGCCACTTCACGCCGATGCCCGGCACGCCCGCGCGCTCGATCCCGCGCACGACCGCGACCGCCACGGCGAGCGAGAGGCCGGCCAGGTGCCCCGCGCCCTGCTCGAACCGCCACAGCAGCGAGAAGGTGAGGGAGTCGCCCAGCCCGGCCTGCCAGCTGCGGCCGCGGCGGCCCCGGCCGGCGCGTTGCCACTCGGCGGCGACGCACGTTCCCGGGGGGGCGCCCGCCTGCGCGGCGGCCAGCAGGTGGGTGCTCGTCGAGTCGGTCTCGTCGAGGAGCGTCAGGCGCACGCGAGTGGCGGCGGGGCCCAGCCGCGAGACGATGGCGTGCGCGTCGAGGAACTCTACGGGCCGGGCGAGCCGGTAGCCCTTGCCGGGCACGGAGAAGACCTCGACGCCCAGCTCCCCCGCGCCCTTCAGGGCCTCGGAGAGCGTCGCGCGCGAGCGCTCCAGCCGGTGCGCGACTTCCTCGCCCGAGTGGAACCTGCCGTCCGAGAGCAGCCTCAGCGCCTGGAAGGCGAGGGGCTTCATGAGGCCTGCCCGCCCCCGTGCTCGGCCCGGCACTCGAAGGCCTCGCGGCGGTAGGCGATGTCGGCGATCACGGCGTCGAGCAGCAGCTCGATGCGTTTCGAGAGCTTGCTGCCCTTGCGGTAGTCGGCCTCCGCCACGAAGTCCGCCCGGCCCGCGTCGAGGAGCTTCACGCAGATGGCCTTCTCCCGCTCCTTGCTCTCGTTGTAGACGGCCACCGTGTGCCCGCCGCTCTTCTTGGTGAGCGCCATCGAGGGCACGTCGGTCATCCCGTCGCCCACGTAGATCATGTTCTGGAACGGGATCGGCCGCTCGTCCTCGGGCATGTGCTCGTTGATCGACTCGGTGACCGCCTCCTTGCCCTTGTTGATGCGGAAGAGGAACTGCGTCTTCATCGTGTCGGTGACGAGGAGCTTCGGGAAGGTGGCCACGCCGTGGTGGTTGAAGTGGTACTCCGAGGCGTAGATGCGGCGGAAGTGCCGGCGGATGGACACCCCGTCGAGGATCTCCTTCTGCCCGGCCGAGATCAGGTAGTGGTGCACCTTCGCCTTGCCGCCGCTGCGCTTGCGGACGTAGGCGTTCACGCGCGCGAACCAGCCCTCGACACCGGGGAAGTAGCGGATCGAGCGCGCCATCCCGGCGAAGTCCTCGCGCTTCACGGCGATCTTCTGCCGGTCCAGCGACTCGAGGATGTGGCGCATGTAGACCAGCATCATGTCGGACTCCGTGGCGCGCGCCTCGTCGTTCACCTTGCTCCAGAATTCGCGCGGCGCGATGCCCATCCGCGGCAGGACGGTGTACTCCTGCATCGGCTGGGGCGACAGCGTGCCGTCGAAGTCGTAGACGAGCGCGATGGCGTTCTGGAAGAAGCGGCGGGCCATGGGGGCATTGTAGCGATTCGCGCCATTGGCGCGCTTCGCGCGCCGGCCGTGCCATTCGGGACGCAAATGGGCGATACTCGCGCACGCCCGAAAAGAGGCGCCAGGCCGGGGGAATAGCCATGCCTCCCGAGCCGTCGGCACAACAAGAGCTCCCGGAAAAAACCAGACAAGAAGCGGAGTCGGCGCACGTGGTACGGGAAGGTCAGGGGAAACCAATTGGCGTGACGCGTCTCCGGTGGATGCCGGGGCTTGCGCTCGTGCTTGCCTGCCGGGCCGTTCCGGCGGGCACCGATCCGCCCCGATCCGATCCGCCCCGGCCCGCCGTGCCCGGATCCGTGGTGAAGCACGAAGAGGAAAAGGCGCCGCGCATCATCTACCACGAGGAGCGCGGCGGGCTCCTCAACACGATTCCGCCACCGCGCTCGGGTGCGCGGCCGCCCGTCCCGCGGATCGTGCCCGCCGGGCCGGCTTCGGTGCCGAGCGGCGCAAAGCCCGCGAAAGTACCGCCGTCCGTTGCGTCGCCTGCTCCCGCCAGGGTCGCAACTCCCGTCGCGCCGGCCCCTGCTTCGCCATCCGATCCCCTTCCGCAGTGGGCGGACCAGGTGGATCGCGCCATCGCGTCCGCCGACCGCCCGGCCCTGGCCGCCCTGGCCGACGCGCCGGGTGCAACCTACGAGTGCGGCCAGCCGGCGCGCGCCTGGGCGGTGGCCGACGCCGTTTCCGCCGCGGGCCGCCAGGCCCGCGCGGCCGAGATTCTCGAGCCGTTGGCCACCGGGTGCGACGCGGCTACGCGCCTGTCGACGCTGGAGCGCGCCCGACGCATGGTGCCGCGCGACGTCTTGCTGCGCTGGGAAGCCCGGGAAGCGGGCTCGCCGCGCGATTCGCGCGACGAGCAGCGTTACCGGCGCATGGTCTACGACCGCATCCTCGAGGACCGCGCCGCCGACACGGGCAGCGCCGGCGAGCGCGCCGCGCGCCTGGCGAACGATGCCGGCCCGCTCATCGTCCAGTACCGCGACACCGGCGTGGCGCTGGGCCTGGGATGGCTCTGGCTCGAGGCCGGCGAGGCGGAGAAGGCCGCCGCCTGGTTCGGCCACGCCCATGCCTGGGCGCCCACCCAGCCGGACGCCATCAAGGGTCTCGCGTACGTGGCGTTGCGCCAGCGCGACTTCGCCGGCGCCGTGGCCCAGGCCGACAAGCTGCCGCGCGAAGTTCCGGAGCGCGCCGCGATCCGCCGGGACGCGCTCGTGGGCATGGCGCAGTCCCATTACGCGGCCGGGCAATGGGCCCAGGCCCTGGAGTCGCTCGAGTCGGCGGCCGGCGAGGGCGAGCTGCCGCGCTACGCCCGCGTGACGCAGGCCTGGTGCGACCTGCGGCTCGGGCAGCCGGAACGTGCGGCGCGCCGCTTCGCGGTTCTCTACCGGGAGTCTCCCGACCGCGAGTCGGCGGACGGGCTCATCGCCGCAACCGGCGGGGGCCGCGACGGCATACCGGCGGACTTGGCGGCCACCGAGCCGCTGCGCGCCCTCGTTGCCACCCGGCTGGGCGAGGCGGCTTTCCGCAACGGCCGCTATCTCGACGCACGCGCCCTCGACGCGGCGCGCTGGGGCGACGCGGGTTCGCCGGGCGCCGTGCAGGCGCTGCTCGGCGGCGGCTTCCGCAAGAAGACGGGCGAACCGGGCCTCGGCAAGATGCGGCAGACGCTCGGGCCCGTTGCCGACTTCGCCGCGCCGCTGTCGCCGCGCGCCTCGATCATGCTGCGCGGGGAGCGCGCACGGCTGGAGTCGGGCACGTTCGACGCTGGCGCCCTCGTGGGTAGTGCCCCGGCGGGGGCCGGGCCGACGCCGCAGGTGGACACGAGCGCGACCGTGAACGAGGCCCGCGTGGCGCTGCGCTACGAGAAGGACTACGCCTTCGGGCTCTCCCTGGGCCGCGGGCCCGACGGCGGGCCCGTGGGCGGCCGGTTCGCGGGGCAGGCGGAATTCGCCTCGTCGCCGTCGTGGGGACAGGCTGCCGCGCTGCTGTTCGCCGAGCCGGTGCGCGAGTCCGTGCTCTCGTACGCGGGGATGCGCGACCCCTGGACGGGGATCGCCTGGGGCGGCGTGACGCGCAAGGGCGCCGAGCTGCGCGTCCTGCGCCTGCGCGAGGCGCCGTGGAGCACCACGGTTCGACTGCGCGGCGAGCGCCTCGACGGCACCGGCGTGCAGGACAATTCGCGCGCGGTGCTCGACGTGGCGGGCGGCCGCGACCTGGGTCTCGCCGGATTCGCGTACTCGGCCGCCAGCGCCTACCTGGGTTACGAAGGCTACCGCCGCAACCTGGGCGGCTATACGCTGGGCCACGGCGGCTACTTCAGCCCGCAGCGTTACGGGCGCGTGGGCGCCGCCTTCGATTTCATGACCGAGGAGGACCGGCGCTGGCTTGTCCGCGGCCGCGTGTCCGGCGGATGGTTCTCCAAGCGCGAGGACGAAACGCCGGTCCTGCCGCTGGCCCCGGACGGGCGCTTCTACGGGGGCGGGAGCAGCAGCGGCCGGGAAGCCGGCATCCGCCTTGCCGCCGTCCTGCAGGCCACGCCGTACCTCCAGGTCGGGGCCATGGCGGGGCGCAGCATCTCGCCGTCCTATGCCGAGAACATCGCGCGCCTGGAAGTGCGCGTGCTCTTCGAGCCGCGGCGCAGCGTCGTGGCCGTCGACCTGCCCGCGACGAGGGGGGAATAGCGTGGCGACCGCCTTTCCGGTTCCCGCGCCTTCGCCCGCCTTCGCGGGCGCCGCGATGCGCTACGCGTCGATGGCGCCCCTCGTGCTCGGGGCCGGCATCCTCTTCTACATGGTGAGCCTGCGGGAGGCGCACTTCCCGCAGGCCATGCAACTCGCCGCGGGTTGGGGATGCATCGCGGCGCTGTTCCTCCTGAACCTGTTCCGCAGGTCCCGCACGGGGCTGTGGCGCTACGTGTTCATCCTCATCTCCGCCTTCCTCGCGCTGCGCTACCTCTGGTGGCGCTCGTTCGAGACGCTCATCTACACCGATGCCATCGACTTCGTCGGCATGACGGCGCTCTTCCTGGCCGAGATCTATTCGCTGACGCTGCAGCTCCTGAGCCTCTTCGTGAACCTCTCGCCGCTGGAGCGGGCGGTCGCACCCCTGCCCGCGGACCGTTCGCAGTGGCCCACGGTGGACGTCTTCATCCCCACCTACAGCGAGGACGTCGAGATCGTCCGCCTGACCGCGCTCGCGGCGACGCAGGTCGACTACCCGCGCGACCGGTTCCGTGTCTACATACTCGACGACGGCGGCACGCTCGCCAAGCGCAACGACCCGGCGCGGGGCGAGGAGGCGTGGAGGCGGCGCCTCGAACTCAAGGAGGTCGCCCGCAGCCTCGGCGTGGAATACCTCACGCGCGAGACCAACCGGCACGCCAAGGCCGGCAACCTCAACCACGGGCTCACCCACTCCAGCGGCGAACTGGTCCTGTTCCTGGACTGCGACCACGTGCCGACCGCGGACATCCTTCAGGAGACGGTGGGTTATTTCCTGCAGGACCCGGGGCTCTTCCTCGTGCAGACGCCGCACTTCTTCGCCAACGCGGCGCCGGCGGAGCGCAGCTTCGGCGGCGGCGCGCCGGTGCCGGACGAGAGCGAGATGTTCTACCGCGTGATCCACCCGGGCATGGACAACTGGAACGCGAGCTACTTCTGCGGCTCGGCGGCGGTGATGCGCCGGACCATGCTCGAGGAGATCGGCGGCGTGTCCGGCCAGTCCATCACCGAGGATGCCGAGACGGCCTTCGAGCTGCACCGCCGCGGCTACCGCAGCGCCTACGTGAACAAGCCCATGGTCTGCGGCCTCGCCCCCGAGGCCTACTCCGACTACGTGGTGCAGCACACGCGCTGGGCGCAGGGGATGGTGCAGATCTTCCTCCTGCACAACCCCGTGTTCTGCACGGGGCTCACCCTCGCGCAGCGGCTCTGCTACCTCAACATCTGCCTCTTCTGGTTCTTCGGGGTGGTGCGCATCGTCTACTTCATCGCCCCGGCCGGGTTCCTGCTCTTCGGGATGAGCATCTACCACGCCTCGGCCGCGCAGGTCCTCGCCTACGCGCTGCCCTACGTGATGTCCACCTTCATCGTCTCGGACTTCCTCTTCGGGAGCACCCGGCGCCCGTTCTTCTCCGAGATCTACGAGAGCGTGCAGTCGGTCTTCCTCGCCCCGGCCGTGCTCTCGACGCTGCGCAACCCGCGCAAGCCCGCCTTCAAGGTGACGCCGAAGGGCATGGGCATGCAGCAGGAGCAGCTGAACGCCCTGTCGTTCTTCTTCTTCGCGATCCTGTGCCTCAACGCGACGGCCGCCGTGTTCGGCGTGGCGCGCATCTGGGCGCAGCCGGAATACCGCGAGACGATCTACGTGACGCTGGGCTGGAGCTTCTACAACATCTACCTGTGCATCGTGACCCTGGGCGCGCTGTGGGAGCGGCGCCAGGCGCGCCGCCACCACCGGCTGGTGGTCTCCGGCCAGGCCATGGTGCAGTTCCCGCGCGTGCGCGAGCGCCTTCCCGTGGACCTGGTCGACCTGTCCCTCTCGGGGCTGGGCTTCACCTCGAAGTTCGGCTTCGAGGTGAAGGACCGCGAGCGCGTGATCGTGGAGGCCGCCAGCGCCGACGGCCTCGTGAGCTACTTCGAGGCGGAAGTGCGGCGGGTGCAGCGGCGCGGCGCCACGACGCTCTGCGGCGCGCACTTCCTCACGCCGCCGCAGACCTTCCCGGACGTGGTGCACTACGTGTACGGCGACAGCGGGCGCTGGCTCGCGGTATGGGACGCTCGCGAGCGCGGCGTCTCCCTCCTTGCCGTTTTCCGCACACTCACCCGGATGGGGCTGCGCGGGGCTTGGATCTGCCTCACCTTCCTGCTTCGCGTCACCTGGACCTGGATTCGAAACGTCGTCGACACGCGCTTCAAGCGCACCCCGGAGGTCAAAGCATGACGAGACTCGCTCCCATACTCTGCCTGCTGGCGCTCGCCGCGCTGCCCGCGCGGGCGGAGACCATCAAGCTGCCCCTGAAGGACCTCACGGCCCTGAAGAAGCTCGAGCTGCGCTGCGTGAGCGACGAGCGCGAGGTCGCGGTGCCGGTGCCCGAGCGCTGGGAGGTGAAGCGCATGGTGCTGCACCTGCGCTATACCGTCTCGACCAACCTGATCCCGGACAGCTCGCAGCTCGTCGTGAAGGTCGGCGGCCACCCCGTGGCCCAGGTACGGCTGAACCCGATGGCCCCGGACGTGAAGCTGGGCGTGGAGATCCCGCCGGGCCTGCTCGAGCCGGGCTACAACGCCCTGTCCTTCCAGGTGGCGCAGCACTTCTCGAAGAACCAGTGCGAGAGCCCCTGCGCGCCCGACCTGTGGACCAATGTCTCGCTGCGCGACTCGTGGGTGGAGATGGACTATGAGTGGAAGGACGTGCCGCTCGAGCTGTCGGCGCTGTCGAGCTTCGTCTTCGACCCGCGGCTCATGCCCGCGGGCGCCGTGCACCTCGTGACCGAGGACGACTCGGCGAGGAGTGCCACGCTGGCCGGCATCGTCGCCTCGGGCATCGCGCGGCGCTTCGACTACCGGCCGGTGAGCTTCACCGTCTCGCGCGTCCCGCGCCCGGGCATGGACAACGTCGTCGTCGGCAAGCGGGCCTTCGCGGCGAAGGTGGCCGGCGGGACGGCCCTGCGCGCCTCCAAGGGCGGGCTGCTGCGCGTCCAGCCGATGGCCGGCGCGAAGGGCGAGCCCGACCCGAAGCGCGCGCTCCTCGTGGTGACCGGCGACACCGACGAGGCGGTGAAGCTCGCGGCCATCACCTTCACCAACATCAGCTTCCGCTTCCCGGGCTCGGCCGAGCTCGAGACCTTCGGCTTCTCGATCCCCGACGTGAAGCAGTACAGCGGCCGTGAGACGATCGCGACCGACCAGGTCTACGAGCTCGCCACCCTCAACTTCCCGACGCAGAGCTTCGTGGGCATCAACCCGGGCGGGCGCAGCATCACCTTCCGCCTGCCGCCGGACTTCCACATCCGCCCCAACCAGTACGCCAAGCTCTCCCTCAACTTCTCCTACGGCGCGGGCCTGAAGAACGACTCGTCGTTCTCGGTCTCGGTGAACGGGCGCGGCGTGCGCGCGGTGCTGCTCGACAGCCCGTCGGGCAACTTCATCGACGGCTACAAGCTGGAGATCCCCACCTACGTCTTCAAGCCGGGCACCAACACCATCGAGTTCGCGGGGAACCTGCACGCGGGGGGGCAGGTCTGCGACCTGATCCAGCCCGACGGCATGTTCCTCACGCTCTACGGCAACTCGACGATCTCGTTCCCGCCGATGCCGCACTTCGTGGAGATGCCGAGGCTGGAGCTCTTCATGCACAGCGGCTTCCCGATCACGCGCTGGCCCGACGGGCACGAGGCGCAGATCTGGCTCACGGAGAAGGACGACCGCGTGCTCGCCGCGGCGCTCAACGTGGTCGGCGTCGCCACGCAGCGCAACGGCTTCCCGCTCTTCGAGCTGGAGTTCACCCACGAGCGCCCGGCTTCCGAGGGCGAGGTGCTGGTCGTGGGGCGCATGGCCTCACTGGGCGCGGAGCTCCTCAAGGCGGCGCCGCTCAAGGTCGTTGACGGGGAGACGCAGGTGCCCTACCCGGTGGTCCGCGGCTGGAACGCCGAGGTCACCGCACCAGCGACCAGCCGCCAGAAGGGCGCGCTCGGGCCTAAGCGAGGGGTGCTCATGCAGTTCCAGTCCCCCTGGCATCCGGGCCGGACGGTCACCCTGCTCACCGGGGAGGGTGCGGAGGACCTGCTGATGGCGAGCGCCATGCTCACCACGACGACGGTGCAGGCGCAGGCGCGCGGCGACCTGGTCCTGATCGAGCCCGGCGTGCCGGAGCCCAAGGTGAGCGCCATGGAGACGGGCGCGCGCTACGCCACGGGCAAGAAGGGCAGCTACTCGCCGGTGGAGTCGTTCCTGTACACGCGCCCGGAGGCCTACTACGCGGCGGCCGCGGCGGGCGTGCTGCTCCTGTGCCTGGGGGTGTTCTTCGGGCTGCGGCGCTGGCGCGCGCGGCGGGTGAAGTAGCGCGCGGGCGCGCGGCGCGCGCCCGCTATTTCTTCGCGTCGATGGAGTGCTCGATGGTACGGCGGGACTCGCCGGCGAACTTCCCGCCGCCGGTGATCCAGATCGCCGCCGCGAGGACCGCCATCACCGGGATGGCCACGTAGAGGGCGAGCTTCCACGCGGGCGTGGCCGGCTTCACGGAGGCCGTCTCGGCCGGGCGGTTCCGGTCGCGCTCCACCTCCTTCGGGTCCCAGAAGACGATGAAGGCGTTGAAGGGCATGCTCTTGCCCTTGAGCGTGACCTCGCGGTCGAAGCGCGCGTAGAACTCGCTCCTGTCGGAGAGCGCGTTGTAGGTGTCCTCGGAGATGAGGATCTCGCCGGCGTTTGCCGAGGACTCGAAGCGCGAGGCGGTGTTCACCACGTCGCCGAAGATGTCGTTCTTCTCGAGGATGCACTCGCCGGTGTGGATGCCGATCCGCGCGAGCAGCACCGTCTTGTAGGTCCTGGAGAGGTTGATCTCCTCCATGCCGCGCTGGATGTCGCTCGCGGCCCGGCAGGCGGCCGCCGCGTCCTCGAAGTGCGACAGCGACCCGTCGCCGATGGTCTTCACCAGCGTGCCGCCGTGCCGGTTCACCGCGATGAGGCACAGGTCGTGGTAGCGCTTGAGCATGGCGCGCACCGCGATGTCGCCGGAGGCCTCCGCGATGGCGGTGGAGCCCTTGAGGTCCGTGAACATCACCGTGAGGACGCGCTGGAACTTGGCCTTCACGGCCCGGTCCAGCTCCTCGCGCCTGGCGAGGAACTTGGAGATGTCCTGGGTATCGAGGGAGCCCGTGTCGGTGCCCGTGGAAGCCGTCGACTGGCGCGCGGTCACGGGGGCGGTGGGGGGCGCCGTCACCGGGGCCCTCGTGGTCGCCGGCCCGGTGGCCCCGGCGGCGGGGGTCTCGACGCCGAACTCGTCGACCACGAAGTCGGGCAGGGGGAGCGGCTCGTCGGCCACGTCGCCCAGGATCCTGCGGCGCCACTCGCCGATCGCCTGCGGGCGCTTCTTCTCGTCGGGCTGGAGGGCCCAGGCGATGGCGTCGAGGAACTCGCCGCTGTAACGCCCGTGCGCCCGGGCAAGGGAGTCGGCGACGGTGTCCGTCTTCATGCGCGTGAGCGCGTCGGGCGGGTTCTCGCCGGTCACCGCGAAGAACAGCACGCCCCCGAGCGCGTAGATGTCCGACCACGGGCCCTGGTCCGACTTGGAGGTGTACTGCTCGAAGGGCGCGTATCCCGGCGTGATCAGCGTGGTCAGCGTGCGCTCGGAGCCGATCGCGTGGCGCGCCGAGCCGAAGTCGATCAGCACCGGCTTGCCGTCGGCGCGGATGAAGATGTTGTCGGGCTTGATGTCGCGGTGCAGGAAGCCCGTGTCGTGGACCTTCGCCAGGCCGTCGAGGAGGAGGGCAAGCTGCGCCTTGATGGTTTCCTCGGGCGGGAAGGGGTGCTTGTCCAGGAAGGTCTTGAGCGATTCGCCTTCCTCGTAGTCCATCACCATGTAGCCGGTGCCGTGGGCCTTGAAGAAGCGGTTGACGCGCACGATGTGCGGGTGGCTGAAGCCGGCGAGCGTGCGCGCCTCCTTGAGGAAGCGGTCGAGGCCGGCCTGGTAGTTCTCCGTGAGCTGCGTGTTGGTGAGCGTCACCGTGCCGCCTTCCACGCGCGCGACGTCGGCGGCGGGGAAGTACTCCTTGATCGCGACGTCCTTCTCGAGGTGCGTGTCGCGGGCGAGGTAGGTGATGCCGAAGCCGCCCACGCCGAGCACGGACACGAGCTTGTACTCCATGAGCATGGAGTCGAGGGGAAGCGTGTTGGTATACGGAGACTGCGCCATGGTTCCTGCGGTACTCTCGGGGATCTTCGTGCCGCCCGTTCCGGCCGAGGAACTTGTGGGCCCGGGGGCCGGTCTGAGCGGAAGCGTACCGTGTCCCGGGCGCCATTGATAGTCCGGCGCGCTCCGCGCGCGCGTCGCGACGAGACCTCCTTCGAAGGAGGCGGATTCTCCTCCGCGCCCGGTATCATCGACCGCATGGCCCCGGACGGCCCGCGCGCCGTCGCCGCAACCCCAGGGAGAGGGAAGTCATGGACCTGCGATTCCTGCCGGATCTGCCGCTCACGCTGAGCTACCCGCTGCTCTTCGGCGTGCTGCTCGTCGCGGGCATGCTGGGCGGCGAGGTCGCCCGCCACCTGCGCCTGCCGCGCCTGGTGGGCTACGTGCTCGTGGGCTTCGCCATCGCGCCCGTCGCCGCCGCCATGAACATCGGCCCGCTCCTCGACGAGGCGCGCATCTTCGTGGACATCGGGCTGGGCCTGGTCCTCTTCGACCTCGGCCGGCGCATGGACATCGCCTGGCTCAAGCGCGACTGGACGCTCGCCGCCTCCGGCGTGGCCGAGAGCCTGCTTTCGTTCGGGCTCGTCTTCGCCGCGCTATCGTGGCTCGGCATCGCGCCGCTGATGGCCGGCCTCGCGGCGGCCATCGCGATGGCGACCTCGCCGGCCGTGGTGCTGCTCATCGCGCAGGACACGCGCTCGGAGGGGCAGGTGACGGAGCGCGCGCTCACGCTCGTGGCCCTGAACAGCCTGCTCGCCTCGGTGGTGGTCACAATGCTCACCGCCTCTGTGCACTACGAGGCGCGGCTCGACCTCGACACTGCGGTGCTCCATCCCCTGTACCTGTTCGCCGGGTCGCTGGCGCTCGGCGGGGTCATGGCGCAGGCTGCGCGGCTGCTCGCGCGCCAGGTCGAGCGCAGCCCGGAACTGCACTTCACGCTCGTCGCGGGCCTCATCCTCGCCTCGGTGGGCATCGCGCAGATGGGCAAGCTCTCGGTGATCCTGGCGCTCCTCGCCCTCGGGATGTTCGCTCGCAACGACCGCAACCGCCACGACCTCGTGAACGTCGACCTCGGGCGCGCCTCGCGCCTCTTCTACATCGTGCTCTTCGTGATCACGGGAGCGAGCCTGCCGCTTTCCTCGTTCGAGGTCGCAGGGTGGGCCGCCTTCGCCTTCATCGGCGCGCGCGCGGCGGGCAAGTTCCTGGGCGTCCTGGCGTTCGCGCCCATCGGCGGCATGAAGTGGCGCCAGGCGGTGGGGCTGGGCGCGGCCCTGCTGCCGATGTCCGCGCTCGCGCTGCTCCTGGTCTACGACGTCACGGGGCTCTATCCGGAGTTCGGGCAGCAGCTCACCGCGGTCGTCCTCGCGGGCGTGATCGTGATGGAGCTCGTCGGGCCGCTCGCCACCCAGTGGGGATTTCGCTTCGCGGGCGAGTCCGCGCCCCAGCCCGACGCGCTCGCCGCCACGCGCCCCCCGGCCGGCCGGCCCGCTGAATCGACGAAGTCCTGAAGGAGGAAGCCATGCCCCTCGAATTCAAGTTCTCCGAAGCGCTCACCTTCGGCGTGGAGCTGGAGCTGATGGTGCTCAACACGCGCGACTACAACCTCACGCGCGGCGCGCCCGACCTTCTCTCGCGGCTGGCGAAGGCACAGCTCCCCAGCGAGGTGAAGCCCGAGATCACCGAGAGCATGATCGAGGTGAACTCCCGGGTCCACACGCGCTTCGCGGAGCTGCGCGACGAGCTGGTGCGCACGCGCGACGGCATCGTCGACGCCGCGGGCCGGCTGAACCTCGCAGTGGCCGGCGGGGGCTCGCACCCGTTCCACCAGTGGAGCGACCGGCGCATCTTCCCGATCGAGCGCTTCCTCAAGGTGTCCGCCCTCTACGGCTACCTCGCCAAGCAGTTCACGGTCTTCGGCCAGCACATCCACATCGGCGTGGAGTCCGGCGACGACGCGGTCTACCTCACGCACCAGATGGCGCGCTACATCCCCCACTTCATCGCGCTTTCGGCCTCCTCGCCCTTCTACCAGGGGGAGGACACCTCCTTCGAGACCTCGCGGCTGCACGCGGTGTCGGCCTTCCCGCTGGCCGGGCACCTGCCCGCGGTCGCGTCGTGGGACGAGTTCAACCGCTACTTCGACGAGATGGCGGGCTACGGCATCGTCGCCAGCATGAAGGACTTCTACTGGGACATCCGCCCGAAGCCGGAGTACGGCACGATGGAGATCCGCATCGGCGACACGCCGCTCACCGTCACCGGGGCGGCCGAGCTCGCCGCCTACGCCCAGACCCTGGCCGCGGACCTGCTGCGCGAGCGGCGCGAGGGCCCCATCGCTCCGCAGTACCTGGTGTACGGCTACAACCGCTTCCAGGCCTGCCGGTTCGGCTTCGAGGCGATGCTCGCCGACCCGGGCGCGCACACCCACATCCGCCTGCGCGAGGACCTGATGGCGACGCTCTACCGCATCCAGCGAATCGGCGACGAGCTGGGCACGGCCGACGCCCTGCGCGCCATCGGCGACCGCGCCGACCGCGAGCTGAACGACAGCCGGTGGCTGCGCGAGCGCTTCCAGGAAACGCGCAACCTCTCGGACGTGGTGCGCCTGCAGGCGGAGCGCTGGCGCACGGACCCGGCGCCCGCGGCGAAGGCGGAACCCGAGGCGGCGAGGCTCAGGGCGGCGAAGTAGGATCGGGACCTATTCGTCCGTGGTGCGGGCCCCTGCGGCCGCGACCTCGTCCGCGATCCGCACCAGGTTGTCTTCCATCATCTTGCGGTACTGCGCCCCGAAGAGGTCGATCGCCTCCTCGCGCGTCTGCTTGCCGGGCGCGCCGCTCATGGCCCAGGCGAAGGCCCCGTAGCGGGAGGCGGCCCAGAGGATCGCGGCCGCCACGCGGGCGCGCCCGTGCTCCTCGGCGAGGTCGTTGGCCTGCGCCACGAAGCGGTTGGCCAGGTCGAAGAACGCCTTCGCGTCGTCGGGGATCTGCGCGCTCATGGGCGGAGCACCTTGCCGGGATTCATGATCCCGCGCGGGTCGAGGGTCTTCCTGATGGCGCGCATGAGCTCCAGCTCCAGCGCGGACTTGTAGTGGGGCAGCTCGTCGATCTTGAGGGCCCCGATGCCGTGCTCGGCGCTGATCGAGCCGTCCAGCCGCTGCACGATGTCGTAGACCACGCGGTTCACCTGCGCGGACCACGCGAGGAACTCGCGCGTGTCGCCGGGCGGCGGGAAGGCGTTGTAGTGGAGGTTGCCGTCGCCCAGGTGGCCGAAGGGGATGGTCCGGACCCCGGGAAAGGCCGCCTGCAGCGCGCGGTCGGCCTCCTCGATGAGCTGCGCGATGCAGCTCACGGGTACGGAGACGTCGTGCTTCACGCTGACGCCCTCGGCCTTCTGCGCGTCGGAGACGTTCTCGCGCAGCGCCCAGAGCTCCGCGCGCTGCGCCTCGCTCGCAGCGACCACCGCGTCCTGCGCGAGGCCCGCCTCGAACGCCTCGCCGAGCGCGCCCTCGAGCAGTTGCGTCACCCCGCCGCCCTCGGCGCTGTCGAAGAGCTCGACGAGCGCGTACCAGGGATGGGGCTCGCCGAAGGGGTCGCGGCTGCCCGGGATGTGCCTGAAGACGAGGTCGAGGCAGATGCGCCCGATCAGCTCGAAGCCGGTGACGCGCTCGCCGCAGGCCGCGCGGAGCCTCCCGAGGAGGGCCACGGCGGCGGGCGGGTCGGCGACGGCGACGAGCGCCGTGGCCACCGAGCGCGGGGCCGGGTAGAGCTTGAGGACCGCCGCGGCGACGATGCCCAGCGTGCCCTCCGCGCCGATGAAGAGGTGCTTCAGGTCGTAGCCCGTGTTGTCCTTGCGCAGCCCCCGCAACCCGTCCCACACGCGCCCGTCGGGCAGGACCACCTCCAGCCCCAGCACCTGCTCGCGCATGTTGCCGTAGCGCAGCACCTGCGTGCCGCCGGCGTTGGTCGAGATGTTGCCGCCCACCTCGCAGCTGCCTTCCGCGGCGAGCGACAGGGGGAAGAAGCGGCCGTTTTCCGCCGCCACGCGCTGCAGCTCGGCGAGGATGCAGCCGGCCTCGACGGTGATCGTGTCGTTGTCGAGGTCGATGGCGCGCACTCGGTTCATGCGCGAGACGTTGACCACCACCTGCGTGCCCGAGGCGTCCGGGACCGAGGCGCCGCACAGGCTCGTGTTGCCGGCCTGCGGAACGACGCCCACGCCGGCTTCCGAGAGCAGCGCCACGACCTTCGACAACTCCTGGGTCGTGGCGGGCCTCACGAGGAGTGCCGCGCGCCCCCGGAACTGGCCGCGCCAGTCTACCGTGTACGGCTCGAGGTCGGCCGGCTCGGCGACGAGCCCGCGGTCGCCCACGATGGCGCGCAACTGCTCGACGAGCGGGGCGGGAAGGGGCGGGCGGTCGTTCATCTGCGCGGGTCCGGTTGGGAGGGGGGGGAATCTAGAGGCGGATCTTCTCGAGCAGCCGCGTGGTCGAGCGGTCGTGCCGGAAGGCAATGGAGTGCACGGTGCCTCCCCATCCCTGCACCTCCGGGGCGCCGACGATGCGCTCGGCCGGCCAGTCGCCGCCCTTCACCAGGCGGTCGGGGCGGCACTCGAGGATGCGCCGGATCGGCGTGTCCTCGTCGAACCAGGTTACGAGCGATACGCTCTCCAGGGCGGCGAGCACCGCGAGGCGGTCCTCGAGCAGGTTGATCGGGCGGTCGTCGCCCTTGCCCAGCCGCCGGACGGACGCGTCGGAATTGAGCGCGATCGCCATCTCGGCACCCAGCGCCCGCGCCTCGGCGAGGTAGGTCACGTGGCCGCGGTGCAGGATGTCGAAGACGCCGTTGGTGAACACGAGGGGACGCGCCAGCGCGGCCGCGCGGGCCGCGAAGTCGCGCGGGTCGCAGATCTTCGATTCGAACGCGGGTTCAGCCATCCCCGCATTGTAGAGAAAAAGGCGTCAGGTCCCGTTTTTGGGACGGTTCTACAGAACCGGTCTATTCCGTGATCGGCGAGGTCCGTGCATCAGTTCCTGAATAGACCGGTTCTGTAGAACCGTCCCAATAAAGGGATCTGACGCCTTTTATTCCCCGCATTGCCGGAACTCCACGCGGCAGCCGGCATCGTAAGGGCCGGGTTGCGAAACGAGTGCGGCGGGCGCGCGGCGCCGGATCTCCCGGGTCGTGGGCCCTTGGTCCAATGGGAGGCGCGGGCCTCCTGTCCCAAACTGGCAGGTTATGTCCAAGATCGCCATTGTCGGTGCGGGAATCGCGGGCCTCGCCTGCGCCTGGCTGCTCGCCCGGCGGCATGACGTCGTCCTGTTCGAGGCCAACGCCTACCCCGGCGGGCACTCGAACACGGTGGACGCCACCGTGGACGGGATCACTCATCCGGTCGATACCGGCTTCCTGGTATTCAACGACCGCACCTACCCGAACCTCGTGAAGCTCTTCGCGGCGCTGGGGGTGGAGAGCGCCGATTCGGACATGTCCTTCTCGGTGCGCATCGGCGACGGCGACCTCGAATGGTCGGGGAGCAACCTCGCCACGGTCTTCGCGCAGCCGTCGAACCTCGTGAGGCCGCGCTTCCTGCGCATGCTCTCGGACCTGATGCGCTTCAACCGCGAGGCCTCGCGGCTCGCCGAGACCGGCGCGACCGTCACCGGCACGCTGGGCGAGTTCCTGGACGCGCGCGGCTACGGGCGCGAGGTGCGCGAGCTCTACCTCATCCCCATGGCGGCCTGCATCTGGTCGACGCCGGCCACGCAGATCAACCGCTTCCCGATGCAGACTTTCCTGCACTTCTGCGCCAACCACGGCCTCCTCGCGGTGGCGAACCGGCCGCAGTGGCGCACGGTCAACGGCGGGTCGCGCGAGTACGTGCGGAAAATCGTCGCGGAGCTTCCGGACGTGCGGCTCTCCACCCCCGTCCACCAGGTGCGGCGCTTCGCCGATCGCGTCGAGGTGGCCACCGACCGCGGGACGGAGCGCTTCGACCAGGTCGTCCTTGCCACCCACACGGACCAGTCGCTCGCGATCCTGGAGCATCCTTCGGTCGAGGAGCGGGCGGTGCTCAAGGCCATTCCCTACCAGGCCAACCGCGCCGTGCTGCACACCGACGAGCGCCTGCTGCCGCGCCGGCGCCGCGCGTGGGCGAGCTGGAACTTCCACGCGCCCACCCCCGAGCTCTCCGACGAGCCGGTCTCGCTCACCTACCTCATCAACCGCCTGCAGCCGCTGCCCTTCGCCTCGCCCGTGATGGTGAGCATGAACCCGGTCGAGGCCCCGCGGGAGGACCGCGTGCTGGCGAGCTTCGACTATCACCATCCCGCGTTCCTCGAGGGCTCCGACGAGGCCAAGCACCGCGTGGCCTCGCTGCAAGGGCGCGACCGCACGTGGTTCTGCGGCGCCTGGACCCGCTACGGCTTCCACGAGGACGGGCTCCTCTCCGCGATCCGCGTGGCGAGGCAGATGGGCGTCCCGATTCCCTGGACCGCGTAGTGGAAGCGCGGATACTTTTCGGGCGGGTGTTCCACTGCCGCCTGCGGCCGGTACGGCACGCGTTCGCCTACCCGGTGTTCTTCCTGCGCGTGCCGCTCGCGTCGATGGCCCGCGCCGGCCGGGGCATCTTCTCGGTGGACCGCTGGAACCTCCTGTCGCTGCACAGCCGCGACCACGGGCCGCGCGACGGCACCCCCCTCGAGCCGTGGGTGCGCGTGCAGCTCGGGCGGGCGGGGGTGGAGGCCGCCGACGGCGAGATCCTGCTGCAGGCCTTTCCGCGCGTGCTGGGCTTCGTCTTCAACCCGATCTCGATCTTCTACTGCAACGACCGGGCGGGGCGGCTCCGGGCGGTGCTGTGCGAGGTCGCCAACACCTTCGGCGAGCGCCACAACTACGTCCTCGCGCACCCCGACGGCCGGCCCATCGAGGCGCGCGACCGGCTCACCGCGGACAAGGCCTTCCACGTCTCGCCCTTCTGCGAGGTCGAGGGCCACTACCGGTTCCGCTTCGCGGGCGACGAGCGCGGGCAGTTCGCGCACATCGACTACCACGACCGCGAGGGCAAGCTCCTCGTCACCTTCATCGACGGCCGTGCCGAGCCGATCGCGGCGGGCTCCCTCGCCCGGGCGTTCCTCGGCTACCCCCTCATGACCCTGGGCGTGGTCGCCCGGATCCACTGGCAGGCGCTGAAGCTCTGGGTGAAGCGCGTGCCGTTCTTTTCCAAGCCCGAGCCGCCGCTCCAGGAGACGACCCGGTGAATTCCCCCGAACACATAGCGCAGCTTCCCGCGCCCACCTATTCCGCCCGCATCCTCTTCGGCGTGCTCTCCCGGCTGCGCGCCGGCAGGCTCGCCGTCACCACGCCCGAAGGCACGCGGCGCGTCTTCGTGGGGGACGAGCCCGGCCCGTCGGCCGACCTGGAGATCCGCGACTGGAAGGCCGTGGGCCGCATGGTCCGCGCGGCCGAGATCGGCGTGGCGGAGTGCTGGCGCGACGGGCTCATCGCCACGGGCGACATGTCGGCCCTCCTGCGGCTGTGCGAGGCGAACCAGGCCGCGTTCGAGTCGGTGTGGTACGGCAACCCCGTCGTGTCCTTCTTCTATCGCATCGCGCACTGGCTTCGCCCGAACACGCGGGCCGGCTCGCGGCGCAACATCCACGCCCACTACGACCTCGGCAACGACTTCTACGCGCTCTGGCTCGACCGGACGATGACCTACTCCTCGGCCCTCTTCACGCAGGGGCTCGACGGCTCGCTGGAGCAGGCGCAGGAGGCGAAGTACGAACGCATGCTCGAGGCGATCGGCGTGACCGCGGCGCACCACGTGCTCGAGATCGGCTGCGGCTGGGGCGGCTTCGCGGAGTACGCCGTGCGCACGCGGGGCTGCCGCTGGACGGGCATCA
Source organism: Betaproteobacteria bacterium (assembly GCA_011391275.1). Classification (GTDB taxonomy): domain Bacteria; phylum Pseudomonadota; class Gammaproteobacteria; order Burkholderiales; family Usitatibacteraceae; genus FEB-7. The sequence continues at coordinate 24,804 of JAABQW010000199.1, forward strand.
CCATCTCGCAGGCGCAGCTCGAGTTCGCCCGCGAGCGCATCCGCAAGGCGGGGCTCGAGGACCGCGTCGAGCTGCGCTTCCAGGACTACCGCGACCTCGAGGGGCAGTTCGACCGCATCGTCTCCGTGGAGATGATCGAGGCCGTGGGCGAGCGCTGGTGGCCTGCCTACTTCGGGAAGCTGCGCGACTGCCTGGCGCCCGGCGGGATGGCCTCGATCCAGGCGATCACGATCGACGAGGCGGCCTTCGCGAAGTACCGGCGCACGAGCGACTTCATCCGCCAGTACATCTTCCCGGGCGGGATGCTCGCGCCCGTGGAGGTCCTCGCGCGGCTCGGGCGCTCGGCGGGGATGCGCGTCCGCGAGCCGTTTCGCTTCGGGCTGCACTACGCGGAGACGCTGCGCCGCTGGCGCGAGGCGGTTGACGCGAAGGAGCGCGCGATCAAGGCGCAGGGCTTCGACGACCGCTTCCTCTCGATCTGGCGCTTCTACCTGCACTACTGCGAGGTGGGCTTCGACGCGAAGCGCATCGACGTCGTGCACCTCGAGCTCGAGAAGCCGGCATGATGCGCGCGCTCCTCGCGGCGGCCGCCTTTGCCGCCGCGCTGGCCCAGGCCTCGCCGCCGCTGCCGGTCGCGCTCGCCTCCGAGATGCCCATGCTCAAGCCCCTGGGCGAGGGGAGGCTGCGCTGGTTCGGCCTGCACGTCTACGACTCCTCCCTCTGGGTGCCCGGCGGCGCGTGGTCGTCCGACCGCGTCTTCGCCCTGGACATCCGCTACGCGATGAGCATCCGCGGCCGCGACCTCACGAAGCGCAGCATCGAGGAGATGCGCAGGCTCGGGTTCTCCGACCCGGCCAAGCTGCGGCGCTGGGAGGAGGCGATGGACCGCGTCTTCCCGGACATCCGCTCCGGCGACCGGCTGGTGGGCGTGAGCATTCCGGGACGCGAGGCGCGCTTCTACAGCCAGGACCGCCTGCTGGGCACCGTGCCCGACCCGGAGTTCGCCCGCGCGTTCTTCGCCATCTGGCTCGACGAGAACACGAGCGAGCCGGGGCTGCGGCTGCGCATGCTCGGGCTTCCCGAGTAGGGCGGCCTGCGTGGCCTCGCGACCGACGGGCCTGCAGCTCGCGGCCTACGGCGCCCTCGGGCTGCCGCTCGCCATGGCGGCGCTGCCCATCTACGTGCACGTGCCCAAGTTCTACGCGGACACGCTGGGCCTGTCGCTCGCCGGCGTGGGCGCCATCCTCCTCGCGGCGCGCATCGTCGATGCCGTCCAGGACCCGTTCTTCGGCTGGTGGAGCGACCGGACGCGCGCCCGCGGTGCGAGCCGGTGGGTGTTCGTGGCCGCCGGCGCGCCTCTCCTCGCGCTCGGCATGGCGGGACTCTTCAACCCGCCGGCCGCCGGGTCCGGCGGGCTCGAGTGGTGGCTCGTCGCCAACCTCGTGCTCGTCTACACGGCATTCAGCCTCGTGACCGTGAGCTACCAGGCGCACGGCGCGGAGATCTCCGACGACGTGTCGGAGCGCACGCGCGTCACGGCCTGGCGCGAGGGGTTCGCGCTCGTGGGCGTCTTCCTGGCGGCCGCGCTTCCCGAGGTGCTGCGCCAGTCGATGGGCGACCGGGAGGGCTTCTCGCGCTTCGCCCTGCTCTTCGCGCCGCTCGTCCTGGTGGCCGCCTGGCTCACGATCCGTGGCTCGCCGCCTGCCCACCCGCGCCGGCCGCCGGCGGGCACCGCGGCCCTCGGGTCGTTCAGGATCCCGCTCGCCAACGCGTCCTTCCGGCGCCTGCTGGCGATC
>JAABQW010000189.1 GCA_011391275.1 Betaproteobacteria bacterium
ACGACGGCTTCGGCGTTCACGAGGTCACTGCCCGAGGTCCCCTGAGGCGTCGGCCGATGACGGTTGCGAGCCACGCCATGGGAAGGTAGGCGACCACGAGGTCGAGGCCGATGAACCAGGCGGGCGCGGGGATCATGAAGGCGGCGGCGATCCCGCCCGCGAGGAACAAGACCCCGATGACGTATGCGAAGACGGCGTTACGGCTGCCCGCGACCAGGAAGGCCGCGAGGGCGCCGGCCAGCGTCCCCAGCGCGTGGGCGAGGAAGGGGAACACGAAGTGCTTCGCCTCGAGGAGGGGCATGCCTTTCGCGAGGCCCTCGGCCGTCGTCAGGTCCACGCCCGGCGGCGGCGGGATGAGCGAGGGCCCCACCACGACCAGCGACATGTTGACCGCGCTGCCCGCGACGAGACCGATGACGACGGCGAGGATGTTTCGCAGGATGGTCGGCATGGGAGGGCCTCCTGGGTCAGGCGGCGTCACCCCATACCGCGAACTCGTTCCCGCTGGGCTCGGTGAAATGAAAGCGGCGCCCGCCGGGAAACGAGAATATGGGCTTGATGATGCGGCCCCCCGCCCTTTCGACCTTGCCTTGGGTCTCCTCCAGGCGCGCGCTGTAGAACACGATCAGGGCGCTGCCATTCCCCATCGATGCCGCGAGGTCCGCCTCGTAGAAGCCTCCATCGAGCCCCTGGCCCGAGAAGGAGGAATACGCGGGGCCATAGTCGACGAACGACCACCCGAACGCCGTCTCGAAGAATGCCTTGGTGGCACCCAGGTTCCTGGCGGGAAACTCGACATAATTGATCTTCTCGTGCTCTTTCATGGCTGTGCCTTTCTGAGATCCCGTTGCCCGATCTTGCGTGGACAACCGGCATTGCGTCGATGTCACTCACTAAAGATAGCAAGAGCCGGGCGGCGTGGCGTTCACTCCCGAGCATCGGCTCGCTACAGCAGCGGCTTCAAAGGCAGGAACTGGTAGAGCCTCACCCAAGTCCGCTTCCCCACGGACGCAAACGAATCCGGATTGTCCTTCCGCGCATCCCAGCTGTTCCCCGGCGCCATGTCCGTCTCGATCGCGGCCTCCACCGACCGCGCCAGCACCTCGTCATGCACGATCACGCCTACCTCGGTGTTGAGGTTCTCGGATCGCGGGTCGAAGTTGAATGTCCCGATGTAGGCGATGCGCGAATCCACCACCAGCGTCTTCGCATGCAGCGAGAACACGGGAGGCCGGGCAGGCGCAGGCCCCGCGCGCTTCATCAACGCCTGCATTACGGCAGGGGCTGGCTTGTACTCGTAGACCTGGATACCCATGGCCAGCAGCCGCCCGCGCTGGCTGCGGTAGCCGCTGAAGGCCGGCAGGTTGTCGGTGGAGGCCAGCGAGTTGGTGTTGATGCGCACCGTCACCCCGCGTTTCACCAGCCGCCCGAAGAGCACCATCGCCGCCTCCGACATCACGAGGTAGGGCGACTGGATCACCACCCGCGACTTCGCCCCGTCCACCAGCGTCGCCAGCGCCGTCGTGGTGAGGCCGCCTCCGGAGAGCGATAGCACGCTGTCGTTCTTCCCCGGCCGGTCGCTCACGAACGCCACGTCCGTCCAGCGCGTCGCCTGGGTCACGCGCGCGAAGGACCGGGGCGTGTCAGTGATCGCCGCGCGCACCTCGGGGGCGAAGTTCGCCGGGGACTTCGCGTACTCGTGCAACTCTCGGTAGACGGCGCGGATCTCCTCGTCGCCCACGGTCACGCTCTTCTGCATGAGGCCCAGGCCGTCGTAGAGCTCCTCGACGGGGACGGCAAGCCCGCTTCCCCAGAACGCCTCGAAGTTCTCGCGCATGGTACCCACGGCCGGGCCTGCCAGCAGCGCGTCGCGGTCGCGGAAGTTGTACTCGTGGTTGTAGTCGAAGTACTCCGCGGCCATGTTGCGACCGCCCGTGATGCCGACCTTGCCGTCGACCGTCAGCGTCTTGTCGTGCATGCGCTGGTTCAGGCCGCGGAAGTCGGTGGCCACGTTCAGCAGGCGCTTCTGCAGCGGCACGCCCACCGAGGTCTTCGGGTTGTAGATGCGGATGTCGATGTTCGGGTGCCGGGCGAGCGCCAGCAGCGACTTGTCCGGCGCATCGATGAGGAGGTCGTCCACGATCACCCGCACCTTCACGCCGCGCACGGCCGCGCGCAGCAGCGCCTCGGCGGCGAGGATGCCGATGTTGTCCGTGCTCCAGATGAAGTACTGCACCTCGATCGTCTCGCGGGCGTTGTCCACGAGCCAGGCGCGGGCGAGCAGCGCCTCCTCGCCCGTGTCGAGCACGTAGATGCCGCTCTTGTCCGGGTTGGCCGCGATCTGGCCGTCGATGAAGGCGAAGGGCGACTCCTCCGCGGCCAGCGCGCAGGAAAGCCAGCCTGCGAGCAGGGTCGTCGCCGCCGCCCGCAGCCAGGGCCGCATCACGCCGCCGGCGAAGGCTTCTCGACCGTGCCGTCGGGCTGGCGCGCGAACCGCCCCTCGCGCCCGTTGACCGGGTCTGTTGCGCCCCACGGCCAGCCGCCGAACTGCGTGCGCTGGTAGTCGGCGAACGCCTGCTGCAGCTCGGCGCGCGTGTTCATGACGAAGGGGCCGTGCTGCGCGACGGGCTCGGCGATGGGCTTGCCCTGCAGCATCAGCAGCTCGATTTCAGTATCAGCCGCCTCGAGCCGCACCGCGGCATCGGGGTCGACAACGATGAGCGCAGGCTCCGGCACGGGCGTGCCCGAGACATGCAGCGCGCGGCCCGCGAAGTAGTAGAGGAACCGGCTCGACCCGCGCGCCGCCGGCGGCAGGGTCCACGACGCGCCGGGCGCGAGGCGAATCGTCCAGATCGCCACGTCGCTTCCGGGCTTCGATGCGTACGAATCTGG
>JAABQW010000190.1 GCA_011391275.1 Betaproteobacteria bacterium
TTTCCCAGCGGCTACGCCGCCAACCTGGGCATTCTCGCGGCGCTCGCGGACCGCTCCGCCGCGATATTCGCCGACCGGCTGAACCACGCCTGCCTGAACGACGGCGCCATCCTCTCGCGCGCCGCCTTCCGCCGCTATCCGCACGGCGACCTCGGCCGCCTCGAGGCGCTGCTCGCAGCCTCCCGGGCCGCGATCCGCATCATCGCCACCGACACGGTCTTCAGCATGGACGGCGACATGGCTCCCGTGGCGGAGCTCCTCGCCCTCGCGGAACGCCACGACGCCTGGCTCGTGCTGGACGACGCGCACGGCATCGGCGTTCTGGGCGAAGGACGCGGCGCGCTTGCCCACTTCGGCGTGCGCTCGCCGCGCATCGTCTACATGGCCACGCTCGGCAAGGCGCTCGGCGGCTACGGGGCATTCGTCGCGGGCCAGCCGGAGCTCGTCGAGTGGCTGATGCAGCGCGCGCGCACCTACGTCTTCTCGACCGCCCTGCCTGCCGCCGCGGCCGCTGCCGCCACCGCGGCGCTGCGGCTGCTCGAGGAGGATCCAGGGATCGTCGAGGCGCTGGCCGGCCGCATCGCGGAGTTCCGGCGCGCCTGCGAGGCGAGCGGCATCGCGACCGGTTCGCCCACCGCGATCCAGCCCGTGTTCGTCGGCGATTCCCGCCGCGCGGTGGAGTTGTCCACGCGCCTTCGCGCCCTCGGCCAGCTCGTGCCGGCCATTCGTCCGCCCACGGTGCCGGAGGGCACCGCGAGGCTTCGCATCTCGCTATCCGCGGCCCATTCGCGCGAGCAGGTGGCCGCGCTCGTGGCCGCGCTCGTCCGGGCCCTCGGCGATGTCCCTGCACGTTGAGCAACGGGGCGCCGGACCGGACCTCGTCCTCCTGCACGGCTGGGGACTGCATGGCGGCGCGTGGCAACCGCTCGCGCCGCGACTCGCCGCTTCCTTCCGGGTCCACCTCGTCGACCTGCCCGGCCATGGTCACTCGCGCGACACGCCCTTCGGGACGCTCGACGCGGTGGTCGACGCCGTGGCGGCTTGCACGCCCGCCGACGCAACGGTCTGCGGCTGGTCGCTGGGCGGGCTCGTCGCCCTGCGGCTCGCCACGCGCCATCCCGCCCTCGTGGCTGCGCTCGCGCTGGTGAGCTCGACGCCCTGCTTCGTGCGCCGCGACGACTGGCCGCACGGGATGGCGCCGGAGACGCTGGAAGCGTTCGCCGAGGAGCTTCGCGCCGAGCCCGCGAAGACGATCCGCTCGTTCGTTAACCTCAATGCCCTTGGCGGCCCGCACGCGCGCGATCGCATGCGCGAGCTCGCCGCGCTGCTGGTCGAGCGCGGCACGCCGCCGTCGCCGGCGCTGGCCGCCGGGCTCGCGCTGCTCCACGACACCGACCTGCGCGACGAAGTGGCATCGATCGGCCGGCCCGTCGCCGTGATCCACGGCGGCCGCGACGTGCTCACCCCGATGGGCGCCGGCCGCTGGCTGGCCGGGCGGCTGCCGAACGCGCGCTTCGTCGAGATCCCGGAGGCCGCGCACCTGCCGTTCATGAGCCACCCCGGCGCGGTTGCGGAGGCCCTGGAGACCCTGGGGGCGCGAGGAACGGGCCGCGAGCGGAAGCATGGATGAATCGATGCTCCCGGTGAAGCGCGACGTGCGCCGCTCCTTCGATCGCGCCGCGCGCAGCTACGACGAGGCCGCGTTCCTGCAGCGCGAGGTATGCGCCCGGCTCGTCGAGCATCTCGAGCCGATGCGCCTGTCGCCCCGCCGCCTGCTCGACCTCGGCTGCGGCACGGGGCACGCGTTCGACGCGCTGGCCAGGCGCTATCCGTCCGCGTCCCTGCTCGGGCTCGACATCGCGCCGGCGATGCTCGATCGCGCGCGCGCCCGCTCCCCCTGGTGGCAGCGCCTGCTGGGAGCCCCGCGGCCGTCGCTCGTCTGCGCGGACGCCGAGCGCCTTCCCGTCGCGAGCGCCTGCGTGGACCTGGTGTTCTCGAACCTCGCGCTGCAGTGGTGCGAGCCGTCGCGCGCGTTCGCCGAGGCCGCGCGCGTGCTGGCCCACGACGGGCTGTTCCTCTTCTCGACCGTGGGTCCCGACACGCTCAAGGAGCTTCGCGCGGCCTTCGCCGAGGCTGACGGCGCCCCGCACGTGAACCGCTTCGTCGACATGCACGACCTCGGCGACGCGCTGATCGCCTCAGGCTTCGCCGACCCGGTCATGGAGATGGAGACGCTCACGCTGGAATACGACACCGCGCTCGCGGTCGCGCGCGACCTGAAGGCCCTGGGCGCGGTCAACTCGCTTCCGTCGCGCGCGCGCGGGCTGCCCGGCCGGCGCCGATGGGAGCGGATGACGCAGGCCTACGAGCGCTTCCGCCGCGACGGCGTGCTCCCCGCGACCTGGGAGATCGTCTACGGGCACGCGTGGAAGGTGCCGCCCCGGCGCCTGGCCGACGGCCGGCAGGTCATGAGCTTCGAGCCGAGGGTTTCGCGATGAAGGGCGTGTTCGTCACGGGCACCGACACCGGCGTGGGCAAGACCCTGGCGGCGTGCGCCCTCGTGCACGCGCTGCGCGCGCGGGGCCTGCGCGCGGCACCGATGAAGCCGGTGGCCGCCGGGGCCGTCGCGTCGGGCGATGGCTGGGCGAACGAGGACACGCTCGCGCTGGCGCAGGCGGCCGGCCCCTTCGCGCCGGCGCTGGAGGAGATCACCCCCGTCCTGCTTCGCGAGCCGATGGCGCCGCACATCGCCGCTGCCCGCGAGGGGCGCGCAATCGAGCTGCCACCCCTGGTGGAAGCGCATCGCCGCGTCGCGGCGAACGCCGACTTCACGGTGGTCGAGGGCGTGGGCGGATTCCTCGTTCCGCTCGGCCTCTCGC
>JAABQW010000191.1 GCA_011391275.1 Betaproteobacteria bacterium
CGTCGAGCGACTTGCGGATGACGGACACCGCGTCGAAGACGTACTTCAGCTCGTCCATGTCGGCGACGGGCAGGCGCCTGACGTCCTCCTCCGTGCGCACGGTGCGCTCGAACTTCGGGCCCTCGCCCTCGGCGAAGTACAGGCCCAGCCCCATCGCGTCGGGGATGGTGAGGATGTCGGAGAAGAGGATGGCCGCGTCCAGGGCGAAGCGTTCCAGGGGCTGCAGCGTCACCTCGCACGCGAACGCGGGGTTCTTGGCCAGGGCGAGGAAGCTGCCGGCCTTCCTGCGCGTGGCGTTGTACTCCGGGAGGTAGCGCCCGGCCTGGCGCATGATCCAGATCGGCGTGTAGTCGGTCGGCTGTTTCTGCAGGGCGCGCAGGAAGTTGTCGTTTTTCATGGGGGGCGATTCTCTCACGGCCGGCCCGCCGGACACCCGGAAACCGTCAATGGCGATCCAGGAACGCGGCGATGGCGGGCGCGTAGCGGGGGTCGAGATCGAGGTCGTTGTGCCCGTGGCCGTCGATGCGCAGCCGCTCCATCGGCCCGCCCCAGGCGGCAGCCAGGCGCTCGGAGTGTTCGGCCGGGATGATGTCGTCCTCGGCGCCGTAGGCGACGAGCGCGGGGGCGGCGATCCTGCCCGCGACCGCGGCGGAATCGAAGCGGTGGCGAAGCAGCAGCCTCACGGGGAGCCACGGGTAGTGGGTGCGGCCCACGGCCGCGAGGCTTTCGAAAGGCGACGTGAGGACGACGCAGCGCAGCGGGCGCGCGGCGGCGAGCTGCACGGCGACTCCGGTGCCCAGGCTGCGCCCGTGGACGCAGAAGCGCGCCGGGTCGAGGTCGGGGCGCCGGGAGGCCCAGTCGTAATGGGCGATCGCGTCGGCCACCAGCGCCGCCTCGCCGGGCTTGCCGCCGCTGGCGCCGTAGCCGCGGTAGTTCATGAGGAGCACCGCGCGCTGCCCGTACCGGCGCTCCGCGTCCACGGCGTAGGCGGTCACCTCCTCGGCGTTGCCCCCGAAATAGAGAACGGCGGGCTGCCGCGTGCCGGCTGCGCCCGGTGGAAGGAGAAGCACGCCTGCGAGCGGCGTGCCGTCGGCGGCAGCGAGGGAAACGCTCTCGAGCGTCCAGCCGGGCGGCGCGACGGCGAGGCCGCGCGACGGCTGGCGAAGGAAGATCATGCTGTCCTGCGACAGCCAGAGGAAGGCCGCCATGCCCGCGTAGGCGAGCAGGGCGGAAAAAAGGATGGCTTTCAGGGGGTGGCCCCGGGTCGCCGCCTCAGCGGGGCAGGTCCGACATCCCCATGAGGAACGCGTCCACCTCGCGGGCGCACTGCCGGCCCTCGCGGATCGCCCAGACGACGAGCGACTGGCCACGGCGCATGTCGCCGGCGGCGAACACCTTGGGCACGGACGTGGCGTAGCAGCCCTGGCCGTCGGTCGTCGCCAGCACGTTCCCGCGCGCGTCCTTCTCGACGCCCAGGCCCGCGACGAGGCCCTCGTGCAACGGGTGCACGTAGCCCATCGCGAGGAGCACCAGGTCCGCGGGGAGCGTGAACTCGGAGCCCGGGACTTCCTTCATCGCCATGCCGCCCTTTTCGTCCTTCACCCACTCGACGCGGCAGGCGATGAGGCTCGTCACTTTCCCGTCCTTGCCCTCGAAGCGCTTGGTGGCCACGGCGAAGTCGCGCTGCGCGCCTTCGTCGTGCGAGGTCGAGGTGCGCAGCTTGAGCGGCCAGTACGGCCAGGTGAGGGGCTTGTCCTCCTGCTCCGGCGGCTTCGCCAGGAGCTCGAAGTTCACCACCGACTTCGCCCCCTGGCGGATGGACGTGCCGATGCAGTCGCTGCCGGTGTCGCCGCCGCCGATCACCACGACGTGCCTGCCCGTCGCCACGACCTGGCCGGTCACCTTGTCGCCGGCCACGACCTTGTTCTGCAGCGGCAGGAAGTCCATCGCGAAGTGGATGCCGGCGAGCTCGCGCCCGGGCACCGGCAGGTCGCGCGGCTTCTCCGAGCCGCCGGAGAGCACCACGGCGGCGAAGTCGGCGAGGAGCTTGTCGGCCTTCAGGTCGACGCCCACGTTCACGCCCGTGCGGAAGGTGACCCCCTCGGCCTTCATCTGCGCCATGCGCCGGTCGATGTGGTGCTTCTCCATCTTGAAGTCGGGGATGCCGTAGCGAAGGAGCCCGCCGACGCGGTCGCTCTTCTCGAAGAGCGTCACGTCGTGGCCGGCGCGCGCCAGCTGCTGCGCGCAGGCGAGCCCCGCGGGGCCGGAGCCCACCACCGCGACCTTGCGGCCCGTCTTGTGCGGCGCCGTCTCGGGGACGATCCAGCCTTCCGCCCAGCCCTTGTCGACGATGGCCTGCTCGATCGACTTGATGGCCACCGCGTCGTCGTTGATGTTCAGCGTGCACGCCGCCTCGCAGGGCGCCGGGCACACGCGGCCGGTGAACTCCGGGAAGTTGTTGGTCGAGTGCAGCACGTCGAGCGCCGACTTCCAGTTGCCGCGGTAGACGAGGTCGTTCCAGTCCGGGATCACGTTGTTGACCGGGCAGCCCGTCTGGCAGAACGGGATGCCGCAGTCCATGCAGCGCGCGCCCTGCTGGCTCATCTCGGCGTCGGGGAGCGGCCGGACGAACTCCTTGTAGACCTTGATGCGCTCGGCGACGGGCTCGTAGCCGCGGTCCTTGCGCGCGATTTCCATGAATCCGGTGATCTTTCCCATGTTCCTTCTCAGTCGTTCGCCCGAACTTCCACGTTCCTGGCCGCCTCGCCCCGCTTCTCCTGCTCCTGCGCCATCTCGGCCAGCGCGCGGCGGTACTCGATCGGCATCACCTTCACGAAGCGCGGCAGGTAGGTGGCCCAGTTCTCGAGGATG
>JAABQW010000192.1 GCA_011391275.1 Betaproteobacteria bacterium
ACGATCCTCAACAGCGGCAACGCCGTGTTCGAAAGCACGGAGCGGTCGCCCGAAAAGCTCGCCGGCCGCATCCGCGAGGCAATCGCCGGCAAGCTCGACGTCGACGTGCCCGTCATCGTGAAATCGGAGAAGGACCTGCTGGCGATCGTGCGCGGCAACGAACTCGCCGCGCTTTCCACCGACCCTTCGCGCCTGCTCGTGGCCTTCACTCGAGATGCGGGGTCGCTGGCCGCGTTGGCGGTCGTGGCGCCGCTTGCCAAGGCGCCCGAGCGGTTCCACCTGGGCGAGCGCGCGGCCTACCTGTGGTGCGCCGACGGCATCCTCACCAGCAAGGCGGCCACGACCCTGCTGGGCAAGGCGGGCCGCGAGTCGACGACGCGCAACTGGGCGACCGTCCTGAAGATCCGCGACATCCTGCAAGGCGCATTTGACCCGGTCAACTGACCCGGTCAATTGACCGGGTCAAGAACCGGGTTGGTTCAGAGGCGGGTGAGGATGGCGGCGGGGTCGATCTCGCCGCGCGGCTTGGGGGGTCCGTCCATGGTGCCGGTGGCGATCCAGCCCACGAGCATCTCGCCCTCGCTGCAGTGCGCGGCCACGATCGCGGGATCGCGCGCGCGGGCACCGGCGACCATCTTCGCGCCGAAGCCCATGAAGTGCAGCGCATTGGTGGCGTTGGCGATCGCGCCGCCCACGGCGGTCCACTGCTCGTGCGCGGGCACGACCTCGTCGTCGGGGTCGATGCGCGCGATCACCGCGATGACCACGGGGGCCTGCATCGCCTTCTCGCGCTCGCGGTCGAGGTCGGGCCCGAGCTTGCCGTGCCGCCGGCCGTAGTCGACGAAGAGCGCAGCCAGCCGCTCCAGCCCCTCGCCGCGGGCGACGACGAAGCGGAAGGGGATGCGCTTCTCGTGGTCCGGCGCGCGCAGCGCCGCCATCGCCACGGCCCACAGCTCGTCGTCGGTGGGGCCGGGCTCGCGCAGGTGCCTGGCACTCACGGAGTAGCGGGTGAGGAGCAGTCGCAGCGCGTCGCGGCCCTCGGGCGTGTCTCCTGGTACGGGCAATTCGTCCTCCTCGCTCGCCATCGCCTGCGCTAGCCGATCCGGATCCGGCCGACCACCCGCAGTCCGCAGCATCCGTCGGGGCGCACGACGACGACTTCGCCCATGCCCACGGAGAGGTTCGTGAGCGCGGCGATGTTCACGTTGTGCGTGACCATCACGATGGTGCCCTTGGGCCGGCGCGTCGAATAGGTGCCGATGCGGTTCTTCACGCGCTCGGTGAGGTCGGGCTCGCGGCTGCGGTCGTCGAAGAAGCTGGAGAGGGCGGCCCAGTCCTCGGACTTCCCGAAGGCTTCGCGCGCCGTGTCGCGGCAGCGGCACCAGGGGCTCGAGTACGCCTTCTCGACGACGACGCCCTCCTTGCGGAAGCGCTCGCCCAGGCGCCGCGATTCCTCGCGGCCCGCCGCCGAGAGGTTGCGCTGCGTGGCGCAGTCGTCGAGCTTGTAGCCGGGCGGGTCGCCGAAGCCCGATTCGGTGGAGGCGTGGCGGATGAGTGCGACGTGGCCGCCTTCGCGAAGCGCCTTCCAGGCTACCGCTTCGTCGGCGAAGGCCGGCGCGGCAAGGAACGCGAGGGCCGCAACGAGGAACGCGCGCCGGGCCCCGCGCATGTCAACCGAAGCGCTTGGTGAGGGAACCCAGCAGGCCGCCCAGCGAGCCCGTGTCGGGAACCTGGCCGTTGGGCGTGAGGTTGTCCACGACGCCGGGCAGCAGCTCCGCGAGTTTCGACGAGACGTCGCCCTGCGACATGCCGAGCTGCTGCGCGATCGCGCCGAGCTGGCCGGAGCCGAGCGCCTCCTGGATCTGGTCGCCGGAGATGGGCAGGTTCTTGCCGGTGGATACCCAGCTGTCGGCGATGTTTCCCAGGTCGTGCTCCTGGAATTTCGAGAGCAGGCCCGCGAGGCCGCCGGAGTTCGGATCGTTCACCATCGAGAGAACGACTTGCAGCAGCGGGTTGCCGGACCCGGAACCGGAGCCGCCCTGCGAAAGCGAGCCGAGAACGGAATCGAGAAGTCCCATGGAACGTTCCTCCATCTACGGGTTGGCGGGGGCCGGCGGCGCGGGCCGGTCCGTGAAAGAGTACCCCAGCTTCGCGATCGAGTCGCGAACCCAGGCCATGGCGGCGGCCACGCGGGCGCGGTCGCCTCGCACGGCGAGCTCGATCACGCGCGCCCCCGTGCCCGACCACGTGGGCAGGCTCGAGAGCTTGCAGTCCGGGTAGTCGCGCACCACCGCGTTCATCATGTCCAGCAGGTCCGATTCGCCTGCGCCGGTGACGATGATCGCTTCCTCGAACGGCAGGTGGTCGCGGAAGAGCGCGCGGTGCTTCGTGTCCAGCGCCCACGCCATCATCGCCCACGCCATCTCGGGGAAGCCCGGAAAGAAGTAGTGCGTGCCGACGCTGAAGCCCGCAATGCGGTTCACGGGGTTGGGGACGATGTCCGCGCCCTCGGGGAACTCCGCCATCAGCACGCGCCGCGGGTAGGCGGCCTCTCCGAAGCGCGCCTCGATCTCCTTCACGGCATCCGGGTGGCGGGCGAGCGGGCGGTCGAGTGCCGCGGCGGCGCATTGCCGCGTGTGGTCGTCGGGTGTTGCGCCGATGCCGCCGAACGAGAACACGATGTCGTCGGTGGCGAAGGTGCGCCGCAGCGTATCCGTGATGCGCGCCGGGTCGTCTCCCACGTACTGGGCCCAGTCGAGCTCCAGCCCCCGCGCGCCCAGGATCTCGATCGCCTTGGCGAAATGCTTGTCCTGCCGTTTTCCGGAAAGGATCTCGTCGCCGATGATGAGGATGCCGATTGCC
>JAABQW010000193.1 GCA_011391275.1 Betaproteobacteria bacterium
CGAGCCAGGCGACCAGTCCCGCCCCCATCACGTAGAACGAGATGCGCACCGCGCCCTGGGACTGCGCGTACGCGACGCTCGAGTAGAACAGGTAACCGCAGGTGGCGATGAAGGCGAGCGGCAGGACGGGGTAGAGCGGCACGCGGAACGGCCGGGCGACGTGCGCGTGGCGCGCGCGCAGCACGAACAGGCCGATGCCCACCAGCACGAGGAAGCCCCAGAAGACGGGCGCTGTGAACTCCACCATGGTCTTCACGCCGCCCTGCTCCACCGCCGCGAAGGCCACGAGCAGCAGCGCGATGCCCGACTGCACCAGCAGCGCGACAATCGGCGTGTTGCGCCGCCCGTGCCAGCGGCTCATGAACGAGAGCAGCGGCCAGTCCTGCCCGAGGGCGTAGTTGCTGCGGGCGCCGACGATCATCGTCGCGTTGATCGAGGTGAGCGCCGCCATCGCGACCAGCGCGGCGATCAGCGTCTCGCCAGCCGGCCCGAAGGCGGCGAGGAGCACGTCGGCGCCGACGGCCTTGCTGGCCTTCAGGCCCTCGAAGCCGAGCCCGGTGACGAGCGCGAGGACGAAGAGGCCGTAGACCAGCGCCAGCACGCCGATCGAGATCACGAGGACCCGCAGGATCGCGCGCTGCCCGCCCCGGACCTCGGCCGAGATGTAGGCCGCCTCGTTCCAGCCGCCGAAAGTGAACAGTACGAAGACCAGGGCGAGCCCGAACATCGCCGGCATGCCGCCTTCGGCCGCCGCCACTGCGGGCGCCGCGGCCGGCGCAGGGCCCCCGATCATGAAGCCGGCGACGATCACGAGCAGCACGCCGGCCACCTCGACCGCCGTCAGGACGTTCTGCATCCGCGCCGACTCGCGCAGGCCGAGCGCGTTGACGACGGTGAGCGCCACGATGACGAGCGCCGCGAAGATCGCCGGCGAGTGCGCGCCGAGGCCCGCGACGCGGGCCAGGTAATCGCCGCACACGAAGGCGAGCATCGCGATGGACCCGGTCAGGATCACGCTCACGCGCGCCCACCCGAAGAAGAAGCTCACGTCCCGTCCGTAGGCGCGGGTGAGGAAGTGGTAGTCGCCGCCCGCGTGCGGGAAGGCGGCGGCCATCTCCGCGTAGCAGAGCGCGCCGGCCAGCGTGAGTGCGGCGCCGCCCGCCCACGCCGCCCACATCCACCCGGGCGAGCCGGCCAGCCCCGCGATTGTCGACGGCAGGGCGAAGATCCCGCCGCCGATGACGATGCCGACGATGATCATCACCGCGTCGAGCGTCGACAGGTGCGGCCGGGGGACTGCGCTGACTTCTCCCGGAGAGTTCATCGGCGCGCCGTCATGAAAAGCCCCGCCGGAGCGGGGCTCGCGCAGGTCCCGGGAGGCAGGTCTACTTGCCGTAGAACTTGCCGCACTTCGGATCCATCTCCGCCCACGGGGCGGGGTGCAGCGCGCCCTGAAGCGTCCCCGTGAGCTCGATCGATTCCCCGTCCGCCGCGCGCAGGTCGCCGGTGATGTCCTTCGGTCCCAGCCGGCCGGAAAAGGTCTGGTGGACACCCGAGGCGTCCCGGAACGCGAACCGGACCTGGTCGCCGTAAAGCGTGGCGCCGAGGAGCGGAAATCGCCGGTCGCCGATCGTGACCTCGCCGCCGATCTTCTGGTAGATCTGGGTGAGGTCGACGGTGAAGCTCATGCCCGCGGGCTCCAGCTGGCGGAACGCCCAGCGGCCGCCGACCCGCGCCGGCACGATCCACAGGAACGCCACGTCCAGCTCCATGGCAACGAGGTCGTTGGGCTCCCAGTCGCCCATCGAGAACAGGTAGGAAACGACGCGCACGCCCGGCCGCATGGCGAGGATGCGGTGCCGCAGGCACTGGTTGAGGTGCGGCAGGAGGAAGATCGTGAGGACGTCGGCCTTCGAGAAGTCGTCCTTGAAGACGTCGCCCTCGACGACGCGGGCGCGGCCCTCGGCGCCGGAGCCGCGCACCATGCACTGCGCGAGCTTCACCAGCTCCGGGTTGTACTCGATGCCGAGCGATCGGGCGCCGAACCGCTTTGCCGCGGCGATGGCGAAGTTGCCGTCCCCGGCGCCGAGGTCGATCACGTAGTCGTCCGCCGTCGTGCGCGCCATGCCGAGCATGCGGTTCACGAACTCGTCGGGCGTGGCGGCCCAGATCGCGTCCTTGCCCTTCTGTCCCGCCTTGGGTCGGTAGCCGACCTCCTTCTCGCACGCATCGCGCAGCGGGGTCTGCGGCGGGGGCGGCGGGTGCACGGCGAATGCCTGGCCCGCGAGGGCGAGACCGACCATTGCGAGCGCGGCCCGGCCCATGACGGATTCGCGCTTCATCTCGATGCCGGTCAGCGGCGCCCGCCGAGGCTCAGCCTTCGCCTTCCAGGAAACTGCGCAGCTTCTCGGAGCGCGACGGGTGGCGGAGCTTCCGGAGCGCCTTCGCCTCGATCTGGCGGATGCGCTCGCGCGTCACGTCGAACTGCTTGCCGACCTCCTCGAGCGTGTGGTCGGTGTTCATCTCGATGCCGAAGCGCATGCGCAGCACCTTGGCCTCGCGCGGCGTGAGCGAATCCAGCACGTCCTTGGTGGCTTCCCGCAGGCTCGCGTAGAGCGCCGAGTCCGAGGGGGCGAGGCCGGCCTGGTCCTCGATGAAGTCGCCCAGGTGGGAATCGTCGTCGTCCCCGATGGGCGTCTCCATGGAGATGGGCTCCTTGGAGATCTTCAGGATCTTGCGGATCTTCTCCTCGGGCATCTCCATCTTCACGGCAAGAGTCGCCGGGTCGGGCTCGTTGCCCGTCTCCTGCAGGATCTGGCGGGAGATGCGGTTCATCTTGTTGATCGTCTCGATCATGTGCA
>JAABQW010000194.1 GCA_011391275.1 Betaproteobacteria bacterium
CTCGACCGGGGCCCCGTCAGCCGCCGATGAACGACATCTCGACCTTGCGGCTGCGCGCCGTCTCGGCGGTGCGGATCTCGGAGTAGCGGTCGTCGCGGCCCTGCCAGACGGCGGCGATGGCGCGCGCGAGCTCCGCGTCGCCGGCGCCCGCGCGGATGAGGGACTTCAGGTCGTAGCCCTCGCGGGCGAAGAGGCAGGTGTAGATCGAGCCGTCGGTGGAGAGCCGCGCCCGGTTGCACGAGGAGCAGAAGGCCTCGGTCACGCTGGAGATGATGCCGAATTCGCCCGCGCCGTCCTTGTAGCGCCAGCGCCGGGCGACCTCGCCGAAGTGGTTGGGGTTGACCGGCTCGCAGGGGAAGGCCTCGCCGATGCGGCGCACGACCTCGGCGCTCGGGATGACGTCGTCCATGCACCAGCCGTTCGTCGCGCCGACGTCCATGAACTCGATGAAGCGCACGATGTGCCCGGTGCCGCGGAAATGGCGCGCCATGTCGACCACCTGGTGGTCGTTGGTGCCGCGCCGGACCACCATGTTCACCTTGACCGGGTCGAGACCCTCGGCGGCGGCGCAGTCGATCGCCTCGAGCACCTTCGCCACCGGGAAGTCGGCGTCGTTCATGGCGCGGAAGGTGGCGTCGTCCAGGCTGTCGAGCGACACCGTGACGCGACGCAGCCCCGCGGCGTAGAGCGCGCGCGCCTTCTGCCTGAGTGCGGTCCCGTTGGTGGTGAGCGTGAGGTCCACCTCCGGCATCGCCTCGTGCAGCATGCGCACGAGGTCCTCGATGCCGCGCCGCAGGAGCGGCTCGCCGCCCGTGAGGCGGATCTTGGCGATGCCCAGCCCATGGAAGGCGCGCGCCACGCGCACGATCTCCTCGAAGCTGAGGAGCTCGGCGTGGGGCAGGAACTCGTAGTCCGCGTCGAAGACCTCGCGCGGCATGCAATAGGTGCACCGGAAGTTGCAGCGGTCCGTCACCGAGATGCGCAGGTCGCGAAGGCCCCGCCCGCGCGTGTCCACGGGCAGCCCGGCGCCGGGCTCGCGCGCGAGCGGCGGGATCGCCAGGCCCCGGCGCGCGACGGCGACGGGAATGACGGGCTTCGGCATGGGGGCGTCGAGGCATCCGTGGGGGGCACCGAGAATATCACGCGCGCAGGGCGCAATGCCCCCACGCGCGTCGGGGGCGGGGCGGTTGGGCTATAGTCGCGCCATGAGCGAGAAACCTGTCCGGCGCGTGTCCGTCGTCCTCGAGCGCACCCCGGTGGCCAGCCGCTGGGCCAGCCACCAATGGCAGGCCGCGAACGTCATTCCCGACGTGGGCGGCGAGCCGCGCGTGCTGATGGACCGCGACGGCGTGCTGCAGAAGGTCTTTCCCGGCTTCGAGGTCACGCTCTTCCGCGACGAGGCGGAAGGCTACTACCTCAACATGTCGAGCGACGCGCCCTGCGCCTTCGTGTCGGTGCGCACGGACGAGGAGGGCGACGATCCCTACCCCTTCCAGGTGACCGTGTCCTACAACGAGGCTGCGCGGCGCATGGACGGCGGCGAGCGCGTGGACACGGCGGCGATCGATCTCGAGTTCGCGGCGTGGATCGGGCAGTGGGTCGAGGAGAACTACCGCCCCGAGCCGAAGGAGCGCATCCGGCCGAAGTCGTTCAAGGGCAAGGAAGGCCGCCTTCGCGAGCGGGGCTGAGCGTGGCGGCCGAAGACAACTTCCTGTCGCGGTGGTCGCGGCGCAAGGTCGAGGCCCGGGCGGGCGCCGCCGAGGCGCCGCCGCCGGTCGCCCCGGTTGCCACCCCTGGGGTCCCGTTGGCCGATGCGACTCCGCCGGTGTCCGGGCCGGCGGAGCCCGCGCCGCTGCCCCCCGTCGAATCGCTCACGCCCGATTCGGACTTCACGCCGTTCATGAACCGCGAGGTGGACGGCGAGACGCGCAGCAAGGCGCTCAAGGCGCTCTTCGCCGACCCGCACTTCAACACCATGGACATGATGGACGTCTACGTGGACGACTACTCGAAGCCGGATCCCATTCCCGCCTCCTGGATGGACAAGCTCGAGCAGCTCTCGCACCTGGGCGACCGCGGCGGCCGCGACCGCGAGGAAGCCGAGCGGCAGCGGGCGCTCGCCCAGGCACAGGCCGGCGGCGAGCCCGGCCCTGCCGGGACGCCCCCCGCCCCTGCGGATACCCCCCCGGTTGCCGCGACGGAGCCCGCCACTGAAGGCACGGGCGGCGAGCCGGCTCCCCAGGCCGCAATTCCCCCACGCCCCGAGGGGGAATCGGGGACTTGAGTTCAACGGCGGGGCCTCGCAAGTGTTGTACACTTGCGGCCATATTTGAAGGACAGGCAATCGCCGCCGGGAGCGGCGATATCCTCCCAGCGGTACCACAGTGAGAGAGGCGCGCCGGCCGCAACTTCCGCCGGCGTTCGACGAACAGCGGATGACGCAGGTAAACGACGCGGATGGCTCCGTGATCGACGCGGTGACCGACCCAAGAGTTGCGACAGGCAGCCCCGTGGATCTCGAGGGCCGGGGATGGTCGGTTCATTCGATCGACTGCACGCCGAAGCTTCGCGCCCTCGCGGCGGCCGCCTCGCTGCCCGCCGACGAACCCCTCGCCAGCGTCTCCTACAACTCCAAGGGCAACGTCCTCGTGATCGGCGGCGACGAGCGCGCGGTCGACGCGGCCACGCGCCTTGCGGCGACGCTCCCCGTGACGCTGCTCCTCACCTCGCGCCCCTCGGCGCAGGCCGCCGCACTCGCCAACGCCGACCTCGACGGCGCCGTCTTCCCGATCTGGGGGGGCAAGGTCGCCTCCCTCCACGGCTGGCTCGGCAACTTCTCCGTGACGCTCG
>JAABQW010000195.1 GCA_011391275.1 Betaproteobacteria bacterium
GCGCCCGCCCACGCGAGCCCCGGCGTGCGCCGGTTCGCCCGCGAGCTGGGCGTGGACCTCGGCCGCGTGAAGGGCAGCGGCCCAAAGGCGCGCATCCTCAAGGAGGATATCCAGGAATTCGTGAAGGGAGCCCTTTCGGGCGCCAGCGAGGTTGCGTCCCGCGCCGCGGGCGGCGGTCTCGCCGACCTCGGCCTCCCGGCGTGGCCGAAGGTCGACTTCGCGAAGTTCGGCCCCATCGAGCTGCAGCCGCTGTCGCGCATCAAGAAGATCTCCGGCCCCGCGCTCGCGCGCAACTGGGTGATGATCCCGCACGTCACGCAGTTCGACGAGGCGGACATCACGGATCTCGAGGTCTTCCGGGCACGCGTGAACGACGAGAACGCGAAGTCCGGGACGAAGGTCTCGCCGCTCGCCTTCCTCATCAAGGCGGTCGTCGCGGCCCTCAGGAAGTTCCCGCAGTTCAACGCGTCGATCGACGGCGACAACCTCGTGCTCAAGCAGTACTGGCACATCGGCTTCGCCGCGGACACGCCCAACGGCCTCGTGGTTCCCGTGCTCAGGGACGCCGACAAGAAGGGCGTGGTCGAGATCGCGAAGGAAACCGGCGAGCTCGCCGCCAGGGCGCGCGAAGGCAAGCTCGGCCCGGCCGAGATGCAGGGCGGGACCTTCACGATCTCCTCCCTGGGAGGCATCGGCGGCACGGCGTTCACGCCGATCATCAACGCGCCCGAGGTCGCGATCCTCGGCGTGTCGAAGGCGGCCATGAAGCCGGTGTGGAACGGCAAGGAGTTCGCCCCGCGCCTCATGATGCCGCTCTCGCTCTCCTACGACCACCGCGTGATCGACGGCGCGGCGGCGGCGCGCTTCACCACCTACCTCGCCCAGGTCGTCGCCGACCTGCGGCGGGGGATGCTCTAGGAGGGCCGCCCCATGGCCACTCTCGAGATCAGGGTCCCGGACATCGGCGACTTCAAGGATGTCCCCGTCATCGAGATCCTCGTGAAGCCGGGCGACGCGGTGACGAAGGAAGCCCCCCTCGTCACGCTGGAGTCCGACAAGGCGACGATGGAAGTGCCCTCGCCGCACGCGGGCACCGTGAAGGAAGTGCGCGTGAAGGTCGGCGACAAGGTCGCGCAGGGCACGGTGATCGCCGTGCTGGAGACGGCTGAGGACACGCAGGCAGCCGCCGCCCCGCCCCCCGCCGCACCGGCATCGGCGGCCCCGGCCAGGGCGCCCGCGGGCGCCCAGCCGTCCCTTCGCGAGGCGCTCACCTCGACGCTCGCGAGCCTGGACGCCGACCTGCACGCCGAGGTGCTCGTGCTCGGCGCGGGCCCCGGCGGCTACACGGCCGCGTTCCGCGCGGCCGACCTCGGCAAGAAGGTGGTGCTGGTGGAGCGCTATCCGACCCTCGGCGGCGTGTGCCTCAACGTGGGTTGCATCCCGTCGAAGGCGCTGCTGCACGCGGCGAAGGTCATCGCGGACGCCGAGGACATGGCCGCGCACGGCGTGTCGTTCGGCCCGCCGAAGATCGACCTCGACGGCATCCGCGGCTTCAAGGACGGCGTCGTCGCGAAGCTCACCAAGGGCCTCTCCAGCCTCGCCAAGGGTCGCAAGGTCACCGTGGTGCAGGGCACGGCGCAGTTCGCCTCGCCCCACTCGCTCGAGGTGCAGACGGCCGAGGGAAGGAAGGTCGTCTCCTTCGACCACTGCATCATCGCGGCGGGCTCCCAGCCGGCGAAGATCCCCGGGTTCCCCGACGACCCGCGCCTCATGGATTCCACGGGCGCCCTCGAGCTGAAGGACATCCCGAAGCGCCTGCTCGTGATCGGCGGCGGCATCATCGGCCTCGAGATGGCCACCGTCTACGACGCGCTCGGCTCGAAGGTGACCGTGGTGGAATTCATGGACCGCCTCATCCCCGGGGCGGACCCCGACATCGTGAAGCCGCTGGCCCGGCGCATCGAGAAGCGCTACGAGAAGATCCTGGTGAAGACGAAGGTCGCGAAGCTCGAGGCGCTGCCCGAGGGCCTGCGCGCCACCTTCGAGAATGCCGACGGCTCTCCCGGCGCGCCGGAGCCGCAGGTCTACGACCGCGTGCTCCTGTCGGTGGGCCGCCGGCCCAACGGCAGGAACATCGCCGCCGAGAAGGCCGGCGTCACCGTGAACGACCGCGGCTGGATCCCGGTGGACAACCAGATGCGCACCAACGTCGCGCACATCCACGCGATCGGCGACATCGTCGGCGAGCCCATGCTCGCGCACAAGGCGACGCACGAGGGCAAGCTCGCCGCCGAGGTGATCGCGGGCCACGCCCACCACGTGTGGGAGGCGCGCACCATCCCGAGCGTGGCCTACACCGACCCGGAGGTGGCCTGGATGGGGCTCTCGGAGCCGGAGGCGAAGGCCGGCGGCATCGAGTACGAGAAGGCCGTGTTCCCGTGGGCCGCGAGCGGCCGGGCCATCGGCATGGCGCGCGAGGAGGGCCTCACCAAGATCCTCTTCGAGAAGGGCACGAAGCGCATCCTCGGCGCAGGCATCGTCGGCATCAACGCCGGCGAGCTCATCGCGGAGACCGTGCTCGCCCTCGAGATGGGCGCGGACGCCGAGGACATCGGCCTC
>JAABQW010000196.1 GCA_011391275.1 Betaproteobacteria bacterium
GATCGTGGCCACGCTGGGCCCGGCCTCGAGCGACCCGGACGTGCTCGAGCGCATGATGCGCGCCGGCGTGGACGTGGTGCGCCTCAATTTCTCGCACGGGACCGCGGCCGACCACGAGGCCCGCGCCGAGCTGGTGCGCGAGACCTGCCGCAAGGTCGGGCGCACGGTCGGCATCATGGCCGACCTGCAGGGCCCCAAGATCCGCGTCGGCAAGTTCAGGGACGGCAAGGTCACGCTCAAGCCGGGCGACCCCTTCATCCTCGACGCCGACTGCACGCTGGGGGACGCGGCCCGCGTCGGCCTCGACTACAAGGAGCTGCCGCGCGACGTGAAGGTCGGCGACGTGCTGCTTCTCGACGACGGCAAGATCCTCCTCGACGTGGGCGCGGTCCGCGGCAACGAGATCCACACCGTCACGCGCCACGGCGGCACGCTCTCCAACAACAAGGGCATCAACCGCCAGGGCGGCGGCCTCACCGCTCCCGCGCTCACGCCCAAGGACATCGAGGACATCCGCACGGCCGCGCGGCTGAACGTGGACTACCTCGCCGTCTCCTTCCCGAAGAGCGGCGCCGACATGTACATGGCGGGAGAACTGCTGAAGGCCGGCGGCGGCCACGCGCTCCTCATCGCCAAGATCGAGCGCGCCGAGGCCATTCCCGCCCTCGAGGAGATCATGCGCGCCTGCGACGGCATCATGGTGGCGCGCGGCGACCTCGCGGTGGAGGTGGGCGACGCCTCCGTGCCCTCGCTGCAGAAGCGCATGATCCGGCTGGCGCGCGAGATGAACAAGCTCACCATCACCGCCACGCAGATGATGGAGTCGATGATCTCCTCGCCCGTGCCCACGCGCGCCGAGGTCTCGGACGTGGCCAACGCGGTCCTCGACGGCACCGACGCGGTGATGCTCTCGGCGGAGAGCGCCTCGGGCCAGTACCCGGTGGAGACGATCGAGGCGATGAACCGCATCTGCGTCGAGGCGGAGAAGTCGCAGGAGGTCACGCTCGACCGCGAGTTCCTCGACCGCGTCTTCCAGCGCGTCGACCAGTCCATCGCCATGGCCGCGCTCTTCACCGCCTTCCACCTGAAGGTGAAGGCCATCGCCTCGCTCACCGAATCGGGGTCCACCGCGCTCTGGATGAGCCGCCTGAACTGCGGCGTGCCGATCTACGCGCTCACCTCCCAGACCTCCACCCGCTACCGGAGCACGCTCTTCCGCGGCGTCTTCCCGCTCATCGTCCGCTACATCGGCCACGACCGCGAGGAGCTGATCCACGAGGCCGAGCTGGTGCTGGTGCGCAGCGGCGCCGCGAAGGAGGGCGACCTCATCGTGCTCACCATCGGCGAGCCGATCGGCACCTCCGGCGGCACCAACACCATGAAGATCGTGCGCGTCGGCGAGAACCGGCGTTCCTGACCCCCGCAAGCCTGGAACCCGGCCGGATGCGGCACCCGCTCCCCGCCGGGGCGAAGGGGCGCCGGTGGTACTGCGCGCTCGACCTGCCCGGCCGCTCGCCCCGCCTACTGGGTGACGAGGATCTTCTGGATCCCGGCGAGCGTCTCGCAGGGTCCCTCGCCCTGCGCGCGGCCCTCTGCGATCGCCTTCTCGACGCGCGCCAGCAGTTCCGCGTGGCGGCGGCGGTGGCTCTCCGGGGCCGTTGCCTCGGGCGCCGTGGACTTGACGATGGCGAGCATCTCTTCGGCGACCTTGCGGCAGCCCGGCTCTCGGGAAGCCCGGCAGGCCGGGTCGGAGAGGTCGAGGCACGGCTCGGCGGCCCCGGCGGTGGCGAGGCTCGCGAGCATGGCAACGACAACGGCGACGATGGGGCGGATCGGTGGCTCCTGGCTGTGCGACGGCAATCGCTGCGACTTTACCCTCTCCGGGCCGGGGAATAGCCCATTCGGGCCGCCGATGCCGCCCATCCGGGCAATCGCGGCGGCCACCCCGCGCTGATAAAATCGACCCCTTCCCCAATCCGCCCGCCACCCGGCGGCCGCCCGCACCCCCCGGAGGAACCATGGCACTCGTATCGATGCGTCAACTGCTGGACCACGCGGCCGAGAACGGCTACGGCCTGCCCGCCTTCAACGTGAACAACCTCGAGCAGGTGCAGGCGATCATGGAGGCGGCGGCCGAGACCGACAGCCCGGTGATCATGCAGGCCTCGGCCGGCGCGCGGAAGTACGCCGGCGAGACCTTCCTCAAGTACCTGATCGAGGCGGCCGTTCAGACCTACCCGAACACCCCTGTCGCGATGCACCAGGACCACGGCCAGTCGCCGGCGGTCTGCGAGGGCGCCATCAAGCTGGGATTCTCCAGCGTGATGATGGACGGCTCGCTCGAGGCCGACGGCAAGACGATCGCCTCCTACGATTACAACGTGAACGTCACGAAGCAGGTGGTGGACATGGCGCACCGGCTGGGGGTCAGCGTTGAGGGCGAGCTGGGCTGCCTGGGGTCTCTGGAGACCATGAAGGGCGACAAGGAAGACGGGCACGGGACCGACGCGACCATGACGCGCGAGATGCTCCTCACCGATCCCGAGCAGGCCGCCGACTTCGTGAAGAAGACCGGCGTGGATGCGCTCGCCATCGCCATCGGCACTTCCCACGGCGCCTACAAGTTCACCCGCAAGCCCACCGGCGACATCCTCGCCATCGACCGCATCAAGGCGATCCACGCGCGCATCCCCGGCACGCACCTGGTGATGCACGGCTCGTCCTCCGTGCCACAGG
>JAABQW010000197.1 GCA_011391275.1 Betaproteobacteria bacterium
TTGCCTTATCCGTGTTCATCCGTGTCCATCCGTGTTCATCCGTGTTCCAAAGGTTTACGCCCGCATAACTCCCCACCCATGACGATCAGGGTCGCGCTCCACCACCGCACCGCCTACCAGTTCGACCGGGCCGTCGCGCTCTCGCCCCACGAGGTGCGGCTGCGCCCCGCGGCGCACTGCCGCACCCCCATCGAGAGCTACTCCCTCAAGGTCAGGCCGGCCGGGCACTTCCTCAACTGGCAGCAGGACCCGTACGGCAACTGGCTCGCGCGCGTGGTGTTCCCGGAGAAGGCGAAGCTCCTGGAGGTCGTGGTCGACCTCGTCGCCGACATGACGGTCATCAACCCGTTCGACTTCTTCGTCGACGCGTCGGCCGAGCAGTTCCCCTTCGCCTACACCCCCGACAACGCCCGCGAGCTCGCGCCCTACCTCGAAGTCGAGCCGCTCACGCCCCGGCTCGCGGCCTGGATCGAGCGCGCCCGCGCGCGCTACCTCGGCTCCCCCATCACCACCATCGACTTCCTCGTGGGCGTGAACGGCGACCTGCAGCACGACGTGAAGTACCTGATCCGCCTGGAGCCGGGGATCCAGGCCCCGGAGCACACGCTCGAGAGCGCCGCGGGTTCCTGCCGCGACTCCGCGTGGCTGCTGGTGCAGATCCTGCGGCGTTTCGGCCTGGCGGCGCGCTTCGCCTCCGGCTACCTCATCCAGCTCGTCGCCGACCAGAAGCCCCTCGACGGCCCGGCCGGCACCGACAAGGACTTCACCGACCTGCACGCCTGGTGCGAGGCCTACGTCCCCGGGGCGGGGTGGGTCGGGCTCGACCCCACCTCGGGCCTGCTCGCGGGCGAGGGCCACATCCCGCTCGCCTGCACGGCGCTTCCCTCGAGTGCGGCGCCCGTGACCGGATTCACCGACGTCTGCCGCTCCGAGCTCGTCTTCGAGATGAAGGTGACGCGCATCCACGAGGACCCGCGCGTCACCCGCCCCTTCGACGACGCGCAGTGGGCCGCGGTCGAGGCGCTGGGCCGGCGCGTCGACCGCGAGCTGGCCGACGGCGACGTGCGCCTCACCATGGGCGGCGAGCCCACGTTCGTTTCCGTCGACGACATGGACGGCCCCGAGTGGAACTTCGCCGCGCACTCGCCGCGCAAGCACGAGCTGGCCGAGGACCTCCTCGAGCGCCTGCGCCGGCGCTTCGCGCCGGGAGGAGTGCTGCACTTCGGCCAGGGCAAGTGGTACCCCGGCGAGGAACTGCCGCGCTGGGCGCTCTCCTGCTTCTGGCGGCGCGACGGCACGCCCCTCTGGGCGGAGGATGCCGCCGGCGCGGGTTCCCCCGACGCGCCCCCGGCCGCTCACGAGGACGCGAGGCGCTTCGCCACCGAGCTCGCGCAGGCCCTGGGCCTCGCCGCGGACTTCGTGCTGCCCGCCTACGACGACCCGTGGAAGGTGCTGCGCGACGAGACGAACCTGCCGGCCGGTCTCGACCCGCTCGCGGAGAACCTGGCCGACGCCGCCGTGCGCTCGAAGCTGGCCGCGCAGCTCGCCGGCGGGCTGGGCGAAGCCGTCGGCTTCGTGATTCCCCTGAAGCCCGTCGCGCGGGCCAGGACCTCCGGCGCCACGAAATGGGCCAGCTCGCGCTGGCCGCTGCGGCGCGGGCACGTCTTCCTCCTCGAGGGCGATTCGCCGATGGGCTATCGCCTGCCGCTCGCATCGCTGCCGGCGGTGCTTCCCGAGGACGAGGAGCCCGTCATCGCCACCGACCCCTTCGAGCGCCGGGACGCGCTGGGCAAGCGCAAGCCGGCGCGTTCCGCCTCCGCCCGCCGCGGCGCGTCCGCGGAAAGGACGGCGGCGAAGGATGTCGTGAAGACCGCGCTCTGCATCGAGGCACGCGAGGGCCGGCTGTACGCCTTCCTGCCGCCGGTCGCGACGGCGGAGGACTTCGTCTCGCTGGTCGCCGCGATCGAGGCGGCGTCGCGGGCGCTGGGCCGGCCGGTGCGCCTCGAGGGCTACCCGCCGCCCGGCGACCCGCGCATCGCGCGCTTCGCCATCACCCCGGATCCCGGCGTGATCGAGGTGAACATCCACCCAGCCTCCGACTGGGACGAGCTGGCGCACCACGTGACGATCCTCTACGAGGAAGCCCGCCTGGCGCGCCTGGGAACCGAGAAGTTCATGCTCGACGGGCGCCACACCGGCACCGGGGGCGGCAACCACGTCACCATCGGCGGGCCGACGGCGGCGGACAGCCCGCTGCTGCGCCGCCCGGACCTGCTGCGCTCCCTCATCACCTACTGGCAGGTGCACCCCGCCCTCTCGTATCTCTTCTCGGGACTCTTCATCGGCCCGACGAGCCAGAGCCCGCGCGTGGACGAGGCGCGCGACGACGCGCTCTACGAGCTCGCCATCGCTTTCGAGCAGCTGGAGGCCGCCCTGCCGGCCGGCGAGACCACCGAGAAGCCCTGGCTGGTGGACCGGATCCTGCGCAACTTCCTCGTCGACCTCACGGGCAACACGCACCGTGCGGAGTTCTCGATCGACAAGCTCTACGCGCCGGGCACCGCCACGGGCCGGCTGGGGTTGCTGGAGTTCCGCGCCTTCGAGATGCCGCCGCACGCGCGCATGAGCCTGCTCCAGATGCTGCTCCTGAGGGCCCTTGTCGCGCGCTTCTGGCGCACGCCCTTCAAGGGGCGCCTCGTCGACTGG
>JAABQW010000198.1 GCA_011391275.1 Betaproteobacteria bacterium
CCCGCCGCCGCTGTCGGTGAGCGTGCCGCCGCAGGTGTTGGAGCTCGTGATGTTGGCGAGCGTCATGGACCCGGGCGCGACGGGGAAGACGTCCGTGAATGCCACGCCCGTGACCGGCACGGCGTTGGGGTTCGCGAGCGTCACCGTGAGGGATGCCGTGCCGCCGGAGGCGATCGAGGCCGCGCCGAAGGCCTTGGACACCGTCGGCCGGTCGAGCACGGTGAGCGCCTGGTCGGTGACGCCGTTCAGCAGCCCCGTCCCGGTGGCCACCTGGCCGTTGCCGTTCACGTAGGTGCCGGCGCTGTTGCTCGCCACGTTGACCTGGATCGTGCAGGTCGAGGGGCCGACGGCCGCGTTCACGCCCGCGCCTGCGATGGCGAAGAAGCCCGCGCCCGGCGTGGCGGAAATCGTGGGCGAGCCGCCGCATCCGTTCGCGACGCCCGCGGGCGTGCCGATGACGACGCTGCCCGGCAGGGTATCCGTGAAGGTGAGGCCCGTGCGCGCGGGCGAGCCCGCGAGATTCGTCAGCGTGAACGTGAGGACCGCGTTCTGGCCCGTGCCGACGACGGCCGGGACGAAGGCCTTGGCGAGCGCCGGCAGCGGCAGGACGGTGAGGCTCGCGTTCACGCCCGTCGTCGTCACGTTGGCCGCACCGCCGATGTTTCCGGCGTTCGTGTTCGCGTAGACGCCCGGCGTGTTGCTGGTGACGTTGACGGAGATCGTGCACGAGGCCTGGCCGGCGTTGAGCGTCGCGCCCGCCACCGCGATCGATCCGGTGCCCGCCGTCGCCGTCACGACGCCGGTCCCGCTCGGGCAGGTGGTGGCGAGGCCGCTGGGTGTTGCGACGAGGACGCCCGCGGGGAGCGTGTCGGTGAAGGCGATCCCCGCCTGCGCCGGGTTCGTGCCGCTGTTGGCGATCGCGAACGTGAGCGTCGAGACGCTGCCCTGGTCGATGGTCGAGGGGCCGAAGGACTTGGTGAGCGACGGGTTCACGCGGTTCACCAGGAGGCACTGGTCGGTGACGCCGTTGGTCGCGTTGGCGAGCGAGCCCATGCTGCCCGCCCCGTTGGTGAAGTTGGCGGCCGGGCAGCTTGCGTTGACCTGCGATGTCGCGTTCGTGAGCCCCGCCGCGGTGACCGTGCACGAGGCCGTGCCGCCGGCCATGGCCACGCCGGATATCGCCAGGACGCGCGTGCCTGCCACGTAGGACGCCGTCGCCGGGCCGGAGCAACCCGGGGAGTACGCCAGCGCCGGAGTGGCCGAGCCGAACGCGAGCCCCGGCGGAAGCGCGTCGGTGAACCCGATGGCGGACTGAGCCGGGTTGCCCGCGCCGTTCGCGAGCGTGAAGACGAGCGTGGTCGTGTCCCCGTCGTTGATGGCGCCCGCCCCGAAGGCTTTCGCGAGCGTGGGCCGGACGACGGTGAGCGTGGCGCTGGCCGCGGTGCCGGTGAGCGCCACGGGTCCCGTCGCCGTCGGCGCGGCGGTCGTGTTGTTCGCCGCGCCCGGCGTCGTCGAAGTCACGTCCACGTCCACGCGGCAGGTGGCGCCGGCGGCGAGGCTCGCCACGTCGAAGCGGATCTCCTGGTGCCCGGCGGCGAGCGCGCCGAACCCCCCTGCGCCCACCGCGGCGCGCGACTGCAGCGTGCCGCAGGCGGCTGGCGTGAAGACGGCCGCGACCGGGCTCGCCACGGACAGGTTGAAGGTGCCGAGGGGATCGGTCGCCACGATCCCCGTCACTGCCGTTGCCGGGTTGGCCGCCGCGTTGCCGAGCGTCAGGCCGAGCGTGCTCGTGGCACCCGTTCCGATGGTCGTGGGCAGGAAGGACTTCGCGAGCGTCGGCGGGGCGTAGACGAAGAGGACCGTGCTGTCGCCGGTCGAGGGCGGAGCGTTCGTCGCCGTGATCGTGCCCACCGCGTTCAAGTGCGTCCCGGCAGCCGTGCCCGTCGTCTGGACAGTCACCGTGCAGCTCGCGCCCGCGGCCAGCGAGGCGCCGGAGAGCGCGAGGCTCGACCCGTTCGCCAGCGCCGTGACCGCCCCGAGGGGACACGTCGTCGAACCGCCGGGCGTGGCGCTGTTGGCGACTCCCGCGGGGTAGTTGTCCGTGAAGGCCACACCGGTCAGGGCCGTGGTGGCGTTCGGGTTGATGAGCGTGATCGTGAGGTTCGAGGTCGCGCCCAGGGCGATCGAGATCGGCGCGAAGAGCTTGGTGGAGGAAAGCCCGCCGACCACCGAGAGGTCCGCGCTGGCGCCCGCGGCCGTGCCCGCGTTCGCGGTGGTCACCGGGCCGGTGCTGTTGGCGTGCACGCCCACGGTGTTGCTGGTGACGTTCGCGGTGACGGTGCACGATCCCCCGGCCGGGATGATGGCGCCCGAGAGCGCGAGGCTCGTGCCGTTGGGCGCCGCGGTGACCGATCCGCCCGCGCAGGTGGTGGCGCCGGCCGGCGTGCCGGTGTTCGTGATCGGCCCGGGGAAGACATCCGTGAATGCCGCGCCGGTGATGTCGTTGGCGTTCGGGTTGGTGAGCGTGATCGTGAGGACCGAGGCCCCGTTGGGGTAGATCGAGGCCGGCGTGAAGGACTTGGCGACGGTCGGCGCCGCGAGCACCGTGAGCGTCGCATTGGCGGCCGCCGCGTTCGTGCCGGCATTGGCCGAGGACACGTCTCCGGCGGCGATCGTGTTGGCGTGCGCGC
>JAABQW010000209.1 GCA_011391275.1 Betaproteobacteria bacterium
CGCGCCTCGGGCATCCACCTCATCCTCGCCACGCAGCGCCCGTCGGTGGACGTGATCACCGGCCTCATCAAGGCGAACGTGCCCACGCGGGTTGCCTTCCAGGTCTCCTCCAAGGTCGACTCGCGCACCATCCTCGACCAGCAGGGAGCCGAAAGCCTCCTCGGGCAGGGCGACATGCTCTACCTGCCCCCCGGCGCGGGGCACCCGCAGCGCGTGCACGGCGCGTACGTGTCGGATGCGGAAGTGCAGCGCGTGGTGGAGCACCTGAAGCGCCAGGGCGAGGCGCAGTACATCGACGGGATGCTCGACGATCCGGAACTCGCGGATTCGGAGGCCGGCGGCGACGCCCCCGGCGGCGAGGCCGACCCGCTCTACGACCAGGCCGTGCAGATCGTGCTCCAGAACCGGCGCGCCTCGATCTCTCTCGTGCAGCGCCACCTGCGCATCGGCTACAACCGGGCTGCGCGCCTCATCGAGGACATGGAGCGCGCGGGTCTCGTCTCGTCGATGGCCTCCAACGGCAATCGCGAGATCCTGGCGCCCGCGAGGGCCGAGAAGTGAGGGCGGCAGCGTTCGTGGCCGCGGCACTCCTGGTCGCGGCGCCGCCGGCGCTCGCCGGCGCGATCGACGCCTTCCTCGCCTTCACCGCCGCCTCGCGGACGGCGACCGCGCGCTTCGAGCAGCAGGTGCTCGACGGCACCGGCCGCGTCGTCGACCGTTCGTCGGGGACCTTCGCCTTCTCGCGGCCGGGCAAGTTCCGCTGGGCCTACGACAAGCCGGTCTCGACCCTGATCGTGGCCGACGGGAAGCGGCTGTGGATCCACGACGCGGACTTGAACCAGGTGACGGTCAGGCCGATGGACCGCGCGCTGTCGGCCACGCCGGCCGCGCTCCTGGCCGGCCAGGGCGACGTGACCGCCGTGTTCACGCTGCGCGAGGCGGGCCCGGCCGACGGTCTCGACTGGCTCGAGGCGACGCCGAAGGAGCGCGACACCGGCTTCGAGCGCGTGCGCATCGGCATGAAGGGTACCGTGCCGTCCGTCATGGAACTGCACGACTCGCTGGGCGGGCGCACCGTCCTGCGCTTCCCGGAATTCCGGGCGGGCGCGAAGGTCGACGCGGACACCTTCCGCTTCACGCCTCCCGCGGGAGCGGACGTGCTGGACGAGATGCCGCCCGCGAAGTCGCCTCAGCCGGGTGGCTCGACGCCGAGGAAGCCATAGGCCTCGGAAGCGACCGCCGTCGTGCGGACGGGCACGCCGCGGTTCACGGCGCTGTCCTCGAGCGCCTTCGTGACCAGCTGCTCCGGCCGTACCAGGACGGCGAATCGCACCGCGGCGGTGCAGCCCTCCGCCAGGACGCGCGCCAGTTCGAAGCGGTCGGCGATGGTGACGGTGGCATCCAGCGCGCGCGCGTCGACGAAGACGCGATTCAGGCCCAGCCTGGCGCACTCATCGCGAATCCGGACGATCACGCCCCGCGTCGCGCTCCTGTCGTAGGCGCCGCCGACCTCGACATGCAGGTGCGTTTCCTTCTGCTGAAGCCGGATGTCCATCGTCGGCGCCCCCCCTGCGGACTATGATAGTGGCCGCGAGACGGGCCCTGATTGGCCCGCGTCAACAACCCTGCCGATGACGGATTCCCCCGACCTTTTCACGCCCGCGGGCGAGGCCAACGTGCCGCTCGCCGAGCGCCTGCGCCCGAAGCGCGTCGAGGACGTGGTGGGCCAGCGCCACCTGATGGGCGAGGGCAGGCCGCTCGCCGTGGCGCTCGCCGCCGGCAGGCCCCACTCGATGATCCTCTGGGGGCCGCCCGGGGTCGGCAAGACCACCCTCGCGCGGCTTCTCGCGAACGCCTTCGGGGCGGAGTTCATCGCCATCTCCGCGGTGCTGGCCGGCGTGAAGGAGATCCGCGAGGCCGTCGACCGAGCGCGCCTGGCCCGCGAGGCGCACGGGCGCGCGACCATCCTGTTCGTCGACGAGGTGCACCGCTTCAACAAGGCGCAGCAGGACGCCTTCCTGCCGCACGTGGAAAGCGGGCTCTTCACCTTCATCGGCGCCACGACCGAGAACCCGTCCTTCGAGGTGAACGGCGCGCTCCTGTCGCGCGCGCAGGTCTACGTGCTGGAGAGCCTCGGCGCCGAGGACCTCGACCGCCTCGTCGTGCGCGGCTTCGAGGCGGAGGGGATAGACGTGACCGGGGAGGCGAGGAAGCGAATCGCGGAGTTCGCCGACGGGGACGGCCGGCGCGCATTCAACCTCGTGGAGCAGGTCGCCAATGCCGCGCGCGCGGCGGCGCGCCGCGGGGCCGACGCGGAGTTCGTGGACGGCGTGGTCACGCGCGCCGGCCGGCGCTTCGACAAGGGCGGGGAGAACTTCTACGACCAGATCTCCGCGCTGCACAAGTCCGTGCGCGGCAGCGACCCGGACGCGGCCCTCTACTGGATGGTGCGCATGCTCGACGGGGGCGCCGACCCGCGCTACCTCGCGCGCCGGATGATCCGCATGGCCACCGAGGACGTGGGGCTCGCCGACCCGCGCGCCCTCGAGATCACGATGCGCGCCGCGGAGGTGTACGAGCGGCTGGGCTCCCCGGAGGGGGAGCTGGCGCTCGCCGAGGCAGTGGTCTACCTCGCCGTGGCGCCGAAGTCCAACGCCGTCTACGCCGCCTACGGCGCGGCGCGCGAGTTCGTGTCGAAGGACGCGAGCCGGCCGGTGCCGATGCACCTGCGCAACGCGCCCACGCGGCTCATGAAGGACCTCGGCTACGGCAAGGGCTACCGCTACGCCCACGACGAGGAGGGCGGCTACGCGGCCGGCGAGCGCTACCTGCCCGAGGGCATGCGGCCACCGGGCTGGTACCAGCCCACCGACCGCGGGCTCGAGGCGAAGATCCGCGAGAAGCTGGCCTGGATGCGGCGGCGCGACGAGGAGTCGGGCGGCGGCTCCTGAGCCCCGGCCCGCTACTTGACCAGCACCACCATGCTGCCAAGCCGGCCCCAGCGGGAGAAGTTCATGGCGAGGGCCACGAGCGGCTGGAGCGCGCGGTAGCGGGCGAGCCTGCCGAGGAGGCCCGTCTCGCCGATGCCCAGCCCGAGCCGCACCAGGCGCTCCGAGTTGACGAGGATGCGCGTGCGCGAAAAGCCGATGCGGCGGGCCAGCGCCACGATGCGGCGCGGCGGCATGTCCTTCTCGGTGACGCCGTAGGCCGCCACGGCGGCCTGCGTGGCGGGGCTCTGCGCGTGGCCCTCGCCGGGCTCGTGGGTGACGAGGATCCCGCCGGGGCGCAGCGCGCGCCAGGCGCCGCGCAGCGCGGCCTCCTCGTCGACGGCGTGGTGCAGCGAGTCGAAGAAGAGGGCGCAGTCGAACTCGCCGTCGAAGGCGAGCCCCTCGTAGTCGGAGACGACGAAGCGCAGGCCGGCGATGCCCTGGCGGTCGCGCGCGGCCTGCGCGGCGGCCACCATGTCCGGCGCGATGTCCTGGCCGGTCACGTCGTAGCCGCGGCGGGCGAGGAAGGCGCTCGTCCAGCCGGCGCCGCATCCCAGGTCGAGCAGGCGCGCCGGCGGCGGCGGCAGGAGATGCATCACGATGCCGATGTCCACGAGCATCTGCGCGCACCCGCCGTCGGAGAACGGCTTGTCGACCGCGTGCGCGAGGCCGGCCTCGCCGATGTGCTTCACGTAGTCGATTTCGCCTTGCTTGGACATGGTGCGGGAACGGGGAGAGGGGGCAGACCGAATATAATCACGCTTTGACTTCACGCGCGACCTCCCATGCTGGACATCCAACTGCTTCGCAAGGACCTCCCCGCGGTCGTGGCCGGCCTCGCCCGCCGCGGCGTCGTTTTCGACGAAACCGCCTTCCGGGCGCTGGAGGACGAGAGGAAGGTCCTGCAGACGCGCACCGAGGAGCTGCAGGCGAGGCGCAACGCCCTCTCGAAGCAGGTCGGCATCCTCAAGGGCAAGGGGGAGGACGCCTCCGCGGTGCTCGCCGAGGTGGGCGGCACCGGCGACGAGCTCAAGGCAAACGAGACGGCGCTCTCCGCGCTGCAGGAGCGGCTGAACGCCTTCCTGCGCATGATCCCCAACATTCCGCGCCCCGAAGTCGCGGCCGGCAAGTCGAGCGACGACAACGTGGAAGTGCGCCGCTGGGGCGCGCCACGGGCGTTCGACTTCCGGGTGTTGGACCACGTCGACGTGGGCGCCGGCCTCGGGATGCTCGACTTCGACACCGCGGCCAAGCTCTCGGGCGCGCGCTTCTCCGTGCTCCGCGGCGGGCTCGCGCGCCTGCACCGGGCGCTCGCCCAGTTCATGCTCGACGTGCACACGCGCGAGCACGGCTACACCGAGGTCTACGTCCCGTACATGGTCACGGGCGAGTGCGCCGACGGCGTCTCGAGCCTCGCCAAGTTCAGGGACGACCTCTTCAAGCTGGAGGGGCGCGATCTCTACCTGATCCCGACCGCCGAGTACCCGGTGACGAACTTCGTGCGCGACACGCTGCTCGAGGCGAAGGACCTGCCGCTGCGGTTCGTCTGCCACAGCCCGTGCTTCCGCTCGGAGGCGGGCAGCTACGGCAAGGACACGCGCGGCATGATCCGCCAGCACCAGTTCGACAAGGTCGAGATCCTGCAGGTCGTGCACCCGGAGAAGTCGGCCGACGCGCACGAGGAGCTCACGCGCCACGCGGAAACGATCCTGCAGCGGCTCGAGCTTCCCTACCGGACGATGATGCTCTGCACGGGCGACATCGGCTTCGCCAGCGCCAAGACCTACGACCTGGAGGTGTGGCTGCCGGGGCAGCAGGCCTACCGCGAGATCTCGTCGTGCTCCAACTACGAGGCCTTCCAGGCGCGCCGCATGCAGGCGCGCTTCAAGGGCGGCGACAAGGGGCGCCCGGAACCGGTGCACACGCTGAACGGCTCCGGGCTCGCGGTCGGGCGCACGCTCGTGGCGATCCTGGAGAACTGCCAGCAGGCCGACGGGTCGGTCGCCATTCCCGGCGCGCTCGCGCCCTACATGGGCGGGGTCGACCGGCTGGCCGCGCGCCCTTGAGCGCGCGCCTGGTCGTGGTCCGCCACGGCGAGACGCACTGGAACGTCGCCGCGCGCATCCAGGGGCACGGGGACAGCCCGCTCACCCCGGCGGGCGAGGCGCAGGCGGCCGCGATCGGCGCGCGCCTCGCGGGCGAGCGCTTCGACCGCCTCGTCTCCAGCGACCTGGGCCGCGCGCTGCAGACGGCGCGCGCCATCGCCGCGCGCACGGGGCACGCGGTCGTGGCCGACGCCCGCTTCCGGGAGCGCAACTACGGCGTGGCCGAGGGGCTAACCTACGGCGAGATCGGCGAGCGCTACCCGGAGATCTTCTCGCGCGTGCGCGACACCGACCCGGACTACGTGGTGCCCGGCGGCGAGAGCCGGCGCCAGCTCTTCGAGCGGGTACGCGACGCCTTCGAGTCGCTCGCGCGCGCCGCCGAGGGCGAGCGGGTCGCGGTGGTCTGCCACGGCGGCGTGCTCGCGGCCCTCTACCGCCACGTCCGCGGCATCCCCGTGGGGGCGGCGCAGGCAATTCCCATCCCCAACGCCTCGTACAACGCGCTGGCGTTCGAAGGCGGGCGCTGGTCGGTGGAGGCCTGGGCCGACACCGCTCACTTGCCGGCGACGGCGCCCTTCGTCGAGCCCTGAGGCGCGGGCACCGGGCGCGGCGGCAGCGGATCCTCGCGCGGCTCCACGCGAACGAGCATGTCCCGGTAGTTGCGCACGTTGTCCACGAACTGCATGGCCTCGTGGCCGCGCGCGAAGCCGTGCTTCAGCTGCTGCCATGTCTGCGGGTCCGCGAGCCCCGGGAGCGCCAGCTTCACGTCCTGCCAGGCGTCGGGAGACAGCCCCTTCCGTTGCGCGAGGATTCGCGCGTCCTCGAGGTGGCCGATGCCCAGGTTGTAGGCCGCGAGCGCGAGGTAGGTCCGGTCGGGCTCGCGGATGCGCGGCGGCAGCGTGTTCGCGAGGAGCCCCAGGTAGCGCGCGCCCCCGAGGATGCTCTCGCGCGGGTCGAGGCGGTCCTTCACGTCGAGGCGGTCCGCGGTGTCCTCGGTGAGCATCATCAGCCCGCGCACGCCCGTGGGAGACGTGGCGAGCGGATTCCAGTGCGATTCCTGGTAGCCGATGGCGGCGATGAGCCGCCAGTCGAAGCCCGAGACGCGCTCGGCCTCGAGGAAGTGCGGCTTGAGCCGCGGCAGCGTCGTGTTGATGCGCTCGAGGAGCGTGCCCGCGTCGATGGCGGAGAGGCGCGCGGCGTGCGCGAAGTGGCGGTCGGCCAGCCGCTTGAGGGTGCCGTCCCTGGCAATCCTCGCGAAGAAGCCCTTCATGCGGTCGAGGAGCCGCTTCTGGTCGACGCCGCCCACGCGCCACGCGAAGTCGACGGGCTTGCCCACGTCGAAGGCGACGTCGAGCTCCGGAAAGTGCTTGCGCGCGACCGTGAAGCGCGCGGAGTCGACGAGAGCGCCGTCGAGGGCGCCGTCGACGACGCGCTGCAGGAGATCCTCCGGCGACGTGTCGGGCGGCAGGCGCTCGATCACGGCGGGCAGCGTCCCGCCGGAGGCCGCCAGCGGGTCGACGAACGAGTCGCCCACCAGGCCGACGCGCCTGCCGGCCGTGTCGGCGGCGGTGCGCGGCCGCGGGAACGTCGCGCGCCACACCAGCTGGTACTGGGCGGTGCGGTAGGACGGCCCCCACGCGAGCCCGCCGGGCAGGTCGAATCGCTTCGGGAGCAGGGCCGCCGCGAGGTGCGCTCGATTGCCGGCCAGCGCCCGCTCCGCCTTCTCCGGGCTGTCCACGAAGACGTATTCGAAGGACACGTGCAGGTCCTTCGCGAACAGGTCGACGAGGTCGTGCTCGAACCCGCTGGGGTGGCCCTGCGCGTCCTCGTACCAGGTGGCGGGGCCGTTGATCGTGAGGACGACGAGCTTGCCGCCCTCGGCCAGCGGGAGGACCGGCTTCGCGGCGAACTCGCACCCTGCCGCGATGACCGCCATGACGACGAGGAGGATCCGCCCGATCATGGCCCGGAGTGTGACCGGTCGGGGGCACCGATTCAATCTGCACCGCCGCATCGCCCGGCGGCGCGCCGAAATCGGCGATAATCGACGCGAAGGACAACAAGACGACGATGCCGAAGATCTTCGCAATCGTGCCGGCCGCCGGCCAGGGCACGCGCATGGGTGACGCCCTTCCCAAGCAGTACCTTCCCGTCGC
Organism: Betaproteobacteria bacterium; assembly: GCA_011391275.1. Classification (GTDB taxonomy): domain Bacteria; phylum Pseudomonadota; class Gammaproteobacteria; order Burkholderiales; family Usitatibacteraceae; genus FEB-7. The sequence goes on from JAABQW010000209.1 coordinate 7,249, forward strand.
GGGCCGGCCGATGATGTTCCACTCGCTCGAGGCGCTCGCCGCGGTGCCGCGCATCGACCACGTGATCGCCATCCTGTCGCCCCTGGACCGGCACTGGGGCGCGCACGACTGGAGCGCCTTTCCCGACAAGATCGAGGCGATGTTCGCCGGCGGCGCCACGCGCGGCGAAAGCGTGGCCAACGCGCTCGCCCTCCTCGAGGGGCGCGCGACGGCGCAGGACTGGGTGCTGGTGCACGACGCGGCGCGCCCCTGCATCGCCGCCACGCTGGTCGAGCAGTTCCTCGACGAGGTGAGCGACGACCCGGTGGGCGGGATCCTCGCCATGCCGGTCGCCGACACGCTCAAGCGCGCGGCGGAGGACTGCATGCGCGTGGCCGAGACGGTCCCGCGCACGGGGCTCTGGCGCGCCCAGACGCCGCAGATGTTCCGCTACGACCTGCTGCGCCGCGGGCTCGCGCGCCGCAAGGACGCGACCGACGAGTCCCAGGCCGTCGAGTCCCTGGGCCAGATGCCGCGGATCGTGCAGGGCGAGAACGCGAACCTGAAGGTCACCTTCGCCGACGACCTGCCGCTCGCGGAGATGATCCTCGCAAGGCAGGGAGCGCGTGCACCGTGAGCAACCTGCGCATCGGCCAGGGCTTCGACGTCCACCAGCTCGTCGCGGGCCGCCGGCTGGTGATCGGCGGCGTGGAGATCGCGCACGACAAGGGCCTCCTGGGCCACAGCGACGCCGACGTGCTCCTGCACGCGATCTGCGACGCGCTGCTGGGCGCGGCGGCGCTGGGCGACATCGGCCGGCACTTCCCCGATTCGGACGCCCGCTTCAAGGGCATCGACAGCCGCGAGCTCCTGCGGCGCGTGGCGGGGCTGGTGCGCGAGGAGGGGTTCGTGCCCGTGAACGTCGACGCGACGATCATCGCCCAGGCGCCGCGCATGGCGCCGCACGTGCCGGCCATGGTCGCGCACATCGCGGCCGACCTGGGGCTCGACGAGGGCTGCGTCAACGTGAAGGCGACCACCACGGAGAACCTCGGGTTCGCGGGGCGGGGCGAGGGCATCGCCGCGCAGGCGGTGTGCCTCCTGGAAGCCGGGCGCGGCTAGCGCCGGAACTGGGCGAGGACCGAGGTGGTCCAGCTCAGGCGCTCGATGAGCGTCCTCAGGAAGACGCGGTTGAAGCGCAGCTGGCAGCCCTCGGTGAGGCTCTCGAGGTGCGCGGCCTGGATCTTGAGGAGGTGCACCTCGGAAACCGAGATGATCGATGCCGAGCGGCGCGCGCGGTCGCCGGAGAGGTAGGCCATCTCGCCGAAGCAGTCGCCTTCCTTGAGGACGTTGAGGAGCTTGCCGTCCTTCACGACCTTCACCTGCCCCGAGACGATGATGTAGAAGGCCTGGCCGATCTCGCCCTCCAGGAGCAGGTTCTCGTCGCGCGAGTGCACCTCCCAGATGGCGCCGCGCAGGACCTCCCAGAGCTCCGCGTCGCGGAACTCGCGGAAGAAGGGGAGTGCCCGCAGCTTGTTGAACTTCTCCGTCGAGCTGATCTCCGTGGAGTAGCGCTCGAGCTGGGGGAAGGTGTCGGCGAGGTCGCTCGCCATCTCGAACCAGGTCTGGTAGCGCTGGCGGGGGTCCTTCGCCATCGCCTTCTTCACGATCTCCACCAGCTTCTCGGGCAGGTCGGGGCGCAGCTGCTCGAGGGGGACGGCCTCTTCGTTCAGGATCTTGTTGATCATCGCCACCGAGTTCTCGGCCCGGAACGGAAGCTTGCCCGTGAGCAGCTCGTACATCACCACGCCCAGCGAGTAGATGTCGGTCTGGACCGAGGGCGACTCCTCGTTGATCTGCTCCGGCGACATGTAGGCGGGCGACCCCAGGAAGCCCTCGATCTGCGTGTGGGTCGCGTGCGAGATCTTGGCGGTGCCGAAGTCGCTGATCTTGATGTCGTCGCGCTCCGACAGCAGGATGTTGGCGGGCTTGATGTCGCGGTGGATCACGCCGTTCTGGAACGCGTAGTCGAGCGCGCGGCACATCTTGAAGATCACGAGCACCGCCTGGCGCACCGGCAGGAGGTTGGTCTCGGTGCAGTACTTCTTGAGCGAGCCCCCGGGCACGTACTCCATCACGATGTAGCGCGTCTCGTCGTCGACGACCGCGTCGTACACCGCGACGATGTTCGGGTGGTTCAGCTTGCCGGCGAGCGAGGCCTCGTTGAGGAAGAGCTTCTCGAAGCGGTTGGCCTCCTCCTCCGACATGTCCGCGTCGCTCTTGGCGACCTTGATGGCCACCTTGCGGTCGTTGAACGGGTCCTCGGCGACGAAGACGTTGGCCGACGCCCCCTGGCCGCACTCGGACAGGACGTTGTACTTGCCGATTTTTTGGGGGCGTTCGGACACCGGGAGAGGGGTTGTCGCTATCCTGCGCTTTGCGGGCAGTGTAACCGAACTCGTGGGGGCCCGCGATTGTCCCGGCGATGCTCCCGAGCATTGTGGCGTTGATAGGGTCAGCGACTGGCGGCGATAATGGGTGCCGGACGAAAACGACATGGAGACGCAGCCGATGGACGACGAAGGAAGGACGCCGCTGATGGCGGCGGCCGGGCGGGGCGACCTGGAGGCCGTTCGCGCGCTCCTGGCGGCGGGGGCGGACGTGAACGCGGCCGACGCGCGCGGCTTCACGGCGCTCTTCCACGCCTGCTACAACGGCGACGAGGACCGCGGCTATCCCGAGGTGGTGCAGGCGCTCCTGGATGCCGGGGCGGACAGGGAAGCCCCGATCGGCTACGGGGTGCGCCCGCTCATGTACGCCGCGGGCAACGGGGAGGCGGGGGTGGTCGAGGTGCTGCTCGGCGCCGGCGCCGACCCCGCGGCGAAGAACGAGGGCGGGCGCACCGCGCTCATGATGGTGAAGGACCGCGACTACGTCGACGTGATCAACCTCCTGCACGAGGCCGAGCTCGCGCTGGGCGGCGAGAGCTGCGGCACGCGCAACGCTCCCGGCATGCAGGTCGTCACCTTCCTCAAGAAGACCCCCTGACCCGGGAGCCCCGGCGCGGCTCAGGCGCCCGGGGCCTGCGCCAGGGCGCGCGCAAGCGCGAGGAACGCGCCGCGCGACGGGTCGCGCACCTCGAGCACCTCCGCCGACGAGACGCCGGCGTAGTTGCGGAACATCGACCGGTGGTAGGCGGGGTCGTAGTGGGCCTCGAGGAGGTCCGCCACGAGCCCGTGCCAGTCGGCCGCGCCCGCCAGGGCGTGCCAGCGGTCGATGCGCTCGCGGCCATGCAGCGGGGCCAGGCACTCGAGCTTTTCGCGCAGGAGCGGCGGGTCGGCCACCAGGTGCGCGTAGTCCTCGAGGAGGAGGTCCACCCGGACCCCGGGCGCCGCCTCCAGGCGCAGGCAGGAACCCTCGCGCATCCGCGCGATGAGCGCCTCGGGCACGCGCAGGTTGCCCACTTTCTTGCTTTCCGACTCCACGAACACCGGGCGCCCCGGGTCGAACGACGACAAGGCGGCCCAGATGGCGGTCTCGAAGGCCTTCTGCGAGGGCTGTGGCGCCCCGGGCAGCTCGCCCAGCACCGAGCCGCGGTGGGCCGCCAGGAGCTCCAGGTCGAGCACCTGGACGGGCATCGTCGCGAGCGACTCGAGCAGGCGGCTCTTGCCCGAGCCGGTGGCCCCGCAAACCACGCGGAACGAGAAGCGCCCCGGCATCGCCTCCAGGTCGGTCGCCACCTGGCGGCGGAAGGCCTTGTAGCCGCCGTCGAGCTGCAGCGCGTCCCACCCCACCTGGCGCAGGACGTGGGTGAGGGCGCCGGAACGCGAGCCGCCGCGCCAGCAGTACACGAGGGGCCGCCACGACTTCGGCTGGTCCGCGAAACGCCCGGCGATGATCCGCGCGATGTTGGCGGCCACGAGGGGCGCGCCCAGGCGCTTGGCCTCGAACGACCCGCGCACCTTGTAGGCCGTGCCGACGAGGACGCGCTCGTGGTCGTCGAGCACCGGGCAGTTCACGGCGCCGGGCAGGTGGTCCTCGGCGAACTCCGCGGGGCTCCTCGCGTCGAGGATGGCGTCCCAGCCGGCGAGCTCGGCCGCGGCGAGCGGGAGTCTCGCGAGCGGCGCCGGGCGATCCCGGGCGACGGGCAGGCGGGTCATCGGCGCGCCGGCCGCCGCAGCAGCGGTTCCAGGGTGGGCCAGACGTTGTCGAGGATGAGCGGCTGCGCCGCCGCGGCCGGGTGCAGCTGGTCGGGCAGGAAAAGCTCGCGCCGATCGGCGATGCCGTCGAGGAGAAAGGGCACCAGCGGCACGCGCGACTTCTTCGCGAGTTGCGGAAAGAGCTCGCGGAACTCCCGGGCATAATCGATGCCATAATTGGGCGGAATCATGAGCCCCACCAGCACGGGTTCGGCGCGCGCGGCGCGGGCCAGGCGGATCATCTCCTCGAGATTGGCGCGAGCGGCTGCCACGGGCTGGCCGCGCAGGCCGTCGTTGGCCCCGAGCGCGATGACCACCAGCGCCGGGCCGTGTCGCGCGAGGTCGGCCGGCAACCGCCTCAGGCCCCCGGCGGTGGTCTCGCCGGAGACGCTCGCGTTCACCACGCGCCAGTCGAGCTTGTCGCGGGCGATGCGATCGCCGAGCAGCGACACCCATCCCTGGCGGGTGGCGAGCCCGTAGGCGGCCGAGAGGCTGTCGCCGAAGACGAGGACGGTGCGCGTGGCGTTGGCCGGCGCGGCCGCGAGGGAGAAGACGAGGGCAGCGAGGCCGAGGGCCACGCGCCCGGTGAGCGGGATCGAGGATTTCACGTCGGGTATGTCCAACCAACCGGCGCGCATCGGAGCAACATGAACGCCATCAGCAAATCGGAAGACCGCCGGGTCGCCCCGGCAGCAGCAGGCCAGCCCGTGATTGTGCGGGCCGAGGGGCTCACCAAACAAGTGTCCACCCCCGACCACGAACTGGTCATCGTGAACGGGGCCACCTTCGCGATCGGGGCGGGCGATTCGGTCGCCATCGTCGGCGCCTCGGGTTCGGGCAAGTCCACGCTGCTCGGACTCCTGGCCGGCCTCGACGTTCCCTCGTCCGGCCGCGTCTGGATCGACGGCGAGGACCTCTTCGCGCTGGACGAGGACGGCCGGGCGCGCCTGCGCGGGCGGCTCGTGGGCTTCGTGTTCCAGTCCTTCCAGCTCCTGCCGGCGCTCACGGCCCTCGAGAACGTGATGCTTCCCCTGGAGCTCGCCGGGCTCGCGGACGCCGCGGCCCGCGCCTCCCTGGTGCTCGACCAGGTGGGGCTGGCCGACCGCCGCGGCCACTACCCCCGCCAGCTTTCGGGAGGCGAGCAGCAGCGGGTGGCGGTGGCGCGCGCCTTCGCGACCGAGCCCAAGCTCCTCTTCGCCGACGAGCCCACCGGCAATCTCGACTCGGCCACCGGCGCGCAGGTGATCGAGCTCCTCTTCCGCATGAACCGCGACCACGGCACCACGCTCGTGCTCGTCACCCACGACGAGGCGCTCGCCGCACGCTGCGACCGGCGCATCGCGATCTCCGCAGGCGTGGTCGCGGCATGAACAACTTCCCGATCGCCATGCGCATGCTGCGCCGCAACGCGCATTCGGGCGAGGCGAGGGTGCTCTTCGCCGCGCTCCTCGTGGCGGTGGCGAGCGTGACCACGGTGGGCTTCTTCGCCGACCGCGTGAAGGGCGCGCTCGACCGCCAGGCCAACGAGTTGCTGGGCGGCGACCTGGTGGTGATCGCCGACCATCCCGTGCCCGCCGCCTTCGTCGAGCGAGCGCGCGCGGGGGGGCTCGCCGTGGCCTCGACGACCACCTTCCCCAGCATGGTCTCCGGCGCCGACGGCACGAGCCTCTCGGAGATCAAGGCGGTGAGCGGCACTTTCCCGCTGCGCGGCCGGCTGCGCGTGGCTGCGATGCCCGCCGGCCCGGACCGCGAGGTCGAAGGCTCGCCCGCGCCGGGCACCGTCTGGGTCGGCGGCCCGCTCGTCTCGCGCATCGGGGCGGCGGTCGGCCAGACGATCCGCGTCGGCAATGCGCCCCTCACGGTGGCCGCGATCATCACCCGCGAGCCCGACAGCGTGCTCGACTACTTCGGCCTCGCCCCGCGCCTGCTCATGAACGACGCCGACCTCGCCGCCACGGGGCTCGTGCAGGTGGGGAGCCGGGTCACCCACCGGTTGCTGGTTGCGGGCGACGTCCAGACGGTCGAGCGCTTCGACGCCGACATGCGCGCTCGCCTCGGCCGGGGGGAGCGCATCGAGGGCGTGCGCGACGCGAGGAGCGAGGTGCGCGTCTCGCTCGAGCGCGCGCAGCGCTTCCTGGGGCTCGCCTCCCTCCTCTCGGTGATCCTCGCCTCGGTGGCCGTGGCGCTCGCGGCGCGGCGTTTCTCGATGCGCCAGACCGACGGCGCGGCCATGATGCGCTGCCTGGGCGCCGCGCAGGCCGACATCTTCGCCATCAACGCCTGGCAGTTCCTGGCCCTCGCGGCCGCGGGCTGCGCGGCGGGGACGCTCGCCGGGTACGGGGCGCAGGCCGTGCTCTCGCACTGGCTCTCCGGTTTCTTCAACGTCGCGCTGCCCGCGCCGGGGTGGCGGCCGGCGGTGCAGGGCGCCGTCATCGGCCTCGTGCTGGTGCTGGGCTTCACGATCCCGCCGCTGCTGAGGCTTCGCAACGTGCCCACGCTTCGAGCGCTGCGCAGCGACGTCGCCGTGGCCGAGCCCTCGAGCCTCGCCGCCTACGCGCTGGGCCTGGGGTCCCTCGCCGCGCTCATCGTCTGGCAGGCGGGCGACGTGAAGCTGGGCGGGCTGGCCGTGGGCGGGTTCGCGCTTGCCCTGGGTGTCGCGGCGCTGGCCGGCTACGGGCTCATCCGCGCCCTGTCGCGGTTGCGCGCCGGGGCCACGGGGCCGTGGCGGTACGGCCTGGCCAACCTGAGGCGCCGCACCGGCTCGAGCCTCGTGCAGGTGATGGCGCTGGGCGTGGGCATCATGGCGATGCTGCTCCTCATGGTGGTGCGTTCCGACCTCATCCTGAAGTGGCAGGAATCGATGCCGGCCGACATGCCCAATCGCTTCGCCCTCAACATCCAGAACGACCAGCTGCCGGCCGTGAAGGCCTATTTCGCCGGCCTGGGCCTCTCCACGCCGGACCTCTACCCGATGGTGCGCGGGCGGCTCGTGGCGATCGGCGATCGCCCGGTGTCGCCCGCGGATTTCGAGGACCAGCGCGCCAGGCGCCTCGTGGAACGCGAGTTCAACCTGTCGTGGGCCGCGGACCTGCGGCCCGACAACCAGATCGTGGGGGGCGCCTGGTGGAAGCCCGGCGAGGCCGATCCGCAGTTCTCGGTGGAAGAGGGCATTGCCAAGACGCTCTCCATCCGCGTGGGCGACACGCTCGCCTGGGACGTGGGAGGCACGCGCGTTTCCGCCCGGGTCACGAGCCTGCGCAAGGTGGAGTGGGACAGCTTCAAGGCCAACTTCTTCGTGATCGCCAACCCGGGCGTCCTCGAGGCCTACCCGGCCAGCTGGATCACGAGCTTTCACCTGCCGTCCGGGCGCGAGGAGGTGATCAACCGCCTCGTCGAGCGCTTTCCCAACGTGAGCGTGATCGACCTCACCGCGATCATGGGGCAGGTCAAGCGCATCTCCGACCAGGTCTCGCGCGCGGTGGAGTTCGTGTTCCTCTTCGCCATCGCCGCGGGGGTGGTCGTGCTGTTCGCCGCGATCACGACGACGCAGGACGAGCGCGTGTTCGAGGGCGCCGTGATGCGCACTCTCGGCGCCAGCCGCCGGCAGATGATGCTCACGCAGCTCTCCGAGTTCCTCGCCATCGGGCTGCTCTCCGGCGTGGTGGCCGCCGCGGGCGCCGTCGGGCTCGCGATCGTGCTCTCCGAGCGCGTCCTCGGCGTGCCCTACGAGTTCGACTGGGTGGTGCCGGTGGCGGGGCTTCTCGCCGGCGGCGTGGGCGTGGCGATCGCGGGCCTGCTCGGCACGCGGCGCGCCGTCAATTCCCCGCCCCTGGCGGCCATCCGCGCCGTTACCTGAATGGGGACAGGTTGCTCGTGGAACGAAGCGGATATCGTTGAAGCGTCACGAGCGTGGTGAACGGGCAACCTGTCCCCATGAAGGCAGTTTCCACCGGCATCCGCTCGCCCTACCTCCTGCTGAGCGTCACCGCGCTCTTCTGGTCGCTCAACTGGGTGATCGGCAAGGCGGTGGTGGGCACGATCTCGCCTCTCGCGCTCACCTTCATCCGCTGGGTCATCGCCGTGACGGCGATGCTGCCCTTCGCCTGGCCCCTCATCCGCGCGAACTGGCCGGCGATCCGGCGCCACCGGAAGGACATCGCGCTGCTCGGTTTCTGGGGCACGGGCCTGCACAACGCCTTCGCCTACGTGGGGCTGCACTACACGACCGCCACCAACGGCGTCATCCTCAACAGTTCCATCCCGGTGCTCATCATCCTCACCGGCTGGATCCTCTACCGCGACACCATCACGCGCGTGCAGGCGCTGGGCGTGGCCATTTCCATGACGGGCGTGCTGGCGGTGCTGACGGGGGGCGACCCCTCGGTGCTCGCGACCCTCACCCTCAACCGCGGCGACCTCATCGTGCTCGCCGGCATGGTCTTCTGGGCGGTGTACACGGTGCTGCTGCGCCTGAAGCCCGCGGAGCTGCCCGGGCTCGCGCTCCTGGCCTGCTGCGGCGCGGTGGGCGTGGTGCTGCTCGCCCCGCTGGCGGCCGCCGAGCTCCTGTTCATGGACGGCAAGGTCGACTTCACGCCGGCCTCGGTGGCCGCGATGCTCTACGTGGGAACCTTCCCCTCGTTCATCGGCTATATCTTCTGGAACCGCGCGGTGGCCGAGGTCGGCTCCAACGTGGCGGGGATCTTCATCCACCTCATGCCCGGTTTCGGCTGCCTGCTCGCGTGGATGTTCCTCGATGAGCGCATCCGCGCGTTCCACTTCGCGGGCATTGCGCTCATCCTGGCGGGTGTGTGGCTCACGGCGCGGGGGCGGCGCGCGATTCCCGTGCCTGATTCGGAGTAGCTTCGGTTCGCCTTCTGGCGGGGTGGGCGGGTGGTTCGGGAGGGCTCATGCGCCAAGCTCCAGACTGTCGATGCGGCCTCGTAAAATCGGCTCGCGTCTCGTGCATGGTCGATCTTTTCTACATCGGGGCAGCCCTCCCGAACCACCCGCCCACCCCGCCAGAAGGCTCGTCTCGTCCGCGATGCATTCACCGTACCCGACTCTTCTTCAGGGGGCGCCCTTGCGTGCCGCGGGGGGCATGTCCGCGAATGTCGGCCGGCATCGAACCTGCCACGTCTGTCACCGCGGCAGATTCGGCCAGGCTCCAGGTTCGCGCGGATAACCGTCATTCAATGAAACGAACCGGCCCCCTCCGGGATAGCGGCAGATTCGACAAGGCCCCGATTCGCGCGGATGCCCGTCGCTGAACGGGAGGGCGCCCCCCTTCAAAGAGTCGGGGGCGATCGCGCAGTCTCGGAACTGGAGAGCCACCTGACGGGGTGCTGGTGGGGTTCGGGAGGGCTGCCCCGCTGTGGAGAAGAGCGACGCTGCACGAGACGCGAGCCGATTTTACGAGGCCGCATCGACGGTGTGAAGCTTGGCGCATGAGCCCTCCCTAACCCCACCAGCACCCCGGCAGGCGGCGAGAGTTCGGAGAATCAGGGCGCCTCGACCGCCTCGAACGCCATGCCCACGGAATCCCATTCGCCGCGCTCGGCCTCGAGCGCAATGGCCACCAGCGTGTTCTTCGCCAGCCAGTCGCCGTCGACCTCCAGGCGGAACCCCTTGCCGCGGCGCCCGAGCCGCAATGGCGGCAGCCGCAGCGTGCGCCGGCTGCGGTGCAGGATCACCGCCAGGCGCAGGCACACGGCGAGGGTGGCGAGCGAGTCGTCGTCGTCGAAGGCCCCCCGCATCTTCGACAGGCGCCCGCGCTGCGAGAGCACGAGGTTGGAGAGCCAGCCCTGCTCCTGGCGGGAGAAGCCGGGCATGTCGGCGTTGGCGAGGATGTAGGCGGTGTGCTTGTGGTAGGCGCCCTGGGCGATCGAGATGCCGATCTCGTGCAGCCGGCATGCCCAGTCCAGGAACATGCGCTCGCCGGCGCCCTTCTCGTCGAGCACGGGCTCGAGCTGGTGGAAGAGGTCGCGGGCGAGCCGGCCCACGCGCTGGGACTGCACCTGGTCCACGTGGTAGCGGCGCACGAACTGGTCCACGGTGACCTCGCGGATGTCGCGGTGGTGCACGCGCCCCAGCAGGTCCCAGAGGACCCCCTGGCGAAGCGCCCCCTCGGCGAGGGTCATCTGCTTGAGGGAGAGCTCCGCGAAGACCGCCGACATGATGGCGAGCCCGCCCGCGAAGACCGGCAGGCGCTCCTCGCGCAGGCCGGGCAGGTCGAGCTTGCGGATGTCGCCCGCGGCGAGCGCCTGCTCGCGCAGCCACTCGAGCCCGTCGGCGGTGATGCCGCGTTCGGCCATGCCGGAGGCGACCATCGCCTCGGAAAGGGATCGCGCGCTGCCGGAGGACGCAACCGCCTCGCGCCAGCCCGTCTTCTCGAAGCGCGAGACGATGGTCTGCACCTGCTCGCGGGCGGCGAGCTCGGCCGCCTTCATCGACTTCTTGTCGACGCGGCCCTCGGGGAAGAAGCGCTGCGTGTAGCTCACGCAACCCATGTAGAGGCTCTCCATCACCTTGGGCTTGAGGCGCACGCCGATGATGAACTCGGTGGAACCGCCGCCGATGTCGACCACGAGGCGGTTGCGGTCGGTGAGGGGCAGGGAGTGGACCACGCCCGAGTAGATGAGTCGCGCCTCCTCGCGGCCGGAGATGATCTCGATCGGGAAGCCCACCACCGCCTCGGCCGCACGCAGGAAGTCGGCCGAGTTCCTGGCCACGCGCAGCGCGTTCGTGCCGACCACGCGGACCGATTCCGGGTGCATGCCCGCCAGGCGCTCGGCGAAGCGGCTCAGCGCGGCCAGCGCGCGCTCCTGGGTGGGCGCGTCGAGCCGCTTGTCGGGGCCGAGCCCGGCCCCGAGCCGCACCGTTTCCTTGATCGAGTCGAGGGGGTAGATCTGGTCGTCGACCACGCGGCCGATCGCGAGGTGGAAGCTGTTGGAGCCGAGGTCGACCGCGGCGAGGGTGGTATATTCCATGGAGCCGTGCGCGGCGCGTCGCGCGCCGTTTGTGCCGGGCAGTATGGCACAGTTCGAACGCGCTCCCGCACCGCGGCGCGCCTGTCGCGCGGCCGTCACGAAATGTTCACGAAACGGTCCCATCATCTTGGGTAACAAGCCCAAATTCGAGCCCCGCCGGGTGCCACCGCTGCCCCCCGAGCACTTCCTCAACCGCGAGCTGCAGGCGCTGGAGTTCAACCGGCGCGTGCTCGCGCAGGCCGAGGAGAAATCCACGCCCGCGCTCGAGCGGCTGAAGTTCCTTTGCATCGTCTCGTCCAACATGGACGAGTTCTTCGAGATCCGCGTGGCGGGCGTGAAGGAGCAGCTGAAGCTCGGCGCGGCCGCGGCCGACCCCGACGGGCTCACGCCGCGCGAGATCTTCGCGCGGGTGACCGAGGTGGCGCGCGCGATGGTCGACCGGCAGTACGCCCTCCTCAACGAGTCGATCCTGCCGGCCCTCTCGGCGGCGGGCATCCGGTTCCTGCGCCGCGGCGAGTGGTCGCCCGCGCAGCAGGAGTGGGTGCGCGAGTTCTTCTTCCGCGAGATGATGCCGGTCCTGACGCCCATCGGTCTCGACCCGGCGCACCCGTTCCCGCGCGTCTTCAACAAGAGCCTCAATTTCGCCGTCGAGCTGGACGGACGCGACGCCTTCGGTCGCGACTCGCGCGCCGCCATCGTCCAGGCGCCGCGGGTGCTGCCGCGGGTGATCCGCCTGCCGCGCGGCGTGGCCGGCGGCGAGCACGACTTCATCTTCCTCACCTCCATCCTGCACGCGCACGTGGGCGAGCTGTTTTCCGGGATGAACGTCGTCGGCTGCCACCAGTTCCGCGTGACGCGCAATTCCGACCTCTTCGTCGAGGAGGAGGAGGTGAAGGACCTGCGCAAGGCCCTGCAGGGCGAGCTGCCGCAGCGCCACCTCGGCGACGCGGTGCGCCTGGAAGTCGACGACACCATGACGCCGGGGATGTCGTCGTTCCTGCTGGAGCAGCTCGGGCTCGAGGCCGTGGACCTCTACCGCGTCAACGGGCCGGTGAACCTGGTCCGGCTCATGAGCGTCCCGGACCAGGTCGACCGCCCGGACCTCAAGTTCAGGCCGTTCCAGCCGGGGCTGCCGAAGGCGCTGGAAAAGTCGAAGGACATCTTCGAGACGCTGCGCAAGGGCGACGTGCTGCTGCACCGCCCGTACCAGTCCTTCGCGCCGGTCATCGACTTCATCCGCGACGCCGCGCGCGACCCGCAGGTGGTGGCGATCAAGCAGACCGTGTACCGCACGGGCACGGACTCGGTGATCATGCAGACGCTCATCGACGCCGCCCGCGCCGGGAAGGAGGTCACCGTCGTCGTGGAGCTCATGGCGCGCTTCGACGAGGAAGCCAACATCAACTGGGCCGCCAAGCTCGAGGACGTGGGCGCGCACGTCGTCTACGGCGTGGTGGGACTGAAGACGCACGCCAAGATGGCGCTGGTGGTCCGGCGCGAGGAAGGCCGCCTCATGCGCTACGTGCACCTGGGGACGGGCAACTACCACCCGCGCACGGCGCGCCTGTACACCGACTTCGACCTCCTCTCGAGCCACCCGGAGATCTGCGCGGACGTGAACGAGGTCTTCCAGCAGCTCACCGGCCTGGGCAAGGCGAGCAAGCTTCGCCACGTCTGGCAGGCGCCCTTCTCGATGCACCAGCGCGTGCTCGACTCGATCGAGAACGAGATCCGCAACGCCCGCGCCGGCAAGCCGGCCGCCATCACGGCCAAGATGAACGCGCTCCTCGAGCCGATCGTGATCGAGGCGCTCTACAAGGCGTCCCAGGCGGGCGTGAAGGTCGACCTCCTGGTGCGCGGCGTGTGCGCGCTGCGTCCCGGGGTGCCGAAGCTCTCGGAGAACATCCGCGTGCGCTCGCTCGTCGGGCGCTTCCTCGAGCACACGCGCGTCTTCCGCTTCGCCAACGGGGGCGACGAGAAGGTGTGGCTGTCGAGCGCGGACTGGATGGACCGCAACTTCTTCCGCCGCATCGAGCTGGCCTTCCCCGTCGTCGACCGCAAGCTCGCCAGGCGCATCGTGAGCGAGGGCCTCAAGCCCTACCTGGACGACAACGCGCAGTCGTGGGAGATGCGCTCCGACGGCACCTACGTGCGGCGCAAGCGCGGCCGGGGAAGGAAGCGCAGCGCGCAGGCGGAACTGCTGGCCCTGCTCGCGGCCCAGGGGTGACGGGGGACGGGTTCGCCACCGGTCTTCGCGGGACGAGGCGGTCCCGCTCCTACCAGAACTGCCACCAGCTCTTGCGGTTGCGGCCCTCGGCGGCCATGGTGTCCTGCGGGTAGTTCGCGGCCAGGACCTTCCTCGCGTCGTCGCGCAGGTCCGCCATCCCCATGCGGTCGTAGCCCTCGACGAGGATCTCCAGCGCCTCGCGGCGCTCGGGGGAGTCGGGGAAACGCACGACGATGTCCTGCGCGCGGTTGACGGCGGAGAGCCACGCGCCGCGCCTCAGGTAGTAGCGCGCCACGTGCAGCTCGTGGCGGGCCAGCGCGTCGACGAGGTGGTGCATCCGCGCGAGCGAGTCGTCGGCGTAGCGGCTGTCCGGGAAGCGGGCGACCAGCTCCTTGAACATCTCGAAGGACTCGCGGGCGGCCTTGGGGTCGCGGTCGGCGAGGTCCTGGCGGCCGAGGAGCGTGGGGAGCATCCCCAGGTCCTCCCGGAAGTTCGCGAGCGCCTTCAGGTACAGGGCGTAATCGAGGTTCTGGTGGTTCGGGTAGGCCTTGATGAAGCGGTCGATCGCCGCGATCGATTGCGCCGTGTCGCCTTCCTTGTAATAGGCGTAGGCGGTGTCGAGCTGGGCCTGCTGGGCGTAGCGGCCGAAGGGAAACCTCGACTCGAGCTCGCCGTAGATCTTCACGGCGGCGAGCCAGCTGCCGCTGTCGAGCTCCTCCTTGGCGGCGCGGTACCAGTCCTCCGCCTGCCAGTCGCGCTTTTCGTCGAGCTTCTTGTCCAGCCAGCCGCAGCCGCCCAGGGCGAGGGCGAGCGCGAGGAGGATTACTGCCGTTACACTTCGCTTCATGGTCGATCCCGTGGCGGAACCCGCCGATTATACCTTCGGCGGGGCGCCCATCCCGAAGCTGGCACTGGTGGTCGAGCCCTCCCTGGCGGGCCTGCGGCTCGACCAGGCGCTCGCCCGCCTGCTCCCGGAGGAGTCGAGGAGCCGGCTCGCGCGGCTCGTGGAGGAGGGCGCGGTCCTCGTCGACGGCGAGCGCGTGCGGCCACGCCACCGGCTGCGCGGCGGCGAGAAGCTGGAGGTCGCGCTGCGGCCGCGCCCGGAGGAATCGTCGTTCCGGCCGGAGGACATCGCGCTCGACGTGGTGCACGAGGACGACGACGTCCTCGTCGTCGCCAAGCCCGCCGGCCTCGTGGTCCATCCCGGCAGCGGCAACTGGGCCGGGACGATGCTCAACGCCCTCCTGCACAGGGTGCCCTCGTTGAAGGGCCTGCCGCGCGCGGGGATCGTGCACCGCCTGGACAAGGAGACGAGCGGGCTCCTCGTCGTGGCGAAGAACGAGGCGGCGATGCAGGACCTCGTGCGCCAGCTCCAGGCGCGTACCGTGAAGCGCACCTACCTCGCCATCGTGCGCGGCGCGGTCCCTGCCGCGGGGACGGTGGACGCGCCCATCGGCCGGCACCCCACGCAGCGCACGCGCATGGCGATCGTTCCCGGCGGCAAGCCCGCCATCACTCACTACCGGGTCCGCGAGCGTTTCGCCGCGCATGCGCTCGTCGAGTGCGACCTCGAGACGGGGAGGACGCACCAGATCCGCGTGCACCTCGCCTCCATCGGCCACCCGCTCGAGGGCGACCCGGTGTACGGCGGGCGCGGCGAGCGGCGCCTGTTGCGGCAGGCGCTGCACGCGTGGAAGCTCGCCTTCGTCCACCCGCGCACCCGCAAGGAGGTGCGGTTCACGGCGCCGCCTCCGGCCGACTTCGAGGCGCTGGCCGCCTCCCTGAGGAGCGCGGGATGAAGCTGCACCCGGACTGGATCGTGCCCGACTGGACAGCGCCCCCCGGCGTGCGCGCCTTCGTGACCACGCGCGCCGGCGGCGTGAGCCAGGGCGAGTACGCCTCCCTCAACCTCGGCGCGAATTGCGGGGACGACGCGGCGCGCGTGGCGGCCAACCGGAGTACCGTGCGCGCGCTCCTGCCCACGGAGCCCGCCTGGCTCGCCCAGGTCCACGGCAACGCGGTGGCGGATCTCGACGGCCCGGCAGGCGACAGGCCGCCCGAGGCCGACGCGGCGGCCACCTCCTCCCCCGGCCGGGTCGCCGTCGTCCTCACGGCGGATTGCCTGCCGGTGTTCCTGTGCCGCGACGACGGCTCGCGCGTGGCGGTCGCCCACGCGGGGTGGCGCGGGCTCGCCGCCGGGGTGCTCGAGAACGCGGTCGCCTCGGTTGGCGGCCCGCCGCACCGGGTGCTTGCCTGGCTGGGCCCGGCCATCGGCCCGGCCGTCTTCGAGGTCGGCCCCGAGGTCCGCGAGGCCTTCGCCGGCGTGCAACGGGAGGCGGGGATCGCCTTCGTGCCGCGTGGCGGGGGGAAGTACCTGGCCGACCTCTACGCGCTCGCGCGGCTGCGGCTCGCAAGCGCGGGGGTGGCGGCCGTCTCGGGCGGCGGATTCTGCACCTGGACCGAGCGCGAGCGCTTCTTCTCGTACCGTCGCGAGAAGCCGGGCGGACGGCAGGGCGCGTTCATCTGGATCGCCGCCGGGCATTGACACGCCTGCTAGACTGTTTGCAACTCAGTCGCAGGAAAAGCCCCCCATGCCCGTCCTCGCGTGGATCCTCGCCGCCTGCCTGGCCGGCGGGCTGATCTCGGTGCTCCTCGCCTCCCTGGTCGCGTTCCGCCTGCAGGCGCGCCTGGTGCCCATCCTCGTGAGCTACGCCGTGGGGGCGTTGCTGGGCGCCGTCTTCCTGGACATCGTGCCGCACCTGTTCGAGAAGACCGACGACCCCGAAGGGACGGCCGCGCTCATCCTCGCGGGCCTGCTCGGCTTCTTCGTGCTCGAGAAGCTGCTCCTCTGGCGGCACCACCACGGCGGCGAGCCCGGCGAAGCCGCGGCGATTCCCGAAGCCGTCCACGGGCACTCCCACGACGCCGGGCGCTCGGGCTGGATGATCGTCGTGGGCGACTCGTTCCACAACTTCACCGACGGCGTGATCATCGCCGGCGCCTTCCTCGCGGACGTGAAGCTCGGCGTGGTGACCGCCGCCGCGATCGTCGCGCACGAGGTTCCGCAGGAGGTGGGCGACTTCCTCGTGCTCCTCAACTCCGGCTTCTCGCGATCCAGGGCGCTGCTCCTCAACGCGCTCTCCAGCCTCGCGGCCGTGGCCGGGGCGCTTCTGGGCTACTTCGCGCTCTCGGCGGCGCAGGAGTGGGTGCCCCGCATCCTCGCCGTCGCGGCGGCCGGCATGCTCTACGTGGCCGTGGCTGACCTGATGCCCGGCCTGCACCGGCGCGCGCGCCTCGCCGAGACGGCCGCCCAGGTGGCCTTCATCGGTCTCGGCATCCTCACGCTCTGGAGCGTCCACCACGCGCTCGGCGCGGCCCACTAGGGGACCCGCGGCGCGCTTTCCTTGACACCCCTTCGGGCGCCCCCCAGAATGGCACCGAAAATCCCTGAAATTCCAAAGGTTTGCGTCCATTCCGGCGCCTCAAGACACATGCCAAAATCCACCTCGCACGACCCCGAACGCATCGCCGGCATCCTGCGCAAGTCCCACGAAAAGCTCGCCTCGTCCATGCACGCCGACAGCCCCACCCACCACGTGATGGCGGGGTTCTCGGATGCCTACCGCGCCTGGCTCGAGTCGGTGAGCGCCAAGCCGCAGACGCTGCTCGACCTGCAGGGCAAGTACATGCAGGAGCAGATGAACCTGTGGATGCAGGCCTTCCAGCCCGAGGCGGGCAAGGAAGTGCAGCCGCCCGGCGACAAGCGCTTCAGCGCGCCCGAGTGGAACGAGAACCCGCTCTTCCGTTACTACCGCGACTCCTACCTCCTCACCTCGAAGATGATGATGCAGGCGGTGGACGAGGCCGACATGGACGCGGCGACCAAGCGGCGCATGCGCTTCTTCATGCGCCAGTACCTGGACGCCGCGGCGCCCTCGAACTACCTGGCCACCAACCCCGAGGCCCTCAAGGCGGCGCTGGAGAGCGGCGGCAAGACCATCGAGGAGGGGATGAAGAACCTCCTCGGGGACATGGACAAGGGGCGCATCTCGATGACCGACGAGGCCGCCTTCGAGGTGGGCCGGAACATCGCGGTCACCGAGGGAGCGGTCGTCTGGGAAAACGACCTCATCCAGCTCGTCCAGTACAGCCCGCTCACCGCGAAGGTGCACGAGCGGCCGCTGGTGATGGTGCCGCCGTGCATCAACAAGTTCTACATCATGGACCTGCAGCCGGAGAACTCGCTCGTGCGCTACGCGATCGAGCAGGGGCACACGGTCTTCATGGTGTCGTGGCGCAACGTGAAGCCGCCCCTGGACAAGCTCACCTGGGACGACTACGTCGAGACGGGCGTCATCGCCGCGCTCGACCAGGCGAGGGCGATCACGGGGGCCGACAAGGTCAACGCGCTGGGCTTCTGCATCGGCGGCACGCTCCTCTCGTGCGCGCTGGCCGTGCTCGCGGCGAAGAAGAAGAAGCCGGTGGCGAGCCTCACGCTGATGACCGCGCTCCTGGAGTTCAGCGACGTGGGCGAGATCCGCGTCTACATCGACAAGAACTTCGTCGAGAAGCGCGAGAAGAAGCTCGCCAAGGGCGGCATCGTGCCGGGGGCGGAGCTCGCGAGCGCGTTCTCGAGCCTGCGCGCCAACGACCTGGTCTGGTCCTACGTGGTGTCGAACTACCTGAAGGGCCAGCAGCCGCCGGCCTTCGATCTCCTCTACTGGAACTCGGACTCGACGAACCTGCCTGGCCCGATGTACGCCTACTACCTGAGGAACACCTACGCGGACAACCTGCTGGTCGTCCCCGATGCGCTCACGATGTGCGGGGTTCCCCTGGACCTGAAGCGCGTGGACGTTCCCGCCTTCGTGTTCGCGGCGCGCGAGGACCACATCGTGCCGTGGAAGGGGGCGTACGAGAGCGCGCGCTACCTGGGGGGGCCGGTCAGGTTCGTGCTGGGCGCGAGCGGCCACATCGCGGGGTCGATCAATTCCGCGCGCAAGAACAAGCGCAACTACTGGGTGAACGACCGCATCGGCCCCGATGCCGACAAGTGGTTCGTGCAGGCCCGGGAGGAGCCGGGGAGCTGGTGGGTGCCCTGGGCGAAGTGGCTCGTTCCCTTCGCCGGGAAGCTCGTGCCGGCGCGCGCGAAGCTCGGCGGCCCGAAGCACGCGCCGATCGAGCCGGCGCCGGGCCGCTACGTGAAGGAGCGCGCGGAGATCGGGAAGTGAGAATGGCGCCGGGCGGCGCGCACCGCCCGGCGCAGTCAAAACGCCAGGAGGAGAGACCGAAATGACGCAGCGAATCGCCCTCGTGACCGGAGGCATGGGCGGCCTCGGTGAAGCCATCTGCATGAAGCTCGCCCGCATGGGCATCCGGGTCGTGGTGACCTACTCGCCCGGCAACACGAAGCACGCGGAGTGGCTCAAGGACATGGAGAGCCGCGACTACCACTTCCACGCCTACCCGTGCGACGTGGGGGACTTCGACTCCTGCCACGATGCCGTCGCGAAGATCTCGTCCGAGATCGGGCCCATCGACATCCTCATCAACAACGCCGGCATCACGCGCGACATGACGTTCAAGAAGATGGGCAAGGTCGACTGGGACGCGGTCATGAAGACCAACCTCGACAGCGTCTTCAACATGACCAAGCCCGTGGTCGACGCGATGGTCGAGCGCGCCTGGGGGCGCGTCATCAACGTCTCGAGCGTGAACGGCCAGAAGGGCGCCTTCGGCCAGACCAACTACTCCGCCGCCAAGGCCGGCATGCACGGCTTCACCAAGGCGCTCGCCCTCGAGGTCGCCCGCAAGGGCGTCACCGTGAACACGATCTCTCCCGGCTACATCGGGACGCAGATGGTGATGGCGATCCCGAAGGAAGTGCTCGAAACGAAGATCATCCCGCAAATCCCGCTGGGCCGGCTCGGCAAGCC
>JAABQW010000200.1 GCA_011391275.1 Betaproteobacteria bacterium
CTGGCCCGACAAGTCGGTCCGGATCGTCGTCCCCTACGGCCCGGGCGGCCTGGGCGACGTGCTGGCGCGCGGGATCGGCAAGAAGATGGGCGAAGCCCTCGGCCAGCCCGTGGTGATCGAGAACAAGCCCGGAGCAGCGGGCATGCTCGGCGCGACCACGGTTGCGAAGTCCCCGGCCGACGGCTACACGGTGCTGCTGGGCTACACCTCGGAGATGACGGTGGCGCCGCAGATGGCCAGGAACGCGGCCTACGACACGGTGCGCGACTTCGAGCCCGTCGCGCTGGCGGGCGTGAGCCCGCTTCTCCTCGTGGCCCACCCGTCCTCGCCGGGCGAGACGCTCGCCGACTTCATCAAGGCGGCCAAGGCCGCACCGGACAAGTACTCCTACGCCTCGGCGGGCGCCGGAAGCCCCGCGCAGTTCGCGGGCGAGCAGTTGAAGAAGTCGGCCGGCATCAGCCTGCTGCACGTGCCCTACAAGGGCGGCGCGCAGGCGGTGACCGACACGCTGGCGGGCGTGGTGAACATCTACTTCTCGGGCTTCCCGCCGGCCGTGCCGCACGTGCGCGCCGGCAAGCTCAAGGCCCTCGCGGTGACCGGCAAGAAGCGCTCGCCCGCGCTGCCCGGCGTGCCGACGATGGACGAGGTGGGCCTCGCGAACTTCGACCTCTCCGGCTGGTTCGGCTTCTTCGTCCCGAAGGGAACGCCGGCCGCGGTGGTGAAGCGGCTGAACGAGGTCATCGCCCAGGCCGTGGTGCAGCCGGATCTGCGCGAGTCGCTCGCGAACCAGGGCGTGGAGACGATCCCCGGCACGCCCGCGGAGTTCGCCGGCTTCGTGGCCGCGGAGCAGAAGAAGTACGGCGCGATGATCGACGCGCTGAACCTGCGCGAGCGCTGAGCCCGTGCGCATCCACCTGCTGGGCACCGGCACGCCCACGCCCTCGCTGCGGCGGATGTGCTCGGGATACCTGGTGCGCGTGGCGGGCGCGACGATCGTCTTCGACCACGGCTTCGGCGCGCACCACCGGCTGCTCGAGCTGGGCGTGGCGCCCACGCAGGTCACCCACGCCTTCATCAGCCACCACCACTACGACCACATGGGCGACCTCGCCCGCCTGGTGCTCACCCGCTGGGACCAGGGCGCGGCGAGGATCCCGGAGCTCGCGATCTACGGCCCGCCGCCGCTCGCGCGCATCGGCGAGCGCCTGTGGGGCGAGGACGGCGCCTTCGGGCCGGACATCGTGTCGCGCACGCAGAACGAGGTGAGCCTGGACGTCTACCGCGCGCGCGGCGGCACGGGCGAGCGCCCCCCGCCGCGGCCCTGGGTGCGCGAGCTCTCGCCCAACGAGGAGGTGGTGGGCGAGGGATGGACGGTGCGCACCGCGGGCGTGGCGCACTTCGGGCCGCATCTCGTCTCGTACGGCTACCGGCTCGACAGCACCGAGGGTTCCTTCGTCTACTCTGGCGACACGGGTCCCTGCGCATCGATGGAGCGCCTGGCGGCCGGCTGCGACGTGCTGGTGCACATGTGCCACTACCTCTCCGGCACCGCGCCGAGCAAGGCCTTCGCGCAGTCGGTGATGGGGCACCTCGAGCTCGCGGAACTCGCGGCGGAGGCTCGAGTGAAGACGCTGGTGGTCACGCATGTCACCGAGCAGTTCGACAGGCCCGGCGTGCGCGAGCGGACGATCGCCGAGATGAGCCGCGTCTACGCGGGGCACATCGTGTTCGGCGAGGACCTCATGGAGATTCCCATCGGGGGGCCGGCGCCGGCGGCGCTTCGCTGATCGCCGGGCCGCCCCGTCGCTTCAGGCCCGGGCGAGCCGGTCGAGCAGGGGAGCCAGGTCGAGCCCCGTCTCCTCCTTCAGGCGCCGCGCCGGGTCGCGCAGCTCGTCATGCTCCAGGCGGATCTCCCCGTCCCGCGCGGCGATCGCGACGGCGTTGCCCGCCCCGCAGGGCGGCAGCACGGCCACGCGGCCCTCGAAGGCCTCGCGCAGGCGCCGCGCGACCGGCGCGACGCTCCTCGACCGCGTGAGCAGGTTCGTGGCGAGCATCCCGCCGGCATTCAGGCGGCTGCGCGCGTTGAGGTAGAACGGCAGCGACTCGAGCATTCCCGCGCGGCCCTCGGCGTCGAATCCGTCCACGAGGATCAGGTCGAACCGCCGGTCGGTGGCCGCGAGCCAGTCGTGCCCGTCGGCGACCTCGATCGCGAGGCGGGAGGACTCCTCGGGCAGCTTGAAGAACTGGCGCGCGGCGGCGACCACGGCGGGTGAGATCTCCACCACCGTCACGCGCGCCTTCGGCCGGTGGCGGTGCAGGAAGCGCGTGAACGAGGCGGCGCCGAGCCCCACCTGCAGCACGGACCTCGGCCACGCCGCGCCGGGGTGCAGCAGCAGCGGCAGCATCATCTCGCGCGTGTACTCGAGCTCGAGCCCCCACGGCCGGGCGATGCGCATCGCGCCCTGCACCAGCTCCGAGCCGAAGTGCAGCTGCCGCACGCCGCCCTTCTCGCTGACTTCGATCGAGCTCACGCCGCGAACCCGGTTCGCGTGCCCGGTTCCCGGAGCGGGTTCGCGGGCGTCACATCTGCCCCAGGTAGTCGACGAGCTGGTCGTAGGTCGCGTTGAAGCCGCCGTCCATCGACTTGTAGCCCTCGGTGAAGGTCCGC
>JAABQW010000201.1 GCA_011391275.1 Betaproteobacteria bacterium
AGGCGCCGCTCGCGGTTCGCGGCGATGAGCGCGGACATGTCGAATTCCGGCTGCCGCGAGGGCGCCGGCTCGGGGACGGGCGGGGGTACGGTCACCGCGGACGGCTCGGGAAGCGTGCGGCGCGGCATCGCCATGATGGTCCGGTCCGGGCGCGGTGACGGCCGCGTGACCGGCTGGGCCACGGGCGCCTCCGGCTCGACGGCAGGCGTCGGTGGCACTCGCTGGGGCTCGATGCGAACCTGCATCGGCCCGGCCGCCCCCGCGGGCGGCACCGTCGGCGGCTTCTCGCGCAGCGGGACCATGAAGAGCAGCGCGTGCAGCAGGATCGAATAGCCGAGCGTTATCCGGATCGCCAGGCTCGGGCGCGAGGAGTCCGGCCCGGCGAGGACGAAAGGCGCAGCGCTCATTGCCGTGGCTCGGCGGCGCTGGCCTCGAGTGGCGGCGTGATCTCCTTCCACGCGATCCCGACCGCCAGGACAGTGGGCACGACCGCGGGAAGCACGAGGGTACCGAGCTGGTAGCCCAGGGCGATGAAGTTCACCGTCCCCTGCGTGACGCCCCGCGCGTGCAAGGCGGCCGGCGCGGAGCGCACCAGGTGGGCAAGGAGGTCGAAGGCCACGCCCCACATCGCGACCATCGCCACAACGATCGCCCCGAGCGGCAGGCTCCACCACGCCGAGCGCCACTTCGCGCCCAGCACGATGGCCGCGAAGAGGGCGTAGCCGTAGGTGAAGAGGCGCGGGTTCGCGTCCACGGTGACCACGCCCTCCTGCCCGGGAACCGACATCGAGGTCACGAAGGTAATGACCCCGGAGACGTTTTCCGTCTCCTGCACCACGTCGCGCACGACGAGGCCGGCGATGAAGCGCGCACCCGCGGCGACCAACGCATCGGCCCCCGGCGCGAGCCAGTACCACGCCGCCACGCAGGGCACGAAGCAGAGCAGGATGCGAACGACGAGCGCGCCCATGGCTCCGACCGGCTACGCGAGCCCGATCGACTCGCGCACGGCCCGCGTGAGCTTCGCCGCCACCAGCGCGTGCGAGCGCGCGATGAGCTCCTTCAGCTCCTTCTCGTGCAGCGTCCGCAGCCCCTTCACCTGCACCCACTTCGCGCGCGCGAGGTACGGCGCGGGCACGACCCCGGGCCGGTCGGTGAGTTCGAGGAAGCGCTCGTGGTCCACCTTGAAGGAAACCGACTCCTCACCCTTCTTCATGTCGTAGACCACGGCGAACATCTTGTCGCCGACCGAGTAGACATGGTCCACGTCCCACTTGAGGTCGTAGGTGGCGCCGGGGAGCGAATGGCAGAAGGCGCGCATGCGGGCGGGGGTCATGTCGAGATATTGCCACGACTCGCCGCCACCTACGTCACGGATCTCGTAGGCGCTAGCCTCCTCTCCCTAGGAGCTTCGCGAGTTGTTCCTTTGGGTTCCAGTTCGCCGGAGGTGATCCGATGTCGTGACCATCCCAGGGCATACCTCGATAGATCCAATCTTCTCGCCATTTCTCATGGCTAATTCCCTTGTCATCGTCGGTAACACCAAACTGAAACCCACAGGAAGGACAAATTTCGTACGAGCCACCTCCAGACTTTGGCGACCGAGGCGGCTCGCGAAGCGCGGGATAACCACAAACCGGACAGGTGTGCGTCAGGGCACCCATGGTGCACTCCCTTGCTGTCGATCCCAGTAGGTTGGACTGGTCGGCTTGAAGAGTGTCTTCGTCGTTCCGTCGGAATTGAATGCTCCGAATGTGTTCGTCTTAGGGTCATAGACACGGATCACACCATCAGCGTCGACTTTCGTTGGCAGATTCTCTGCTTGCGATCGGCGCAAGAGTTGTGATGCTTGAGTCGCGTAGTCGTCCGCGCTCTTGGCGCCAAAATCGGCACCGTGCTCCCGAAAGTGTCTTGCCAGGGTATTAGGGTCTCCCCAATTCGGGGCCCTCTTGGCTACCTCGGCTGCGACCTCCGCCCCCTTGCCCAGCGCCCGGATCGATCCGACCCCGCCGGGGACGAAGGGAATAGCCACCGCTAACCCGTCAACCGCCGCCCCGAGGAAGTTGCCCAGCGAGGGATCGCGCCGGAACATTTCGACGCTGATCCCGAAGCTGATCACGTCGAAGATCGTCTCCGCCGCTCGCCCGTCCGGATCCTTGTACCGGTACGGGTTGTTGTTCGCGTACGCGTAGCGGTTGAAGGAGTGGATGTTGCCTTCGTCGAAGCCCACCGGGTCCACGGACACGAACCGCCCCGCCACCGGGTCGTAGTGCCTCGCCCCCATGTACACGAGCCCCGACTCCGCATCCTGCCGACGGCTCGTGAACCACACCGCGTTCCCGGAAGCTGCGGCCGAGTTCACCAGCCGCTCCCCGTAAGGCCGGTAGTTCTCCCGCCAGATGACGTGCCCGTCCTGGTTCGTGGCCACCAGCGGAGAACCCGCCAGGTCGTTGTGGAAGTAGGTGATCGTGCCGGCCTGCGCGGCCAGGCCCGAAAGCAGCAGCGCCAGCCCCGCCAGCACAGCACCCAGCCTCGCGTTCATCTTGCTCATGGTCTTCATCTCCCCCTCCTCAGGGCAGGAACCGGGCGCGGTACTCCACCGACCCGATGAACCCGTCGATCAGCGCCAGGCGCGGCGTGCCACCGGCCA
>JAABQW010000202.1 GCA_011391275.1 Betaproteobacteria bacterium
CGCCTCGGCATGGGCCCCGTAGAGGTCGAGCGCGCCGTTGGCGAACGCGAACGCGCGGCCGCAGCCGCCGCAGCGCGCGGACGACTCCGCAAGCGCGAGTGCTCCGCGGCAGACGGGGCAGCCCAGCGTCCCCGAGGCGACCAGGTCCGCCAGGTGGCTCATGCGCGCGCGGTGGCGAAGGCGAGGGCGTCGCGCGCGATGGCCGCCCAGTCGTAGCGCGCCTCGACCAGGTCCCTCGCATTGCGCGTCATGCGGCCCAGCGCCTCGTCGTCCAGCGAGAGCGCGCGGCGGACCGTCGCCTCCAGCCCCTGCGCGTCGCACAGGAGCAGGTGCTCGCCGTCGGCGACCGCGAGGCCGCGTGCCCCGGTGGCGGTGGAGACCACCGGCAGGCCCGCGGCGAAGTAGTCGAGCATCTTCACGTTGGTGCCCGAGCCGTAGGTGACGGGGTTGAGCGCGAGGTGCGCGAAGTCGAGGGCCACGTCGCGCTGCGCGTCGGGCAGCAGCCCCAGCATGCGCACGTTGGGCGGCACCGTGGCCGGGTCGAACGCGTAGCAGACGTTGCCCATCACGAGGAAGGTCACGTGCGGCAGCTGCGCCGAGGCGGCGAAGATCGCCACCACGGCGTCGATGTTGGGCTTGTGGCCGCTGCCCATGAAGAGCGCATAGCGCTCGCCCGCGAGCCCCATGCGCCGCCGCACCGCCTCGCGCATGGCCGGGCCGCAGTAGCGGATGGCGGCGGTGTCGGTGCCGTTGGGCACGGCCGCTAGCTTCGCCGCCGGCACGCCGTAGCGCCCGGCCAGCGCCGCCGCGTCCTCCTGGGTGACGGCGAGGATTCGCGTGGCGCGGGTGGCCACCTCGCGCTCGACGGCCTCGGTGCGCTCGAGCCACGGGCGCGAGGCGTCACTCGCGGGGATCATGGAGCGCTTGAGGTCGGCTTCCGCGTCCTGCGCCTCGTACCAGGTCTCGCCGCGCCAGCCGGCGGCGTCCAGTGCCGGCAGCAGGTAAGGGTGGCAGAGGACCACGACCTCGGCGCCGCGCACCGCCTCGCGGATCGCCTCGACGATGGCGGGCGTGTGGCGGTGGAACTCCGGCATCACGATGTCGGTGACCGGCAGGCCCAGCGCGCGCTGCACGGCCGCTTCCTGCTCCGCGTGCTTCGGCGTGCGTGCCACGGCGACCTGGCGCACGTCGGGCGCGATCGTGCCCTGCGTGCCGGCGACGGGCAGCGTGTCGACGGAGACCACCGTCACGTCGTAGCGCGACGCGAAGCCGCGGCAGAGGTGGTAGGCGCGCGACTGGCCGCCGTGCAGGATGGGGTGGATGGGGAACGTCGCCAGCATGACCATCCGCGGCCTGGCCGCCGCCGCCGCGGCAAGGTCCTCGAGGCCGCCCAGCAGCGCGTCGGTGACCGCTTCCCAGGTGACCTTCGAGGCCCGCTCGCGTCCGGCGCGGCCAAGCCTCGCGGCGAGCGCGCGGTCCTTCGCCAGCCGGTCGAGCGCCTCGCCCAGCGACTTCGCGTCGGGTGCGACGACCGAGCCGGTCACGCCGTCCTCCACCAGCTCCAGCGGGCCGCCCGCGTCCTTCACGGTGACCACGGGCTTGCCCGCGAGCATCGCCTCGAGCGTCACGTAGCCGTAGTCCTCCTGCCACGGGACGAAGGGCACGGCGAGCGCCTGCGCGTACTCGCGCGCGATGCCGCGTTCGTCGAGGAACCCCAGGAGGGAGATCCGCGGGTCGCCCGCGGCGGCCGCGCGCAGCCGCGCCTCGTCGGGCCCCGTGCCCGCGATGCGGAGCTTCACGTCCGACTTCACGTGGCGCATCGCCTCGATCACGAGGTCCAGGCGCTTGGGCGCGTCCAGCCGGCTCACGGTGAAGAACGCCTCCTGCGCGCCCCCCGGCGCCACGCGAAGGCTCGTCGGCGGGTGGGCGACGCGCACCTGCGCGCCTTCCGGGAAGTAGCCGGCGCGCGCCGGGAGCGTCGCCGCGATCGCCGCCCAGCGCCGTACGCGCTTCGGGTGCAGGCCGATGCCGTCGAGGAAGTGGACGACCTCGCGCGTGAGCGGGCCGGGAAAGGCGAGGGCCGCTTCGGCCTCGCCGCCGCGCAGCGCGTAGAGGGCGCCGAAGAAGTCGTCGAGCGCCTCGCGCTGGCCGGCCGCCTCGCGCATGAAGCGGCGCAGGTGCGCGACGCCGGGGAGGGCCGCGTGCTCCTGCGGCACCTCGATCTCGCCCGGATACGCGTCGTACAGGCCGCGCAGCCGGTGCAGCATGTAGCAGACCTTCACCGGGTGGTCGACCATCCATGCCGGGTACTTGCCGACGATCACCGCGTCGAACCCGGAGAGCTCCAGCCGCGAGAATCTCTCGTAGCTCTGCGCGAGCGACCAGAAGTCCGCCTCGGGGCTGGGGAGCTTCACCAGGTCGGCCTGGTGCGGCGTCTCCGCGTTCAGGTGCGCGAGGAGGCCCAGCCACAGGTTCTCGGCGCCGCCGAAAGTGAAGGGCTGCGGGAGCGGTGCGACGATCGCGATCTTCACGGGCGCGCCGCGAGCAGCGTTTCGGCCACCGCGTCCCACGAAGGCAGCAGCCGCGTGGCGCGCTCTCGCCCGGCCCGGCCCATGCGCTCGGCCCGCGCGGGGTCGGCGGCGAGGCG
>JAABQW010000203.1 GCA_011391275.1 Betaproteobacteria bacterium
CACGCGCACGCGATTGCCGCCTTCGGGGCCGGTGGCGAGCAGCTTCCACAGCGGCTTCGCCGCGCGCCGCCCCGCCATGTCCCACAACGCCTGGTCGATTGCGCCGATGATCTGTGCGAAGGGGCCGGCCTCGCCGCACTGGATGGCGAGCCTGCGCACCTGCGACTCGAGCCGCTCGCGGATGCGCGGCGGGTCCTCGGTGGGGCTTGCCTGGAGGAGCGGGGCGAAGAGGCTGTCCACGAGGCGGGCGCGGTGCTCGGCCCCGACCTGCGGAAAGTTGCAGAAGACCTCGCCCCAGCCCCAGGCGCCGTCCTGCGCGATCACGCGGAGGAACAGCGCGGGGCGGTTCGTCATCGTGCCGAAGGACGTCCTGACCGGGTTCGCGATGGGGACCCGGAAGACGCGGCACTCGATGCGATCGACGTTCGTCGAGGACACGGCAACCTCAGTCGACGGTGGCGCCGATGTCCCTGGCCACCTTCGACCACTTGGCGATCTCGCTCCTGATGTAGAGGCCGAATTCCTCCGGCGTGCCGCCCACGGGCGTGAGGCCGGCCGCGACGAGCTTCTCCTTCATGCCGGGCGCCTCGTGCGCCTTCATGAAAGCCTCGTTGAGGCGCTTGACGATCGCCGGGGGCGTGGCGACCGGCACCGCGATGCCCTGCCACGCCACGGCCTCGAAGCCGGGGAGCTTGCCCGCCTCGGCGATGGTGGGAATGTCCGGGTAGTCCGGCGAGCGCTTGAGGCCGCCGACCGCGAGCGCCCGGAGCTTGCCCGCCTTCACCTGCGGCATCATGCTCGCCTGGTCCGCGATGGCCATGCTGACGTGGCCCGCGATGAGGTCACCTACCAGCGCGCCGGTGCCCTTGTACGGGACGTGCGTGATGTCGGCGCCGGTCTGCGCCTTGAAGAGCTCGGCAGCCATGTGCTGCGCGCTGCCGCTGCCCGAGGATCCGTACGAGAGCTTGCCGGGATTGGCCTTCGCGTATGCCACCAGCTCGGCCACGTTCTTCGCGGGCACTGCAGGGTGGACCACGAGCACGTAGTTCACCATCACCGTCTGCATCACGGGCGCCAGGTCCGTCACGGGGCTGTAGGTCATCTTCTTGTAGATGCCCACGTTCATGGCGAGGGTGGCCACGTTGCCGACGAGCACCGTGTAGCCGTCCGGCGCGGCCTTGGCGACGGAATCGGCGCCGATCATGCCGCTCGCGCCCGTCTTGTTCTCGATGACGATCGTCTGGCCGAGGTTTTCCGCGAGGGCGGGCTGGACGGTGCGGGCGTACACGTCGACCGCGCCGCCGGGCGGGAAGGGGACGATGAGCCTGACGGGCTTCGTCGGGTAGGGCTGCGCAAGCGCCGCGGTGGCGGCAAAGGCGAGAAAGGCAACGAGGGCGGTGAGGGAGCGGAGCTTCGGCGTCATGGCGGGGCTCGAATCGTCGTTGAAAACGACGAAGTTACCCTACTTCGGGCGCGCGGGCGTCGTGCAGCACCCGTCGCGCCCGGGTCACTTGCCCCTCTGCTTGAATATCCAGGCGGCCAGCATGAGAGCGGCGATGACCAGCAGGATGGGCAGCCAATTGCCGCTGCCCGTCCACCCGTGGTTCACCATCCAGTCGTTGCCGTTCATCATGACCCGGTCCCTTGCGAAGGCCGCGCCGGTCAGCGCGGCGCGACTTTCCCGTTGTCGTCGGAGACGACGAGTTCGACGCGCCGGTTCATCTGCCGACCCGCCGCGGTGTCGTTGCCCGCGACCGGATAGGACTCGCCGTAGCCGCGCCAGGTGATGCGATCCGAATTCATGCCCATGCCCAGCAGGGCCGTGCGCACCGAGTCGGCGCGCCTGTCCGAGAGCCGCTGGTTGTGATCGCCGGCGCCAGTGCTGTCGGTGAAGCCCTCGATCATCACGTTGCGCTGCGGATGCTCCTTGAAGAAGTCGGCCAGCTTCTGCACGTTGCGCACGCCGCCCGCCTTCAGTTGCGCTTCATCGGTGTCGAAGAGCACGTCGCCCAGCGTGACGACCATGCCGCGGTCGGTCTTCTTCGCCTCCATCGCCACGAGCTGCGCCTCGAGCTCGCGCGAACGGCGCTGGGCTTCCTCGGTCTGCTGGCGGGCGTCCTGCGCGTTCAGCAGCGCGACGTTCGCAGCCTGCCTTTCGGCGCCGGCCTGGCGTTGCGCGTCTTCCGCGTTCATTCGGGCCGCGTCGGACTCGCGTCGCGCCTGTTCGGCGCTGCGCTGCGACGCCTCGGACTGGCGCTGCGACGCTTCGGACTGGCGTTGCGACGCTTCGGATTGGCGTTGCGACGCTTCGGCCTGGCGTTGCGAGTACTGCGCGGTGCGCTGGGCGCGTTCCGCCTCCCGGGTTCGCGCATCCAGGCGAACCGCATCGCGCTCAGCCGCGGCGGTCGTCATCGACTGCTCGGCGGCCTTCTGGTCGGCGGTCTCCCGGGCAATGGCGACTTCCTGCTTCGCGACATAGGCCAGGTGATTGACGAGCTTCTCGTTCTCGTCCTTGCTCCAGGCGGCATTGGCCCTGTCCAGCGTGTTGCCGGCCTGCTTCAGCTCGCCTGCGGCGAGCGAAGTGACCTTCGGGCTGGCCTGCGCGTTGCCGTAGTCGGCAC
>JAABQW010000204.1 GCA_011391275.1 Betaproteobacteria bacterium
CCCCGGCCCTTCTCCCGGAGGGAGAAGGGAGCACTCTGGACAAGGCACCCTCATCCCCGGCCCTTCTCCCAAGGGAGAAGGGAGAACTCTGCTCCCCTCTCCCTCCGGGAGAGGGGCCGGGGGTGAGGGTCCTGCACCCTGCGCACCCCGGATGTAGGACCAGCTCGAGCGTCATAGCGCGAACGCCAGGAGGACCATGCCCGTCGCAATCGACACCAGGCCCGCGAAGCGGATCTGCCCGTCCTTCATCTCGACCAGGGCCTTGAAGGCCTCCCGCCAGAGCTTCGGCGCGACGAACGGAAGGACTCCCTCGAGCACGAGCATCAGCGCGAGACCCGCCAGGAGCACTTCCGCCACCGCACCGGCACCCTACTTCCCGCGGCTCGGGTTCTTCAGGTACTTGAAGAAGTCCGAGCTCGGCTCGAGGACCATCACGTCGCTCTTGCTGCGCAGCGAGGCGCGGTACGCTTCGAGGCTCCGGTAGAAGCTGTAGAACTCGGGGTTCTTGCCGAACGCCTCCGAGTAGATGCGCGCGGCCAGCGCGTCGCCCTCGCCCTTGATGCGCTGGGCGTCGCGGTAGGCCTCGGCCACGATGATCTGCTTCTGGCGGTCGGCGTCGGCCTTGATCTTCTCGCCCTCGGCGGAGCCGGTGGAGCGAAGCTCGTTCGCCACGCGCTTGCGCTCCGACTCCATGCGGCGGAAGACGTCGGAGGAGATCTCGGGCACGAGGTCGACGCGCTTCAGGCGCACGTCCACGACCTCCACGCCGATGTTCTTCACGTCCTTGTCGACCTTGTCGGCCACGGTGGTCATGATGGTCTCGCGCTCGCCGGAGACCACGTCGTGCACCGTGCGCTTGGCGAACTCGGCGCGCAGCGCGTCGTTCACCGTCTGCGAGATCCGCGCCTCGGCAGCGATGGAGTCGCCGCGGACCGAAACGTAGTACTGGCGCACGTCAGTCACGCGCCACTTCACGAAGGAGTCGACGAGCACGTTCTTGTTCTCGCTCGTGAGGAAGCGCTCGGCGTCCTTCGAGTCGAGCGTCTGGATGCGCGTGTCGTAGAGGCGCACGTTCTGCAGGATCGGCGCCATGAAGTACAGGCCCGGGTCGGTCTGCACCGCGATGACCTCGCCCAGCTGGAACTTGATGGCGGCCTTGCGCTGGTCGACCGTGTAGACGCTCATCGAGAAGACGAGGAGTGCGACGACGATGACGACAAGGGTTGCGGCGGCGGATTTCTTCATCATCGCCTCCTATCGTTCGCGCGCGCGCAGTGCATCGCGCGAGCGCGTGTCTGCGGCGGCGGGCGCCGGCGTGGCCGTGAGGGGCTCGCCGGGCGTGAGCATGCGGGGCAGCGGGACGTCGGAGCCCTGCGCGGAGACGGTAGGCTGCGAGCTCATCTGCATCAGCTTGTCGAGCGGCAGGTAGAGCAGGTTGCTGCCGCCCTTCTGGTCGACGATCACCTTGCTGGTGTTGGAGAGGATCTGCTGCATGGCTTCCAGGTAGAGGCGCTCGCGCGTGACCCCGGGGGCCTTCTCGTACTCCGTGAGTATCTGCCGGAAGCGCGACGCGTCACCCTGGGCGGTCGCGATGGCGGTCTCCTTGTAGCCGTTGGCCTCCTCGATGAGGCGGGCGGCGACACCCCGGGCAGTCGGCACCACGCTGTTGGCGTAGGCCTGGCCTTCGTTCTTGAAGCGCTCGCGGTCCTGGCCGGCGCGCACCACGTCCTCGAACGCGGAGATAACCTGCTCGGGCGCCTGCACGTTCTGCAGGTTCACGGTGGAGATGTTGATCCCCGTCTTGTAGCGGTCGAGGATCTGCTGCATCAGCAGCTTCACTCGCGCGGCGACCTCGGTCCGGCCCTGGCTCAGCACGAAGTCCATCTTGCTCTTGCCGACGACCTCGCGGATGGACGTCTCGGCGGCCTGCAGGACGTTGTCGTCCGGGTTCCTGTTGTTGAACAGGTAGTCCTCGGGGCCCTTCAGCGTGTACTGGATGGCGAACTGCACGTCGACGATGTTCTCGTCGTCGGTGAGCATGAGGGCTTCCTGTGGCTGCTTGTTCTTGGGGGTGCCGCGGTAGCCGACTTCCACGGTGCGCACGCCGGAGACGTTCACCACCTCCGCGGACTCGATCGGGAAGGGGATGTGCCAGCGCGGGCCGGGGCCCGTGGTCTCGATGTACTTGCCCAGGCGCAGCACCACGCCGCGGCGGCCTTCCTCCACGATGTAGAAGCCGCTCGCGAGCCAGACGGCGATCACGAGCAGGACGATGAAGGCGACCGAGCCCCCGAAGAAGGCGGCGCTGGGGCCGCTCATCGGCGGGGTGGGGCCGGAGGGGCCGTTGGGCCGGCGCGCGCCGAAGAGGCCGGAAAGCTTCTGCTGCAGCTTCCTCAGCATCTCGTCGAGGTCAGGCGGGCCGTCGTTGGGGCGTTTTCCCCACTGGGGATCGTTGGGAGGCATGCGATTTTCTGGCGGGGATTGGAGACGAGGGGGAGATGCGGGGCCGCAGGGCCCTTTTCAATGCCGAGTGGACGGAATGCCTATGCGGCGGACGCCAGCGAACGCGGGTCGGTCTCGCGGGCCACGTCCGCCAACGCGGAACGGATGGCCTC
>JAABQW010000205.1 GCA_011391275.1 Betaproteobacteria bacterium
ACCGCCCGTCGCTGCCCTACAAGTTCAAGTTCAAGTTCTCGGGCTGCCCCAACGACTGCATGAACTCGATCCAGCGCTCGGACATGGCCGTGATCGGCACCTGGCGCGACAACATCCGCACCGACGAGGCGCTCGCCCGCAAGTACTTCGCCAAGCACGGCGTGAACGACCTGGTGAACGACGTGGTGAGCCGCTGCCCGACCAAGGCGATCCAGCTGGTCGACGCCGACAAGATCCCGAAGGGCCCCACGATCTCCGCGGTCAAGGTGTCCGACGACAAGGCCATCTGCATCGAGAACCGCGACTGCGTGCGCTGCATGCACTGCATCAACGTGATCACCGGCGGCCTATCCCCGGGCAAGGACAAGGGTGCGACGATCCTGGTGGGCGGCAAGCGCACCCTCAAGATCGGCGACCTGATGGGCACCGTGATCGTGCCCTTCATGAAGCTCGAGACGGACGAGGACCGCGAGAAGCTGGTCGACCTCGGCAAGCGCATCGTCGACTTCTTCGCCGAGAACGCGCTGGAGCACGAGCGCGTCGGCGAGACGATCGAGCGCATCGGCCTGGTGAACTTCGTCGAGGGCATCGGCCTCGAGGTCGACGCCAACATGGTGTCCACGCCGCGCACGAACCCCTACGTCCGCGCCGACGGCTGGGATGACGAAGTCGCGAGGATGAAGGCGAAGCAGCAGGCCGCCTGACCCCGAGCCCCGATCCCGCCAACGAACCGAAGAACCACGGAGTCCCGACAATGGCCACTGCCACCGCCACCCCGCGCCGCCCCGTCGAGTCCGGCGTGCCCGACAACAAGCAGTTCATGCACCCGCAGCTCCTCAAGAACTACGGGAACTGGAAGTACCACGACCGCCCGCGGCCGGGCGTGCTCCACCACGTCTCCCACTCGGGCGACGAGGTGTGGAGCGTGCGCGCCGGCACGCAGCGCCAGATGGACGTCTACACGATCCGCAAGCTCTGCGACATCGCCGACAAGTTCGCCGAGGGGCACGTGCGCTTCACCATCCGCTCGAACATCGAGTTCATGGTGGCCGACCAGAAGAAGGTCGCCCCGCTCATCGAGGAGCTCACGAGGAACGGCTTCCCGGTGGGCGGCACCGGCAACTCGGTGACGATGATCGCCCACACCCAGGGTTGGCTGCACTGCGACATCCCGGGCACCGACGCCTCCGGCGCCGTGAAGGCGCTGATGGACGACCTGCACGAGGAGTTCATCAAGGAGGAGATGCCCAACCGCGTGCACCTCTCCACCTCCTGCTGCGAGATCAACTGCGGCGGCCAGGCCGACATCGCGATCATCATCCAGCACACCAAGCCGCCGAAGATCAACCACGACCTGGTGGCGAACGTCTGCGAGCGCCCCGCGGTGGTCGCCCGCTGCCCGGTGGCGGCGATACGCCCGGCGCTGGTCAACGGCAAGCCCTCGCTCGAGGTCGACGAGAAGAAGTGCATCTGCTGCGGCGCGTGCTACCCCCCGTGCCCGCCGATGCAGATCAACGACCCGGAGTTCTCCAAGTTCGCGATCTGGGTCGGCGGCAAGAACTCCAACGCCCGCGGCAAGCCCACCTTCATGAAGATGGTGGCCTCCGGCATTCCCAACAACCCGCCGCGCTGGCCCGAAGTGTCGGAGATCGTGAAGAACATCCTCTACACCTACAAGGCCGACGCGCGCCCCTGGGAGCGCCTGTCCGACTGGGTCGACCGCATCGGCTGGCCGCGCTTCTTCGAGAAGACCGGGCTGCCGTTCACGAAGTACCTCATCGACGACTGGCGCGGCTCGCGCGCGAGCCTCAACGCCTCGGCGCACATCCGCTTCTGACCGCGGTCGAGGAACGAACCGGCAGCGTCGCAGCGTCATCAACGGAGGAGGCAGGCCGCAGTGAAGATCGGAGTCATGGTCAATGAGGGTCCCTACCAGCGCCAGTCGAGCGACAGCGCCTACCTGTTCTGCAGGGCGGCGATCGAGGCGGGGCACCAGATCGAGCGCGTGTTCTTCTATCACGACGGCGTGAACAACGCGAC
Source organism: Betaproteobacteria bacterium (assembly GCA_011391275.1). Lineage (GTDB taxonomy): Bacteria > Pseudomonadota > Gammaproteobacteria > Burkholderiales > Usitatibacteraceae > FEB-7. The sequence goes on from JAABQW010000205.1 coordinate 2,041, forward strand.
CAAGCTCACCGAGCCGCCGCAGGACGACCGCAACGTGGTCGCGCGCTGGACGAAGCTCGCCGAGGAGCACGGCGTGGACCTCGTGGTCTGCGTCGCCGCGGCGCTGCGCCGCGGCATCGTGGAGCAGAACCTGGCGCAGGGCTTCCGCATTTCGGGGCTCGGCCAGCTCGTCGAGTCGGCCATCCAGTCCGACCGCATGGTCGTTTTCGGGGACTAGCGACATGGACTCGGACTTTCGAGGAATGGAGCGGGTAATGGCGCATCGGCCGACACGGTCTTGCATGTTGTTCGGGCAGCGGAAATAGGAGGCCGAGTCATGGATGAAGCCGGCACCATCAAGAAGTTCCTGTTCGTGAACCGCAAGGCGCCCTACGGGAGCGTCTATGCGCTCGAGGGGCTCGAAGTGGTCCTCATCAGCGCCGCGTTCGACCAGGACGTGGGCCTCGCCTTCCTGGACGACGGGGTATACCAGCTCGCCAAGGGGCAGAACACCAAG
>JAABQW010000206.1 GCA_011391275.1 Betaproteobacteria bacterium
GATGTGCCGGGCGTCGGGCATCGCCACCGGGTCGTAGGCGACCACGGTCGCGCCGCGCTCCAGCAGGCCGTCGATCACCACGCGGCTGGGCGCCTCGCGCATGTCGTCGGTGTTGGGCTTGAAGGCGAGGCCCCAGATCGCGATGCGCCGGCCGTCCAGCCGCTCGCCGAAGCGCCGGGCGATCTTGTCGACGAGGACGCCTTTCTGGCGGTCGTTCGCCTCCTCCACCGCGCGGACGACCTTGAGGTCGATGCCGTGCTCGCGCGCCGTGCGCAGCAGCGCCGTCACGTCCTTCGGGAAGCACGAGCCGCCGTATCCGGTGCCGGGATACAGGAAGTGGTAGCCGATGCGCGGGTCGGAGCCGATGCCCTTCCTCACGTGCTCGATGTCGGCGCCCAGGCGCTCGGCGAGCAGCGCCAGCTCGTTCATGAACGAGATGCGGGTGGCGAGCATCGCGTTGGCGGCGTACTTGGTGAGCTCCGCCGAGCGGATGTCCATCACCTGCAGGCGCTCGTGGTTCCTCTGGAAGGGGCCGTAGAGCTCGCGCATCGCCTCCACTGCGTCCGGGTCGTCGGCGCCGATGACGATGCGGTCGGGGCGCATGAAGTCCTCGACGGCCGCGCCCTCCTTCAGGAACTCCGGGTTGGAGACCACCGAGAAGGCGTGCGCCGCGCCGCGGGAAGCGAGCGTCTTCGCGATCTCGGCGCGGACCTTGTCGGCCGTGCCCACGGGAACGGTGGACTTGTCCACGACCACGCGCGGGCCGTCCATGTGGGTGGCGATGCCGCGGGCGGCCGCGAGCACGTACTGGAGGTCGGCGGAGCCGTCCTCGCCGGGGGGTGTGCCCACCGCGATCATCTGCACACGGCCGTAGCGGGCGGACTCCGCCGGGTCGGTGGTGAAGGCGAGTCGCCCGGCCGCCACGTTGGCGCGCACGATCTCGCGCAGCCCCGGCTCGAAGATCGGGATCTCGCCGCCGTGCAGCATCGCGATCTTGCGCTCGTCGATATCGAGGCAGAGCACGTGGTTGCCGACGTCGGCGAGGCAGGCACCGGTGACGAGACCGACGTAGCCGGTGCCGATGATGCTGACTTTCATGAAAGGACCTTCCCGCCCCCGAGGGAGCGCACGATCGACTGCAGGGTCGCGGACGGGTCGGCCGACCGGGTGACGGGCCGGCCGATCACGAGGTAGTGCGCGCCCCGGCGCACGGCGTCCTCCGGGGTCACCACACGCGACTGGTCGCCCTTCGCGTCGCCCGCGAGGCGGATGCCGGGCGTGACCGACACGAACCCCGCCCCGAGCGTCTCGCGGAGCATCGCCGCCTCCTCGGCCGAGCACACGACGCCGTCGAGTCCGCTCGCCGCCGCCAGGCGCGACAGGCGCGCAACGTTGTCGGCCGCGCTGCCCGAGAAGCCGATCTCGCCCAGTTCCGCGTCCGAAAGGCTGGTGAGGACCGTCACGCCGATGAGGAGCGGCGGCTTCGCGAAGCCCGCCACCGCCTCGCGCGCGGCGCGCATCATCGCCGACCCGCCCCCCGCGTGCACGTTCAGCATCCAGACGCCCAGGCGCGCCGCGGCGCGGCAGGCGCCGGCGACGGTGTTCGGGATGTCGTGGAACTTGAGGTCGAGGAACACCTCGAAGCCGCTCCCCTGCAGCCTCTCCACGACTGCGGGGCCGGCGGCCACGAACAACTCCTTGCCCACCTTCACGCGGCACAGCGCCGGGTCCAGGCGGGAGGCCATGGCGAGCGCCGCCCCGGCGTCCGGGAAGTCGAGCGCCACGATGACGCGCCTATCGTCCAATCTGCATCCTCGCGAGGTGGCGGCCGGCGGTCTCCAGCTCCGCCGTGCGGCGCGGCGAGAAGCTCTCCCAGCCGCCGCAGGCCGGGCATTGCCAGTAGAACTGCCGTGCCTTGAAGCCGCACTGCCCGCAGAGATAGACGGAAAGCGCCTGGGCGTGCGAATGGACGAGGGACTTCATGAGCTGCAGGTCCTGCCGGCGCTCGGGCGGCGCGCGCAGGAGCTCCGCGTCGATCAGGCGGTCCAGGCCCACCAGCGTGGGGTTGCGCCGCACCTCCTCGCGCACGAGGCGCCACGCGGCTTCGTCGCCTTCGTGCTCGGCGGTCGCCTGGTAGACCACGTTCAGGAGGTCCAGGCCGGGATAGCGGTTCTGCAGGCCGCGCAGCAGCGTGAGGCCCTCGCCCGGGCGGCCCAGCGCCTTGTAGCTTTCGACCATGCCCTCGGCGGCGAGCCCGAGGTAGGCCGCGTCCTGCGACTCGATCGCCTTCCACGCCTCGATCGCGTCCTCGTGCCGGCCTTCGCGCGCCAGCCACTCGCCGCGCAGGAGGTTGGCGCGGACGCACTTGCGGTTGGCTTCCAGCGCGCGGTCCAGCAATTCGTGCGCCGCCGCCTGCCGGCCGTGGATCTGTTCCGTGATCGCGAGCTCGCAGTGGTAGTTGGCGATCTCGCGCTGGTAGTTGCGCTTGGCGCTCGCCTCGAGCTTGCGCGCG
>JAABQW010000207.1 GCA_011391275.1 Betaproteobacteria bacterium
TTCGCCGGTCTTCTCCTTTACCTTGCCCTCTCCCGCGAAGCCCGCGAACTTCACCACCGCCATCGTCTTCGCGGGGACCTCGCGCAACTTCACGCGGTCGTCCTTCGGCCTGGGCAGTGTCGCCATCGTGTACTGCGACGGCATGACGAAGTGCATCCGGTACCGGTTGCCCTCGGCTTCGGTGGTAACGGGCGCCGTCATGGCGATCTTCGTGGATGCCGCCTCCATCGTCACCGGGGTTGTCATCGCGACCTTCTCGCTGCCCGCCCCGCTTGCGGCGACATTGTTTCCGAAAATGTAGCCCGCGATGACGCGGAAGCCGTCGTTGGAGGCGCCCCCCAGGTCACCCTCGACCCAGGTCTCGGCCACGATCATCGGGGCGTAACGGCGAATCTCGAAATCGCCGCTCTGCTTCAGGGTCTCGAAGGCGGGTTCCTCGATGGTGGCCATGGCAGGAAGGGCCGCGAGGGCGGCCGACAGGGCGAGGGTGGCGGTGCGGGTCATGGAGTCGGTTCGGGGAGCACAGGCTACGATCGACAGTCCTGTCGGACGGAAGTTCGATCCGGCGGGGCCCGATGCTAGACTTTGGGCCCATGAAGCGCGTGGCCTTTTCCTCGCCGTTGCATGACGCGCTCTTCGTGGGGCGCAGTCCCATCACCGGCCGCGGGCTCTTCGCCGGCTGCGCCATCCCGAAGCGCGCCAAGATCGGCGAGTTCGAAGGCGAGGTGATCACGATTGCCGAGGCAAGGCGGAGGGCGGCGAGGCTCAGGATCGTCGCCATCGTCGAACTGGACCGCAAGGCCATCGACGCGCGCGGCATGCTCACGGGCTTCCGCTTCATCAACCACTCCTGCCAGCCCAACACCTTCATGCGCCGCACCAAGGACCGCGCCGAGTTCTACGCGCTGCGCGACATCGCCAAGGGCGAGGAGCTCACCGTGGACTACCGGCCGAGCCACCACGAGGGCAGGCTCCGCTGCCGCTGCGGCGCCCCCTCTTGCCACGGCTGGATTTGAAATTGGGGACGGTTCCTGGGGACGGTTCCTAAAAGAAGCGGTTCCTGACGAATGCGTCAGGACAATTTTAGGAACCGTCCCCAGGAACCGTCCCCAATTTCAAATAGACCGGTTCTGTAGAACCGTCCCAATATCGCGGATCGACCCGGTAGAAGCGGCTCAGCTCGTCGTACAGGGCCGGGTGGCCGGCCGCCAGGTGCCCGGGCTGCTCGAAGAAGACTTCGGAGCAGACCGCGAAGAACTCCGCCGGGTCCGTGGCCGCGTAGGGGTTGAGGAGGCTCGCCTCCTGGTTGAGGAGGCGCTCCTGCAGGGCGCCGTACTCCTGCCCCAGCACGCGCGACCAGCGCGGGTAGCGCTGGAAGTCGGCGAGGTCCGGCGCACCGTTGGCGTGGCCCTTCTCCTGGTCGAGCTGGTGGGCGAATTCGTGGATCGTCACGTTGCGCCCGTCGTCCGCGGCGAGCGCGCCCTCGAGCACGTCCTGCCACGAGAGGATGACCTGCCCGTGCGCCCACGATTCGCCGCTGAGGATGCGCTCCTCGTCGTGCAGGAGCCCGATGCCGTTGGTGCGCTCGCGCCGGACGACGAAGGGACCCGGATAGACGAGGACCTGGTGCAGCCGCGGGTAGTAGTGGTCGCGGCGATTGAGGAGAAGCAGGCAGGCCTGGGCGGCGATCGTGACGCGCATCTCGTCGGTGACTGCGAGGTCGTCGCAGCCGATGAAGGCTTTTTCGGCGAGGAAGACCTGGATGTGCCCGCGAAGCTGGCGTTGCAGCTCCGGCGGCAGCCGGCCATAAAGGGGCACGTTCCGGCGCAGGATCGCGCGCCACGCCGCCGGAAAGGGGCGATTGCGGATGCGCCGGCGACGCATCACCGTGAGCCGCGGCTGCAGCAGCAGCCACGCGGCAACCAGCAGGATGACGCCCGTGACAACGAAGAAGTACATCGCGCTCCCTGGCAAGACGGTCAGTCGCGATCAGGTGGGGGGCGACGGGGCGTCCTTCAAGGGGGGCGCCCTTGCCGCGGAAACGGCCGAAGGCGAGAATCCCGGCGATGTCGACCAAGGGGATCGCGGCCCATGTTGAAAACCTATAGCGGCAGCTGCCATTGCGGGGCCGTCCGGTTCGAGGCCGATCTCGACCTGTCGGCGGCGACCTACCGCTGCAACTGCTCCATCTGCCGCAGGAACCGCTTCTGGGCGGCCGTCGCGAAGGCGGACGGCTTCCGCCTGCTGGCGGGGGAGGGGGAAATGACCGAGTACCTCTTCAACTCGAGGAAGAACCAGCACTTCTTCTGCAGGCACTGCGGCGTGCGCGCCTTCGGCGTCGGCAACGACACGCCCATGGGAAAGATGTACGGCGTGAACGTGGGCTGCCTGGAGGGCGTCTCGGAGGAAGAGCTGTCGAAGATCCCGGTCACCTTCGTCGACGGGATGAACGACCGGTGGAACGAAGCCCCGGCGTTCTTCTCGCACCTGTAGCGCC
>JAABQW010000208.1 GCA_011391275.1 Betaproteobacteria bacterium
CCTCGCAGAGAAGGGAAGCCTCGAAGGTGTCGCCCCCGTGGTGGCCGATTCGGGCGAGGGCCGCTGGACGGCGCGCGAGGCGATCGACCGCGGCGTGCCCGCCCCCGTCATCACCGCGGCACTCATGCAGCGCTTCGCGAGCCAGGGCCGCGACGACTTCGCCGCCCGCGTGCTCGCCACGATGAGGAACCGCTTCGGCGGCCACGCGGTACCGGGCAAGGACGGCTGAAACGCGTGGTCCGGGCGGCGACGGGTAAAATGTCGCCACCATGAGCAAAATCCTCCTGTCCCTGCCCAAGGGCGAGCGCGTCGGGATCGCCTTCTCCGGCGGCCTCGACACCTCCGCCGCCCTCGCCTGGATGCGCCACCACGGCGCCATCCCCTACGCCTACACCGCCAACCTCGCGCAGCCCGACGAGAGCGACTACGACGACATCGCGCGCCGCGCCACGCTCTACGGCGCCGAAGAGGCACGCCTGGTCGATTGCCGCGAGGCCCTCGTCCACGAGGGGCTCGTCGCCCTGCAGTGCGGCGCGTTCCACATCTCGACGGCGGGGCGCACCTACTTCAACACCACCCCCCTGGGCCGCGCGGTCACGGGCACGGTGCTGGTGAAGGCCATGCAGGAGGACGGCGTCAACGTCTGGGGCGACGGCTCCACCTACAAGGGCAACGACATCGAGCGGTTCTACCGCTACGGCCTGATGGCCAACCCGGCGTTGCGCATCTACAAGCCGTGGCTGGACCAGGACTTCGTGCGCGAGATGGGCGGGCGCAAGGAGATGAGCGAGTGGCTCGCCGCGCGCAAGTTCCCCTACAAGATGAGCGTGGAGAAGGCCTACTCGACCGACTCCAACATCTGGGGCGCGACGCACGAGGCGAAGGACCTCGAGTTCCTGAACAAGGGCCTGCGCATCGTGCAGCCCATCATGGGAGTCAAGCACTGGGACCCGGCGGTGGACATCAAGTCCGAGGAGGTCACGGTGCGCTTCGAGGAGGGCTTCCCGGTGGCGCTCAATGGGCAGGCCTTCGCCAGCCGCGTCGAACTGGCCATGGAGGCCAACCGCATCGGCGGCCGCCACGGCCTGGGTGTCTCCGACCAGATCGAGAACCGCATCATCGAGGCGAAGAGCCGCGGCGTGTACGAGGGCCCGGGGATGGCGCTGCTGCACATCGCCTACGAGCGGCTCGTCTCCGCCATCCACAACGAGGGCACGATCGACAATTACCGCACCATGGGCCGCAAGCTCGGGCGGCTGCTCTACGAGGGCCGCTGGTTCGACCCGCAGAGCCTGATGCTGCGCGATACCGTCCAGCGCTGGGTCGGACGCGCGGTCACGGGCGAGGTCGCGATCGAGCTGCGCCGCGGGGACGACTACACGATCCTCGACACGACGAGCCCCAATCTCACTTACCACCCCGAGCGCCTGTCGATGGAGCGCGTGGCCGACGAGGCCTTCTCGCCCGTCGACCGCATCGGGCAACTGCACATGCGAAACCTCGACATCCAGGATTCGCGCGACAAGCTCGGGATCTATGCGAAGGCCGGCGTGCTGCCCGCGGGCACGGGGGCGGCGGGGTTGCTGGAGTCGCCTGGGGACGAGACGAAGACCTGAGCGATGCTGAGCTGGCTGGACCGCTTTCCGTGGATCTGGTTGTTGCTGCTGGCGGTCTGGATGGCCATTACGCCGATCACGCCCGAGCCCCACCTGTTAGAGAAACTGCGCCTCCTGGTCCACGGTGCGCTGGTACGCCCACTCGACATCTTCGACCTGGTGATGCATGCGGCGCCGCTCCTGCTGGTGGCGCTCAAGCTGTGGCGGCAGTTGCGCGCGCAGCGGGTGACGCCTGCGCGCTAGGGCTTCACGGCCTTGCCACCTCGAGGCCGGCGGATTCGCTCGCACCCTCCTGCGCGGACACGATCGCGACGTCCGTGCTGCCCGCGAGCGAGCCCATGCCGATGGACGTGCGCACGTAGACCACTTCCTTGTTGCGCACCGGGACCTCGAGCTTTCTGTCGCCCGAGTACAGGCTTCTCGCGACGGAGACCAGGTGCTTGCCCGGCTTGACGGTCACGGGGAACTGCGTTCCCGGCGCGGACTCCCCGACCTTCATGCCGTCGACCATGATGTCCGGGCGCATGCCGTAGCCTATCGGGCTGGAGATGCGATAGAAGACGATGCGCCCCGTGCCTTCTGCGGGAGCGGCGGCGGGCATGGAGGACGCCGGGGAGGAGCCGGTGGTGGCGCAGCCTGCGGCGGCCAGCGCAAGGGCGAGCAGGATGGAGCGGGTGAAGGCGGCGGTCACGTTCATCGGTGGTCTCTCCTGTCCGGACGGTCATTGGAAGCGACTGACGGCGTCGATGATACCGGTCGCCACGACTCGGTCACAAGGATGAAGCGATCGGGGTGGGGGACGCGACGGCATGTCCGGTCCTCGCCCAGGCAGGATGTCGGCTACCGACCCTAAGCAGAAGTAGC
>JAABQW010000220.1 GCA_011391275.1 Betaproteobacteria bacterium
CCACATTCCCGATGTCCCCAAGGAGACTGGGGTCAATTTCCCCTTGATCGCGGCGGCAGTTGGCCCAGAATTGGCTTGCTCGTGAACCGCGGCGCCCGGTTGCGGTCACACCGGGTCGGCGCCGATCGGATTTCGGGAGGTGGCCCCATGGGACTCAGGCTCAGGTACAGCGAATGGCAAAGGCAGCTCTGGAAGTTCGTCACGAATCCGGTCACGGAGATCCTCGCGCTGGTGGCGGTCGTGCTGGTCGCGCTCGTGACGCTGGTGACGGTGGAGTCGCGGCTCATCCGCAGTCCGTCCTCGCCGGTGGTCTTCAGCCCGAAATGAAGCGCGCCGCACCATGACGGGGCGGCGGCTCTTCGCGCGCCTCGTCGCGGGCCTGGTCCTGGCAGCGGCGGTCGGCGGCTGCGCATACCTCACCGACCAGAAGCAGGGCGAGCTCATCTTCCGCCCGACCAAGGACACCTGGTGGGGCTACGAGCGCGCCGGCCTTGCCTACGAGGAGCGCTGGATCCCGGTGGGGGCCAACGGCGACCGGCTGCACGCGTTCTGGGCGCAGTCCGACGACCGCGCCGCGCCCGTGCTCCTGTACCTGCACGGCGCGCGCTGGAACCTGACCGGCAGCGTCACGCGCATCGAGCGCTGGCGCAAGCTCGGCTTCAACGTGCTGGCCATCGACTACCGCGGCTTCGGCAAGAGCACGGACACCTCGCCCACCGAGCAGCTTTCCTACGAGGACGCCGAGGCCGCGTGGGATTACCTGGCGCGCACGGAGGCCGGCCGGGAGCGCTTCATCGTCGGGCATTCGCTGGGCGGGGCCATCGCCGCGGAGCTCGCGGTGCGCCGGCCCGAGGCCTCCGGGCTGGTGCTGGAAGCGACTTTCACCTCGATCCGCGACATGGTCGCGCACACGGCGTGGCGGGTGCTGCCGGTGGGGCTCATCCTCACGCAGGAGTTCGACACGCTCTCCAAGCTGCCGCGCATCCGCCAGCCGCTCCTCGTCGTGCACGGCACTCGCGATTCCATCGTCCCCTACGAGATGGGCGAGCGCCTCTTCCAGGCGGCCACCGGCCCGAAGCGCTTCATCCGCGTCGAAGGCGGCAGCCACCACAACCTGTCCGCGGTGGCCGCCGACCAGTACCGCGCCGCGCTGCGCGAGCTCTTCCGCCACGCGCCGCGCACGCTCGAGGTCACGGGTCCGAGCTGACTCGGGGCGGTGCTATAGTCGCCGCCATGCAGAGCCTCGACCTCGACGTCCTCGAGAGCGCGCTCGCCTGGCGGCGCGCCGGCCGCGGTACCTGGCTGGTCACCGTGGCGCAGACCTTCGGCGCGAGCCCGCGTCCGCCCGGCTCCCTTCTCGCGATGCGAGACGACGGCATCCTCGTGGGCTCGGTCTCCGGCGGCTGCATCGAGGACGACCTCGTGGCGCGACGCGCGGAATTCACCGGGCGCGTGCCGCGCTTCGTCTCATACGGCGTGACCAGCGAGGAGGCCCGACGCTTCGGCCTGCCCTGCGGCGGCCAGCTCGAGGTGATCGTCGAGGCGGAGGTTCCCGTCGCCGACCTCGAGGCACTGATGGCGCACATCGGGTCGGGTCGCGTGATCGGCCGCGAGGTCGACCTCGCCACCGGGGCCTGGCGCTTCGCGCCGGCGCTGCCCACCGACGAGTGCGTGCGCGCCGCCACCCGCTTCACCAGCATCCACGGGCCGCGCTGGCGCATGCTGATCATCGGCGCCTCCGAAATCGCGCACTACCTCGCGGAGATGGCCACCACCGTCGACTACCGCGTGTTCGTCTGCGACCCGCGCGAGGAATACCGCCAGGCGTGGCGCGTGCCGGACGCGACCTTCGTGGAGGGGATGCCCGACGACGCCGTCGCCGCCCTGCGGCCCGACGGCCACACGGTGGTGCTCGCCGTGTCGCACGACCCGAAGCTCGACGACATGGCGCTGCTGGAGGCCCTCAAGGGCGAGGCCTTCTACGTGGGCGCCGTGGGCTCGAAGCAGACGAGCGCGGAGCGTCGCAAGCGCCTCGCGGCGTGCGACCTCTCGGCGCGCGAGATCGCGCGGTTGCGCGGCCCCGTGGGGCTTGCCATCGGCTCGCGCACGCCGCCGGAGATCGCCGTGGCGATCCTCGCGGACCTCATCGCGACCCGCAACGGCCTCATTCTCGAGCGCGCGACCGAGGTGGACACGCGCCGCACGGCGTGATCCGCGGCCTCCTGCTCGCCGGCGGTGCGGCGACGCGCTTCGGTGGCGCGAAGCTCCTTGCGTCCACGGCCGGCAACGCCTCTCCCATCGGCATCCGTGCCGCCCGTGCCCTTGTCGCAGGACTGGGCAACGCGCTGGCCGTCGTGCGACCCGGCGATGCGGCGCTGGCGCGCGCGCTGCGCGAGGCGGGCTGCGACGTGCACGAGGCGGCCGATTCGCTGCGCGGCCTGGGGGCGAGCCTGTCGGCCGGGGTGAAGGCGAGCCGCGAGGCCGACGGCTGGCTGGTGGCGCTGGCGGACATGCCGCGCATCCTCCCGGCGACGCACGGTGCCGTGGCCGCCGCCCTCGCCCGGGGCGCGAAGCTCGCCGCGCCCGTCGACGCGTCGGGGCGCCGCGGCCATCCCGTCGGGTTCTCCGCGGATCTCCTCGGCGACCTCGCGGCCCTGGATGGGGACGAGGGCGCGCGCGGCATCATCGAACGCAACCGCGCCTGGCTCGAGGTCGTGCGCGTGGACGACCCCGGCATCTTCTTCGACGTGGACACGCCCGGCGACCTGGCCGCGCGGGACCCCTGACTGCGAAAAGTGGGACGGTTCTACAGAACCGGTCTATTCCGGTCCAGCTGCGGTCAAAGTACTTGTTCCACGAATAGACCGGTTCTGTAGAACCGTCCCACTTTTCGCAGGAACCGTCCCCAATTTTCAGCCCGCGCGCCGCGGGGGGTACTTCTCGCCGGCCTCCACGCGCACCTTGAGGATGTTCTGCTTCGGCGGCAGCGGGCAGGTGGTGAACTCGCTGAAGGCGCAGGGCGGGTTGTAGACGCGGTTCAGGTCCAGTTCGAAGGGCTTGCCGGGCTCGGGCTTCTTCTGCACGTAGAGGAAGCGCCCCGGGCGGTACGTCGTGTCGCCCGCGGTCGCGTCGCGCAGCACGAAGAAGAGCCCCTCGTCCTCGCCCACCGCGTCGAGGCGGTGCGTTTGCCCGCCCAGCTCGAACTCCACGTAGCCCGGCGCGGGCTCATCGGAGGCCTCGTCCAGCACGTTGATGATGGTGACCTTCCTGCCGGGCGGGTACGGGACGAACTTCGCCTGGACCCGGTAGGCGGGGTTGGGGTCGTACCACACGCGCCCCTGGAAACCCTTGCGCACCTCGCTCTCGTTGTCCGCCAGGCGCAGCACGTAGCGGCCCTCGCGCTCGATCACGTGCATGGCCAGGCGCCCCATGGTGACCCAGTCGCGCCTGGCCACGTCGGTGCCCAGCACGGCCTCGGTGAGTTCCGTGGTGCCGCGGCGCATGGTGACGCCGGGCTCGAGCTTCATCGTCACGACCTTGTCCGCGATGGTGATCGTGCCCATGCGCGCGGGGCCCAGGCCCTTCGCGAAGACGATGTCGTTCGCCTCGCCCGTGCCGAACGTGTTGGCGCCCGGCTTCATCACGAAGCGCCCGGCCAGCGTGAGCCAGCCGTTGTCGGCGCGCAGGCCCTTGTCGGCGCGCGCGCGCCACGCTTCCAGGTTCGTCTTCCACTCGGCGGAGGCTACCGCGGCGTCGAACTCGCGATCGGGAGCCGTGGTCGTGCAGGCCGAGGCCACAAGCAGGAGGAGGAGTGGGGCGAGTCTCATGGGTCCGGCTCCGGTCGAGGGGGGCGAAAGGCGCCTATTCTAGTCGAGTGTCGCGAGCACCTGCGCCGGGTCGAGATTCTCCAGGCAGTTCGTGTGGCCCAGCGGGCACTCGCGCCTGAAGCAGGGGCTGCAGTCGAGGTGCAGGGACACGATGCGCGCCTTGGCCGACAGGGGCGGGGTGTAGGCCGGGCTGGACGAACCGAACACCGCCGCCATCGGCCGGTCGAGCGCGGCCGCCACGTGCATGAGTCCCGAGTCGTTGGTCACCACGCGGGAGGCGAGCGACAGGAGGTCGATCGCCTCGTCGAGGCTGGTCCTGCCCGCGAGGTCGGCGACCTCGACGCCGGCGAGCCGCCCCACCTCCGCGGTGATGGCGGCGTCCCTGGCGGAGCCGAACAGCCAGACGCGGTGGCCGCGTCCGGCATGCCGGCGGGCGACCTCGGCGAAATGGCGCGCCGGCCAGCGCTTGGCGGGGCCGTATTCGGCGCCGGGGGCGAGCGCCAGGACGGGCGAATCGCCCGCCAGCCCGAATTTCGCCACGGTGGCGTCCCGGCGCTCGGCATCGATCGCCAGCCGCGGCTCGGGCAGCGGCTGTTCGAGCGCCTCGCCGGCGGGCTGGGCCAGCGCAGCGTAACGCTCGACGATGAGGGGAAGGGCCCGCTCGTCCAGGTGGCGCAGGTCGTTCAGCAGGCCGTAGCGCATCTCGCCGCGCCAGCCGGTTCGCACCGGGATGCCCGCGAACCAGGGCACCAGCGCGGACTTGAGGCTGCCGGGCAGCACGATGGCGCGGCCGTAGGGCGGCAGCGCTTTCGCGAAACGGCGGCGCTCGCCGAGCTCGAGTTCCCCGTGACCGAAGGGAAAGGGGATCACGCGGCGCACCTCCGGCATCCGGCCGTACACGGCCGACGCCCAGGCGGGGGCGAGCACGTCGATGGCCCCGCCCCGGTCGCGCGCCTTCAGGCGGACGAGCAGGGGGTGGGTGAGGACGGCGTCACCGATCCACGAGGGAGAAACAACCAGGGTTTCGCTCATGGCCAAGGGGTCAGGGTCACTTCAAGAAAAGGGGTCAGATCCCTTTTTCGAGGCACTTCCATCCGGCAACGCGAAAAAGGGATCTGACCCCTTTTCTTGAAGTGACCCTGGCCTCTCTTCAGTGGCCCCTGGCGACGGCGCCGCCGGCGAGGCGGTACACCGTCCCGCAGTAGGGGCAGCGCGCCTCGCCGGTTTCCCCGACGGGCAGGAACACGCGCGGGTGCGTGTTCCAGAGCTTCTGCGAGGGCAGCGGGCAATGCAGCGGCAGGTCCGCCGCCGTCACCTCGACCGTCGTCTGGTCCAGCTCCGTGGGCAGGGCCATCAGGCGACAGGAGTGAGCCAGTGGTGGTACTTCGGGTTGCGCCCGTTCACGATGTCGAAGAACGCCGTCTGGATCCGCTCCGTGACGGGGCCGCGCGAACCGCTGCCGATCGTGCGCCGGTCGAGCTCGCGGATCGGGGTGACCTCGGCCGCGGTGCCGGTGAAGAAGGCCTCGTCGGCGATGTAGATGTCGTCGCGGGTCATGCGCGCCTTCTCGACAGGGATGCCCAGGTCGGCGCAGATCTGCTGCACGCTGCGCCAGGTGATGCCGTCCAGCGCGGAAGTGAGCTGCGGCGTGTAGAGCCGGCCTTCCTTCACGATGAAGATGTTCTCGCCGCAACCCTCGGCGACGAAGCCCTCGGTGTCGAGCAGCAGACCCTCGTCGTAGCCGTCCTGCGTGGCCTCGAGGTTGGCGAGGATGGAGTTGGCGTACGTGGTCGCGACCTTGGCGCGCGGCATCGTGACGTTCACGTGGTGGCGGGCGAAGGACGAGGTCTTCACGCGGATGCCGCGCGCGAGCCCCTCCTCGCCGAGGTAGGCGCCCCAGGGCCAGGCGGCGATGGAGACGTGCACGCTCGCGCCGACGGGCGACACGCCCATCTTCTCCGAGCCGTAGAAGGCGAGCGGGCGCAGGTAGCAGCTCTCCAGCTTGTTGGCGCGCACGACCTCGCGCTGGGCCTCGAACAGCACCTCGCGCGTGTACGGCATGTCCATCATGTAGATCTTGGCCGAGTTGAAGAACCGGTCGGTGTGCTCCTTCAGCCGGAAGATGGCGGTGCCGATCTCCGACTTGTAGGCGCGGATGCCCTCGAAGACCGCCAGCCCGTAGTGCAGCGAGTGGGTGAGGACGTGGGTCGTGGCTTCTCTCCAGGGGACGAGCTTGCCGTCGTACCAGATGAAGCCGTCGCGGTCGGCCATCGACATGGGGTTTCCTGTGCTTTTCGGATTGCTGGAACAGGCAATTCTAGCAAAGCGGGCAGGTATGCCATAATCCGTTCCATACCGCACATTCCAAGTCGCGCCGATCCGTGAGCCAGCCGTCAGACACCTCCACGGACCTCAAGAGGGCCGCTGAGGCCGCCGCCCCGCGCGAATCCTTCCTGTCGTCCCCCCACTCGCTCAGCCCCGAGGAGAAGCTCTCGGGCGACATGCTCGTGCTCACCACGGGCCTCATGGTGCTCGCCTCGGTGCTGTGGCTCTCCGTCTACTGGAGCATGGGCCAGCAGTTCTCGGTGTCGATCTCGCTCGCCTTCCAGGCGCTTTCGGCGGGGACGATCGCCTTCTACCTGAAGACGCGCAAGCTCCAGCTCTTCGCGATGATCCAGCTGGGGCTCATCCTCTTCACGCCCTTCGCGATGCAGTGGTCGATCGGCAACTTCGTGACGGCCTCCGGCGTGAGCCTGTGGGGCCTCATGGCCCCGGTGGGCGCGGTGACGGTGCTGGGCACGCGCCAGTCGATCCCGTGGTTCTTCGCCTGGCTCTTCATGACCGTGATGGCGGGGGTCTTCGACTTCCTGCTCTCGGACATGCCGGTCAGGATGAACATGCAGACGGTCGCCGTCTTCTTCGTGCTCAACTTCGCGGCCATCTCGCTCATGATCTACGCGCTGCTCTGGTACTTCGCGAGCGAGAAGCAGAAGCTGCGCGCGCAGGTTGACCTGCAGCACGAGCAGCTGCGCGTGGAGAAGGAGAGGAGCGAGCGCCTCCTCCTCAACGTGCTGCCGCACTCCATCGCGGAGCGGCTCAAGCACGGCGAGTCGAACATCGCGCAGGGCCACGCGGACGTGACGGTGATGTTCGCCGACATCGTGGGCTTCACGAAGATGACCGAGGAGCTCTCGCCGGTGGAGACGGTGAAGATCCTGAACGACGTCTTCTCGATGTTCGACGAGATCGCCGACCGATACGGGGTGGAGAAGATCAAGACGATCGGCGACGCCTACATGGCCGCCGCCGGCATCGAGTCGGGCGCGCAGGTGCACTACGCCGACGCGGTGGCCAACATGGCCCTCGAGATGCTCCAGCGCGTGCACGCCTACCGCGAGAGGAGCGGCGAGAACATCGAGCTGCGCATCGGCATCGGCACCGGGCCCGTGGTGGCGGGCGTGATCGGCAAGAAGAAGTTCATCTACGACATGTGGGGCGACACGGTGAACGTGGCCTCGCGCATGGCGGCCGACGCCTTCACCGGCTCCATCCAGGTCGACCTCACGACCTACCGGCGGCTGCACACGCGGTTCAAGTTCGATGCGCCGCACGAGGTCGAGATCAAGGGCAAGGGGCGGATGCAGGTGCATCACCTGCTCGAGCGGCAGTAGGCGGGGAGGAAGGTTGGGGGTTCTTTTCGCGCTTTCCCGGCCGAGTGAGATTGCCTTCGCCGCTATTCCCTGTTTCCTGATCGACTTAGGCCAGTTCTTCGATCCAGGGGTCCCCGTGAGTCGGCCGGGAAAGCGCGAAAAGAACCCCCAACCTTCCTCCCCGGTACGACTGCGACCGGCACCTTGCAACCTTCAGGCAGGGGAGGGCGTCGGCTTCCTCCGCCCACATCTCGTGTTCGTGGCTGGCGGACGGGGCGGTGACTGAAAGAGCGGCGGATCCCTTGAGCCCGTGGCCGGCTGACGGGGCGGTGAGTGCGAGATCGTTGGATTCGCTGGCGCCGTCAGAACGGGAATCCCGACCGGGAGAGCGCCAGCCCCCCACCCATTTCCCATTAACCCGTGGTCGGCGGATGGGGCGATGATCGCGAGGACGCCGTATTCGCTGCCGCGGTCAGTACGGGAATCACGAGGGGGAGGGTGAGGATCTTCTCTCTCGCGTTCCTGGCCGACTCACGGGGGCTCCTGGATCTCCGTTTCGTCCTCTGTCGACCCGGCCTCAGGGACTCGCGGCCTGCGCACTCTCACTCGGCCAGGAACGCGAGAGAGAAGATCCTCACCCTGCCCCCTCGCCCGGCGTCAGCCGAGCAACGCCTCGCGTCCGCGATACCGCCCGACCGTCAGCCGAACACGGCTTTCCAGAGCTCCTGCACGGCTTCGCGGTCGGCAGCCAGCTCGCCCTCGGCGAGGAGCGCGTGCTCCTCGTCGTTCAGCGAGGCGGAGTGGTTGCGGGCGCGCAGCGCCAGGTAGGCGTCGGCGGCGGCGGCGGCGACGGGCATGGGGACGATGCCCATCTCGCCGGCGCGGTGCAGGAGCGTGTGGTTGCCCTTGTTGTCGAGGAGGGCGGGGTGGCGGCAGGACTCGGCGAGCACCAGGGCCTGCACGGCGAACTCGAGGTCGACGACGCCGCCGGCGACGTGCTTCAGGTCGCGGGTGTCGGCCTTCACCTCGGCGCGCATCTTCTCGCGCATCGCGACGATCTCCTCGCGCAGCTTCGCCGTGTCGCGGGGCGTGGAGAGGATCTCGCGGCGCAGCGCCTCGAACTGCCCGCCCAGCGCGGCGTCGCCGGCGCAGAAGCGCGCCCGGGTGAGCGCCTGGTGCTCCCACGTCCACGCGCGCTTCGACTGGTACTCGCGGAAGGAGGGGAAGGAGCTCACCATCAGCCCCGAGGCGCCGTCCGGGCGCAGGCGCAGGTCGGTCTCGTAGAGGACGCCGGCGGCCGTGTGGCTCGTGAGCCAGGTGTTCACGCGCTGCGCGACGCGCGCGAGCTTCTCCGCGTCGTCCTTCCTGCTGTCGTCGTAGAGGAAGACGATGTCGAGGTCCGAGCCGTAGCCCAGTTCCTTGCCGCCGAGCTTGCCGTAGCCCACCACCGCGAAGCCGGGCGGGGCCGACAGGCCGTCGCCGCCGAAGACGGCGCGCCCCGCGAAGCCCAGCACCACGTCGAGCAGGAGGTCGGCCAGCGCCGAGAGCTCGTCGGAGAGCGCCATCACGGGCAGCTCCCCCTCGACGTCGGCGATGGCGAGCCGCAGCACGTGGCGCTGCTTGAAGTGGCGCAGCTGGTCCATGAGCCGCTCGGTGTCGTCGCGAAGCACCGCGCACTCCTGCGTGAGGAGGCGCCGCTCCTCGGCCCAGTCGGTGGCGGTGAAGCTGGCGGCCGTGCGCGTGAGCTCGTCGAGCAGGATCGGGTGCCGGGCCAACAGCCGCGCCGCCCAGCGGCTGCGCGCGGCCAGCCGCGCGGCGCGTGCCAGGACCTGCGGGTATTCGTCGAGGAGCGCCAGATAGGACTCGCGCCGGTCGATCGCCTCGATGAGGTCGAGCAGGCGCGTGGCGGTCTCCGGGCCGGTGTTCTCGCGCACCGCCGCCTCCATGATGGCCGGCAGCAGGCGCTCGACGCGCGTGCGGCTCGCGCCGGAGAGGGCGTGGTAGCGGCGCGAGCGCACGAATGCGGCGAGCCGCGTGGCGACGGGCTGCGGGTCGGCGAGTCCGATGGCGCGCAGGTCCTCCTCGAGGCCCCCGGCGTCGGGGGAGGCCTGCGGGTCGGTGAGCCGCGCGAGGAGCGCGCTCGCCCCGCCCGGGGTGCGCCGTTCGAAGAGGGCGTTGAACGCCTCCTGCACGCCGGCGCGGTGCCGGCCCAGGACGGCCATGAGCGAGTCCCAGTCGGGGAAGTCCATGGCCTCGGCGATGGCCGCGCGGTGGCCGTCGTCCACCGGCAGGGCCTGGGTCTGCTGGTCGTCGTAGTACTGCAGGCGGTGCTCCAGGCGGCGCAGGAACTCGTAGGCGAGGCCCAGGGCGGCGACGCGCTCCGGGGGCAGGAGGCCGCGGGCGCCCACCGCCGCGAGTGCCGCGCGCGTGGAAACGAGCTGCAGTCCCGCGTCGCGCCCGCCGCGCACCAGCTGGAAGAGCTGCACCGCGAACTCGCTCTCGCGGATGCCGCCGGCGCCCACCTTGATGTCGTCGGTGCGCCCTCGGCGGTTGGCCTCCGCCTGGATGCGCCCGTGCAGGTCGCGCAGCGATTCCAGCAGCCCGTAGTCGAGGTAGCGCCGGTAGACGAACGGCCGCACGACCTCGGCCACCTCCTCACCCGGGCCGTTGAGCACGCGGCCTTTCAGCCAGGCGTAGCGCTCCCACGGTCGCGCCTGGCCGATGAAGTAGTTTTCCAGCGCCGCGAAGGAGCTCACCAGCGGCCCGGAATCGCCGAAGGGGCGAAGCCGCATGTCGACGCGGAAGACGAAGCCTCCGGCCGTCACGTCGGAGATGAGCCCGATGGCACGCCGGCCCACGCGCGTGAAGAACTCGTGGTGCGACAGCGGGCGCGCGCCGTCGGTGTCGCCTTCGGCGGCGTGCAGGAAGACCAGGTCGACGTCGGAGGAGACGTTGAGCTCGCCCCCGCCGAGCTTGCCCATGCCCACGACGAGGAGACGCTCGCCGCGGGCGGGTTCGCCGTGCAGGGCCGCCTGCTCGGCGTGGGCGGCGCGCACCGCGGCGCCGATGGTCACCTCGGCGAGCGCGGTCACCGTGGAGACGACCTCGTCCAGGCTCGCGAGCCCGGCCAGGTCGCGCACGATGAGGGTGAGCATGGTCCGGGCGCGCAACTCGCGCATGGCCGCGGACAGGGCCGCCGGGTCCGATTCGGGGACGGCCGCCAGCGCGCTCTCGAGGTCGGCCCGCGCCAGGGGAGCCGCGCCGCTGGCCGCCAGCGCCTCGGCCAGCGCCGGGCGCGCGCCGGCCAGGCGCCTCGCGAAAGGCGACAGGCGCAATGTCCGCTCCAGGGCGGCGGGAAACGATTCGGGGGGAAGGCGGTCGATCATCACGAAGGGGCCGTGGCCCCAGCCGCTACAATACCGCGAAATCCGGCGCGCCATCGCGACCGATCCCGCCGGCGCGGCCTGCGGGCCCAACCGCCTCCGAGGACAGCATCAAGGCAATTTCCCGTCTCGTCGCGCGCGTCGCGGCAACCCTGGCTGCCGGCGCCCTCGTCGTGTTCCTCGTGGCGGTGCTGGCGCTTCGCCATGTCGTCTTCCCGGCCGTCGACGATTACCGGGAGGACATCGCCGCCTCCGTCTCCCGGGCCCTGCGCATGACGGTGACGATCGGGGACGTCGAGGCCGGCTGGGAGGGGCTGCGCCCCGGCCTCACGATGAAGGGCGTGCACGTGGCCGACCGGCGCGGCCGCCCGGTGTTCGAGTTGAAGCGCGCCGAGATCACCCTTTCATGGTGGACGCTCTTCGCGGGCGACCTGCGCTTCCACGACGTGGACCTCTACAGCCCGGCGCTTCGCCTGCGGCGCGGCGCCGACGGGCTCATCTACCTCGCCGACCGGCCGATCAACGCCCCGTCCTCCGGCGAGGACGGCCTGTTCGGCGACTGGCTCCTCGCCCAGCCGCGGCTCGCCATCCACGACGCCGAGCTCACCTGGCAGGACGAATTCGGGGGAGCGCCCGAAGTGACGCTCCGGCAAGTGGAGATCGCGCTGCGCAAGGACGGCAGCCGGCACCGTGCCGCCCTCGTCGCGCGGCCGCCGGCCGCACTCGCCGAGCGCATCGAGCTGCGCGCCGACCTCGCCTTCACCCGCGCCGCGGACAGATGGCAGGCGGCGGGGACGATCTATGCGGAAGCCGGCCGGGCGGACCTCGCGGGCATGCGGGCGCACCTGCCCATCCCCGAGTCGCTGCGCCAGGCCGTGGGCAACTTCCGCGCCTGGGTCGAGTTCGAACCGGGGCGCGTACGGGAGGTGATCGCCGACATCCGGGCACGCGGCGTGCGCGCGCAGTTCTCCGAGGACGCGCTGCCGCTGGATCTCGAAACGCTCTCCGGGCGCGCCTTCTACCGCCTGCAGGAAGGCGGCTTTGCCGCCGGCGCGAGCAACCTCGCCTTCCGGTCCGCGGGTGGCCTGGCGGCGCAGGGCGCGGACTTCTCCCTGTCGATGGCGAGCCCGGCTGCCGGAGCGCCGCGCGGCGAGTTGCGGGCCAACGGCGTGGACCTCAAGATCGCCGCGGCGCTGCTCGACTACCTTCCGGTGCCGCGCGAGACCAAGGCGCTGGCCGACCAGTACGCACCGCGCGGGCGGCTCCTGGATTCCTCCCTCGTGTGGACGGGCGAGAGCCCTGCGAAGGCGAGCGCCTGGCGCGTGAAGGCGCGCTTCGAGGAGCTGGCCGTGAACTCCGTCGAGGGCCTTCCCGGCGCATCCGGCCTCACCGGCTCGCTCGACGGCGACGACCGCAGCGGCAGGCTGCGGCTCGACTCGAAAGGTGCCAGCTTCGAGGCGCCCAGCCTGTTCCGCGCGCCGCTCGTCCTGGCTACCCTGGAGGCCAGGGCGAACTGGGCGCGGGGCCCCCAGGGACTCGAGGTCCGCATCGAGGACGGGCGCCTCGCCAACGCGGACGCGGAAGTCACCGTGGCCGGCACCTGGCGCGCGCTGCCCGACTCCGCGGACAAGTCCCCGGGCTGGGTCGACCTCAAGGGGCGCGTCGAGCGGGGGCGCGCGCAGGCCGTGGCCGCCTACCTGCCGAACGCCCTTCCCGACACGCGCGCCTGGCTGGAGGAGGCGGTCCTGGCCGGGAACGTGAGCCGGGGGCGCTTCGAGCTGAAGGGCGACCTCTGGCATTTCCCATTCCGCGACGGGTCGAAGGGACGCTTCCTCGTCGAGGCGGACCTCGACGGCGGGCGCCTGCGGTACCACCCGGGGTGGCCGTCGGTCGATCGCGTCAAGGGCGAGATCCGCTTCGACAACGCGCGCATGGAGATCGTGGCGAAGGAGGCGTTCATCTACGCGAGCCGCGCGAGGTCCGTGAGCGCGGTGATCGCCGACCTCGCCGCCGACCCGCCGTTGCTGGTGATCACCGGCGACATGGACACCACGGGCGCCGACAGCGCGCGCTTCCTGCGGGAAACGCCGCTGGTCGACGGGCCAGGCGCCTTCACGCGCCACGTCTCGATCGAGGGGCCGGCGCGCCTGGGGCTGCGGCTCGAGTGGCCGCTGTGGGGCGATGCGCCGTTTCGCCTCGCCGGCGAGTACGCGTTCTCCGATGCCACCGCGAGCGTCGGCCGTAGCCTGCAGCTCACCGGCATCCGCGGCCCGCTCGCCTTCACCGAGTCGAGCGTGCGCGCGCCGGAGCTCACCGGGTCGATGTTCCGCGAGCCCGCGACACTTCGCCTGTCCTCGCAGCCGGACGGCACGGTGCTCACGCAGCTCGAGGGGCGCCTGGGCGCGGCGGCGCTGGGCGCGTTCATTCCCGAGGGGTTCGCGAGGCGCGTCGCCGGGGCAGCGCCGTGGACGGCCCGCGTCGCAACGGGCGCCGAAGGGACCGAACTGCGCATCGAGTCCACGCTCCAGGGCATGGCGATCGGGCTGCCGGAGCCCTTCGCCAAGCGGGCCGACGAATCGCGCGCGCTGGCGGTGACGATCAGGCGGCTGGGGACGCCGGAGGAGGAAACGGTGGCGACCCTGCAGGGAGGCGTGCATGCGCGCATCGGCCGCTTCGGGAACACGGAAGGCGCGGGCTGGCATGCCGCGGTCAAGTTCGGCTCGCCCGTGGCCGACGAGCCGGTGCGCGAAGGCCTGTGGCTCTACGGCCAGGCCCGGCGGTTCGACCTCGACGCGTGGCACTCGGCCCTCGCGCCGCCCGCCGGGGCGGCGGCGGCCGCACCCGCGCCGGCAGCGCTGGAACTGCGCGGCCTCGACCTGCACTTCGAGAACCTGCGCTACACCGGCCGCGACATCGCGCAGCTCACCGCCCGCCTGCAGCGTGACGGAGGGGAATGGCGCGGCACGCTCGCGAGCCCGGCCATCGCCGGCCAGGTGACCTTCGACCCGCGCGGCCGTGGACGCATCGAAGCCCGCCTGCAGCGCTTCGCCCTCGAGCCGGCCGCCTCGGGCGCCGCCGGCCCGGAGCCCGCGCCGCCTGAAGTGCAGGACGAGCTTCCCGCGCTCGACATCGTGGCCGAGCGCTTCGAGTTCCGCGGTCGCTGGCTCGGCCGGCTCGAGCTCGCCGCCCGGCCGGACGGAGCCGACTGGCGCATCGACCGCCTGGACATCGCCAACGAGCACGCGCGCTTCGCCTCCAGCGGGAGGTGGCGGCGGACCGCTACGGGGCCCCTCACGCAGCTGGACCTCAAGCTCGAAACCACGAACCTGCACGCGCTCCTCGAGCAGTTCGGCTACGGCGAGTTCCTGAACCGCGGCGAGGCGAAGCTCGAGGGCATGCTTGTCTGGCCCGGCTACCCCTACGAGTTCACCCCGGGAACTCTCTCGGGGCGGTTCAAGGTCGAGGCCGCCCGGGGCCAGTTCGCCAAGATCGAGCCGGGCGCGGGCAAGCTGCTGGGGCTCATGTCCCTGCAGTCGCTCCCGCGGCGGGTGACACTCGACTTCCGCGACGTCTTCAGCGAGGGCTTCGCCTTCGACCGCATCTCGGGCGAGGCGAAGCTCGCGCGCGGCATCCTCCTCACCAGGGACTTCGAGGTGGCCGGCCCGTCGGCCTTCGTGAGCATGGCGGGGGAGGTGTCGCTGCCGCTGGAGACGCAGAACCTCACGATCAAGGTCGTGCCGGAGGTGGGCGAGAGCCTGGCCATCGCCGCGACCGTGTTCGGCACGCCGATCATGGGCCTCACCGCGCTGGTGCTCTCCAAGCTGCTGCAGAACCCGCTCGGAAGGGCGGTTTCCTACGAGTACCTCGTCACGGGGTCGTGGGATAATCCCTCGGTGACGCGCATCGGCGCGGCCCCCGCCCCAGCCCCGAAGGAAGTGCCGACGACCGCGCCCGTCCTCCCGCGATGATCATCACCAAGAACTCCACGACGCCGGAAGCACTGCGCGAGACCCTGCTCACCACGCAGAGCATGTTCCGCATTGCCGCCGTGCAGATGGCCTCCGGGCCGAACGTGCAGGCGAACCTGCAGGAGGCCTCGCGCCTCATCGAGCTGGCCGCCGCCACGGGCGCGCGCATCATCGCCCTGCCCGAGTACTTCTGCCTGATGGGCATGCAGGACACGGACAAGGTGAAGGCGCGCGAGAAGGACGGCGCGGGCCCGATCCAGGACTTCCTCGCCGCCGAGGCGCAGCGCCACAAGGTGTGGATCGTCGGCGGCTCCGTCCCCCTCGAGGCGAGCGTGCCCGACCGCGTGAGGAACGCCTGCCTCGTCTACGACGGCGACGGCAGGCGCGTGGCGCGCTACGACAAGATCCACCTCTTCGGCTTCGACATGGGGCAGGAGAAGTACTCCGAGGAGCGCACCATCGAGCCCGGCGCCGCGGTGGTCACGGTGGATTCCCCCTGGGGCCGGCTCGGCATCTCGGTGTGCTACGACCTGCGCTTCCCGGAGCTCTACCGCGCCATGGGCGAGGTCGACTTCATCTTCGTGCCCTCGGCCTTCACCGAGACCACGGGCAAGGCGCACTGGGACGTGCTCATCCGGGCGCGGGCCATCGAGAACCAGTGCTACGTGGTGGCGTCCGCGCAGGGCGGCTACCACGTGAACGGCCGCGAGACCCACGGCCACACGATGATCGTCGACCCGTGGGGCGTGGTGCTCGACCGCCTGCCGCGCGGCTCGGGGGTTGTCATCGCCGGCGTGAACCCCACCTACATGGCCAAGATCCGGCGCAGCCTGCCGGCGCTGCGCCACAGGACCATCAAAGGCTGACATGACGAAGAACGAACCCACGTCCCTGGACCTCGCGACGAGCGCCCTCCTCGAGCCGAACGGCGTCGACGAGGACGCGCTCGAGCGCGTCTTCGCCCTCGTGCGCGCGCACCGCGCCGACGACGCCGACCTCTACTTCCAGATGTCGCGCGCCGAGAGCTGGATGGTGGAGGAGGGCGAGGTGAAGAGCGGCAGCTTCGCCATCGACCAGGGCGTGGGCGTGCGCGTGGTGTCCGGCGAGAAGACCGCCTTCGCATACGCCGACGACATCTCGCCGGCGAGCCTCGAGGCCGCCGCGAAGGTGACGCGCGCCATCGCCGCACAGGGCGGGGAAGGCTCGGCGGCCACGCCCCGCACGAGATCCGCCGTGCCGCTCTACGCGCCCATCGACCCCGTCTCCGCGCTCGACGACGGCGCCAAGGTGCGACTGCTGGAGCGGCTGGAGAAGCGCGCGCGCGCGGCCGACCCGCGCGTGAAGCAGGTCATCGGGCGGCTCTCGGGCGAGTACGAGGTGGTGTTCATCGCGCGCGCGGACGGCGTCCGGGCAGCCGACGTCCGCCCGCTCGTGAACCTCTCGATCACGGTGATCGTGGAGCAGGACGGCCGGCGCGAGCAGGGCTACTGCGGCGGGGGCGGGCGTTTCGGCTACGGCTACTTCGACGACGAGCGCCTCGACCAC
The DNA here is from genome assembly GCA_011391275.1 of Betaproteobacteria bacterium. Taxonomy (GTDB): domain Bacteria; phylum Pseudomonadota; class Gammaproteobacteria; order Burkholderiales; family Usitatibacteraceae; genus FEB-7. The sequence continues at coordinate 16,374 of JAABQW010000220.1, forward strand.
ATGGCGGAGATGGCGGTCCGGCAGGCGCTGGTGAACCTGGACGCGCGCCCGGCGCCGGCCGGCCCCATGACCGTGGTGCTGGGCCCGGGCTGGCCGGGCATCCTCCTGCACGAGGCCATCGGCCACGGGCTCGAGGGCGACTTCAACCGCAAGGGCACCTCGGCCTTCTCCAACCGCATCGGCGAGCAGGTCGGCGCCAAGGGGGTGACGGTGGTCGACGACGGCACCATCGCCGACCGGCGCGGCTCGCTCTCCATCGACGACGAGGGCGAGCCCACCGGGCGCAACGTCCTCATCGAGGACGGCGTGCTGCGCGGCTACCTGCAGGACCGCCTCAACTCGCGCCTGATGGGCGTGCCCGCCACCGGCAACGGACGGCGCGAGAGCTACGCGCACATCCCCATGCCGCGCATGACCAACACCTACATGCTGGGCGGCGACAAGGACCCGGCCGAGATCCTCGCTTCCGTGGACCGCGGGCTCTACGCCGTGAACTTCGGCGGCGGCGAGGTGGACATCACCAGCGGCAAGTTCGTCTTCTCGGCGGCCGAGGCGTGGTGGATCGAGGGCGGCAAGCTCCAGTACCCGGTGAAGGGCGCGACCCTCATCGGCAACGGCCCCGACGCCCTCACGCGCATCGCCATGATCGGCAACGACATGGCGCTCGACCCCGGCATCGGCACCTGCGGCAAGGAGGGGCAGAGCGTGCCGGTGGGCGTGGGGCAGCCCACGATCCGCATCGAGGGGCTTACCGTCGGCGGAACCGGCGGGTAGGCTCCGGTGTCGGACGGCAACACGCGACTCCACGCAGTGCCCCACGAGAGCGCCAACCCGATGCAACCCCGGGAGGACGCCATGACCGAAGCCGGAACACCCTGCCCGCTGTGCAAGGCGCCGCTGGCTGCGCTCCAGCTCGCGAATACGACGGGAGACGAGGCGCCCATCCGCCTCACCGTGCGCAACCTGCCTGTCCTCGCCTGCCCCGCCCCGCATCGCTACTTCGCCGGGCAGAAGTTCCCGATCTGGCTGCTCAATGCGCTGGTCGACGAGGAGCTGCCGAAGATCCCGGCGGGGAAGGCGAAGGGCCTGATCTTCAAGAAGTACGCCTGCGGGAGCTGCGGGGCCCCGCTGCCTGCCGCGGGCGGGGAGATGCGCACCTTTTCCACGAGCCTTGCCTGGAATGGAACGCCCGCATTCACCGTCGACGTCGCGATGCCCGTGTACCGGTGCACGGGTTGCGGGAAGGAACAGGCGCGTTCCGGGGAGGAACTCGCGAAACTCCTGCCGGCCGCGCTTGTCCATGTGTTCATGGCGGCCGGCATCAAGGCACCGGGCTAGCGCGCCGCCTTCCAACTTCCAGGAGCAACTATGAAACGCCGACAGTTCGTCGCCACCCTTGCCGGCCTCTTCGCGCTGCATCGCGTGGCGCAGGCCGCCCCCGCCGGCCCCGCGAAGATCGAGAAACTCGTCCTGAAGCCCGAGGAATGGCGCAAGCGGCTCACGCCGGAGCAGTTCGCGATCCTGCGGGAGGAGGGAACCGAGCGCGCCGGCTCCAGCCCGCTGGACCGCGAGAAGCGCAAAGGCACCTTCGCGTGCGCCGGCTGCGACCTGCCGCTCTTCACCTCGGACATGAAGTACGACAGCGGCACGGGCTGGCCCAGTTTCTTCGCCGCCCTGCCGGACCGCCTGGGCACGAAGACCGACTTCAAGATCATCCTGCCGCGCACCGAGTACCACTGCATCCGCTGCGGCGGCCACCAGGGCCACGTCTTCGACGACGGCCCGCCGCCCACCGGCAAGCGCTACTGCAACAACGGCCTGGCCCTCAAGTTCATTCCCGCCTGACGGCAATCGGGGACGGTTCTACGGAGTTTAAGTGGGACGGTTCTACAGAACCGGTCTATTCCGTTCCAATTGCGGTCATCGTTCTTGTTCCACGAATAGACCGGTTCTGTAGAACCGTCCCACTTAAACTCCGTAGAACCGTCCCATTTGCTATTCCTCCGCGCCCAGCCGGCCGGTGACGCGGGCGGGGAACTTGGAGGTCCACATCCAGCAGTAGTCCTCGCCGGCCGAGGCGGTGAAGCGACCCTTGCCCTCCTGCCGCTTGTTCACCTTCACGGGGTAGGTCACCTTTTCGCCCTGGTGGTAGTGGATGTTGAAGTCCACCGGGCCGTCCGACTTCCACTCGAAGACGCGGCTGCGGCCGGCCTCCAGGCGCAGGCACTCCTCGGCCACGCCGCCCGGCTTCAGGTCGTGGGAGAACTCCCGGGCCTTGCCGTCGCCCGCTGGAGCGGCGAGGGCGGCGAAAGGGATCAGGGCAACGAGGATCGCGGCAGGTTTCATGGGATCACGGATCGGGAATGGCTTCGGACTGCGCATGGTGTCAGACACTGCCGTCCTGTGCTAGGATTGCGCCCCATGAACGGCATCGCCACCTGGCTTTTTTTCTACTGGTTTCCCACGCCCAAGGCGGTCGGGAGAGGCTAGCGCGCGCGAACCCAGCGCAGGATCCCCAGAAAACCGCCAGCCCGAAACTGGCGGTTTTTTGTTGCCCGAGCACCGGAAACGACCATGACCCACTACCGAACCGACGACGTACGCATCGAGCAGGGCGACGAGCTGCTCGCCCCCATGCAGGTGATGCGCGAACTGCCCGCGAGCGACGACATCGAGCGCGTCACCTTCGAGGCGCGCCAGGGCATCCATGACATCCTGCGCGGCGCCGACGACCGCCTGCTGGTGGTCGTGGGCCCGTGCTCGATCCACGACCTCAAGGCCGCCTCCGAATACGCCGCGCGCCTGAAGGCCGAGCGCGAGCGCCTCGCCGGGGACCTCCTCATCGTGATGCGCGTGTACTTCGAGAAGCCGCGCACCACCGTGGGCTGGAAGGGGCTCATCAACGATCCGCACCTGGACGACACCTTCGACATGAACGAGGGCCTGCGCCAGGCGCGCAAGCTCCTGCTGGACATCAACGGCATGGGCGTTCCCTGCGGCACCGAGTTCCTGGACCTCATCTCGCCCCAGTACATCGCCGACCTCATCTCCTGGGGGGCCATCGGCGCGCGCACCACGGAGTCGCAGTCGCACCGCCAGCTCGCCTCCGGCCTCTCGTGCCCGGTGGGGTTCAAGAACGGCACCGACGGCAACATCCGCATCGCCGTGGACGCCATCAAGGCGGCCAACGCGCACCACCACTTCATCTCGGTCACCAAGAGCGGGCACGTGGCCGTCTTCAAGACCGCCGGCAACGAGGACTGCCACGTGATCCTGCGCGGCGGCAAGGCCACCAACTACGACGCGGCGAGCGTGGAGACGGCCTGCAAGGACCTCGCCTCCGCCGGGCTCGCCCAGCACCTCATGGTCGACTTCTCGCACGCCAACTCCGCCAAGCAGTACCAGAAGCAGGTCGAGGTGGCCGACAACGTCGCCGGCCAGATCGGCCGCGGCGAGTCGCGCATCGTGGGCGTGATGGTCGAGAGCCACCTCAACCCCGGCCGCCAGGACCTCGTGCGCGGCAAGCCCCTGGAGTACGGCGTGTCCATCACCGACGCCTGCCTCGGCTGGGATGACTCCGTGAAGGTGCTCGACACGCTGGCCGGTGCCGTGCGCCAGCGGCGCGTGATTCCCGAGGAGCCCGAGGAATGAACCCGAAAAAGGGGTCAGATCCCTTTTCTGGCACCGATGGACAGGAATCCCCGAAAAGGGATCTGACCCCTTTTTCGGTGATCGGCAAGACGGACGACCTCAGGATCAGGGGTGTGCGGGCCCTGATCGCGCCGCAACTGCTCGCGGAGCAGCTTCCGGTGGACGCGGCCGCGCTCGCGACGGTGGGCAGCGCCCGCCAGTGCATCCATCGCGTCCTGCACGGCGCCGACGACCGGCTGGTCGCGGTGGTGGGGCCGTGCTCCATCCACGACTACGAAGCGGCGCTGGACTACGCGAAGCGCCTGGCCGTCGAGGCGCGCCGGCTGGAGCGCGAGCTCCTCGTCGTGATGCGCGTGTACTTCGAGAAGCCGCGCACCACCGTGGGCTGGAAGGGGTTCATCAACGATCCGCACCTCGACGACAGCTTCGCCATGAACGAGGGCCTGCGCCTCGCCAGGAAGCTGCTGCTCGAGATCAACCGCCTGGGGCTTCCGTGCGGCACGGAGTTCCTCGACCTCCTCTCGCCGCAGTACATCTCGGACCTCATCGCCTGGGGGGCGATCGGCGCGCGCACGACGGAATCGCAGTCGCACCGCCAGCTCGCCTCGGGGCTTTCCTGCCCGGTGGGCTTCAAGAACGGCACCGACGGCTCCGTGCGGGTGGCGGTCGATGCCCTGCGCGCCGCGGCCGCGCCGCACGCCTTCATGGGCATGACGAAGACGGGGCAGGCGGCCATCTTCGAGACGACCGGCAACGAGGACTGCCACGTGATCCTGCGCGGCGGGCGCGCGCCCAACTACGACGCGGCCTCGGTCGAGGTGGCCTCGAAGGAGCTGGCCGCGGCGGGGCTCGCGCCGCACCTGATGGTGGACTTCTCCCACGCCAACTCCTCCAAGCAGTACCAGCGGCAGATGGACGTGGGCGCGGACGTCGCCGCCCAGCTCGCCGCCGGCGAGGACCGGCTCATGGGCGTGATGGTGGAGAGCAACCTCAACCCCGGCCGCCAGGACCTCGTCGCCGGCCAGCCGCTCGAGCGCGGCGTGTCCATCACCGATGCGTGCATCGGCTGGGAAGATACGGTTTCGCTGCTTGACACGCTGGCGGAGGGAGTGCGCAAGCGCCGTCTCGTCAGGGGCGAGTAGACCTTTGGAACACGGTGGAGTGATGCGGGCAGTAAACCTTTGGAACACGGATGAACACGGATAAAGGCGAATGAACACGGATATTTCTTGCGGTTATGGACGCATTGCAGATAGGGGGCGGTGACGTTTCAGTCGGCAAGGCGATTGCCTCTCAGGAAACATCCGTGTTCATTCGCCTTTATCCGTGTTCATCCGTGTTCCAAAGGTTTACTGCCAGCATCACTCAGCCCTTCGTCGCGTTCATCCGTGTTCCAAAGGTTTACTGCTAGCATCCCTCCATGTCCAAATCCGACGAATTCAGGATCCTCGGCCGCCGCCCCGGCAACGACGAGTCCATCCGCTTCGAGTACAAGGGCGTCACCTTCGACCAGGACTCCTTCCACGTCGTCGCGGGGCTCAACGCCGTCGACACGCGGGAGTACGTCGAACGCACCTTCATCGCGCTCCAGCAGGCCGGCCAGCGCTGCGCGCGGATGGGCGCCTACAAGCCGCGCACCAGCCCGTACTCCTTCCAGGGCTACGGGCGGCAGTGCCTGCCCTATGTCTTCGAGCTCGCCGGCAAGCACGACATCCGCGTGATCTCCATGGAGGTCACCCACGACGAGCACCTGGACGAGATCCGCCAGGCGCTGCACGCCACCGGCGACCCCACGGGCGTGATGCTGCAGATCGGCACGCGCAACACCCAGAACTTCGAGCTGCTGAAGACCGTCGGCAGCCAGCGCGACTTCCCCATCCTCCTCAAGCGCGGCTTCGGCATCACGCTGCACGAGTCGCTGCTCGCCGCCGAGTACGTGGCGAGCGGGGGCAACCGCGACATCGTCTTCTGCCTGCGCGGCATGAAGACGAACTTCGGCGACCCGCACAGGAACCTCGTGGACTTCGGCCACGTGCCGACGGTCAAGCGCCTCACGCGCATGCCGGTCTGCGTGGACCCGTCGCACTCGGTTGGCGTGCGCGACGCCTCGCCGGACGGCCTGCCCGACATCTTCCACGTCGCCGCGCAGGGCGTGGTCGCGGGCGCCAATATGGTGCTCACCGACATGCACCCCGAGCCGCGCCGCGCCCTCGTGGACGCCGCGCAGGCCATCACGCTGGAGGAGCTGCCCTGGTTCCTCGAGGACATGGCCATCGCGCGCGAGGCCTACCTCGTGCGTCGCGAGGTGGCCGCGCGCCACGCCGCGCAGTGATCCGGGCCGTCGCCGCAGGCGTGCTGCTCGCCGCGGCGGCGCTCGCGGCGCGCGCGGAGATCGCCCTCACGGACGACCTGGGCCGGCGCGTGGTCCTCGCGGGGCCCGCCAGCCGCATCGTGACGCTCGCCCCGTCGATCACCGAGGCCGCCTTCGCCGTCGGCAGCGGGTCGCGCGTCGTGGGCGTGAGCGCGTGGAGCGACTACCCGGCGCAGGCCGCGGGCCTGCCGGTGGTCTCGAGCGCCTTCGCCGTGGACCTGGAGGCTCTCGCGAGACTCTCGCCGGACCTCGTGATCGCCTGGAAGGACAGCTTCCGCGCCGCAGACATCGCGCGCCTCGAGGCGCTGGGCGCGCGGGTCTTCGTGGTCCAGTCGCGCACGCTCGCCGAGATCCCGCGGCTGCTGGAGGTGACGGCGGCCCTCTCCGGCGGCGACGCGGGGCCGGCGACGCGGGCCTTCGAGGCGGGCCTCTCGACGCTCCGCGCGCGCCAGGCCGGCAAGCCGCGGGTGCGCGTCTTCCTGGAGATCTCGCACCGCCCGCTCATGACCGTGGCGGGCAGGCACTTCATGAACGAGGCGCTGGAGGCCTGCGGCGCGGCCAACGTCTTCGGTGATCTCGTGGAGGTGGCGCCGCAGGTGTCGTGGGAGGAGCTCTTCGCGAGGAACCCCGGGGCGATCCTCGGCACGGGCCCGGAGGAGGGCGAGGCCTCGTTCCGCCAGTCCTGGGCGGGACGCGCGGGGCTGGAGGCGGTGCGCCGCGGCAAGCTCGCCTGGGTCGCCTCGCGCGCCCTGGGCCGCCCCTCGCCGCGCGTGGTGGAGGGCATCGATGCGCTATGCGCGGCGGTGGATCGCTTGAGATGACGTGCACCCTCACCCCCGGCCCCTCTCCCAAGGGAGAGGGGAGATAAGTGCTCCCTTCTCCCTCCGGGAGAAGGGCTGGGGATGAGGGGCCTCTCCCGGGGGAGAGGGGAGGCCTGGCCTGTTATCATTTCGTCCTCCCCGTCTCGCCGGACCTTCGTGAAAACCACCTTCCTGGATTTCGAGCAGCCCATCGCGGAACTCGAGCAGAAGATCGAGGAGCTGCGCTTCGTCCAGGACGACAGCGCCGTCGACATCTCGCAGGAGATCGAGCGGCTCTCGCGCAAGAGCCGCGACCTCACGAAGGACATCTACGGCAAGCTCACCGCCTGGCAGATCTCCAAGGTGGCGCGCCACCCGCAGCGGCCCTACACGCTCGACTACGTCGCGGCGATGTGCACGGACTTCGAGGAAATGCACGGCGACCGCTCGTTCTCGGACGACGCGGCAATCGTCGGGGGCCTCGCGCGCTTCAACGGCCAGAGCGTGATGGTGCTGGGCCACCAGAAGGGCCGCGACACCAACGAGAAGATCCTGCGCAACTTCGGCATGCCGCGCCCCGAGGGCTACCGCAAGGCGCTGCGCCTCATGAAGCTCGCGGAGAAGTTCGGCATCCCGCTGCTCACCTTCGTCGACACGCCGGGGGCCTATCCGGGCATCGGCGCCGAGGAGCGCGGGCAGTCGGAGGCCATCGGCCGCAACCTCTTCGAGATGGCGGGGCTGCGCGTGCCCATCGTGGTGTCGATCATCGGCGAGGGAGGCTCCGGCGGCGCGCTCGCCATCGCCGTGGGCGACAACACGCTGATGATGCAGTACTCCACCTACTCGGTGATCTCGCCCGAGGGCTGCGCGGCCATCCTCTGGAAGAGCCCGGAGAACGCGCCCGATGCGGCCGAGTGCCTCGCCATCACCTCGCCGCGCCTCAAGGCCCTGGGCCTCGTGGACAAGATCGTGAACGAACCGCTGGGCGGCGCGCACCGCGACCCGCTCGAGGCGGCGCGCAGCCTCAAGAAGGCCATCGCGGACCACCTGCGCCAGTTGCAGGACATGCCGGTCATCCAGCTCCTGGAGCGGCGCCAGGACCGCCTCGTCGGCTACGGCAAGTTCAAGGAGCTGGCGCCGTAGCGCGAGGGCGCCCGCCGCCGATGGCTGCGCGCGAGCATTCACCGGTTGGGCTCCTGGCCCGAGTGGGCGCCCGCGTGGCGGCGAAGGTGCGGCCCGGGCAGTCCGTCTGCGCGGCCTTTTCCGGGGGCCTCGATTCCACCGTCCTGCTCGACATCCTCGCGAGGCTTCGCGACGAACAGGGCTTCGCGCTGGCCGCGCTTCACGTCCACCACGGGCTTTCGAGGAACGCCGACCGCTGGGCCGGGGCTTGCGCGGCATTCGCGGCCTCGCGCGGCGTGCCCCTTCGCGTCGAGCGCGTGACGGTCGATCGCGATCATCCCTCGGGGCTCGAGGCGGCGGCGCGGGTCGCGCGGCACGCGGCATTCGCGAAGGCGGGGACGGACTTCGTGGCGCTTGCGCATCACCGCGACGACCAGGCCGAGACCGTGCTCCTGCAGGCGCTGCGCGGCACCGGCATGAAGGGGCTTTCCGCGATGGCCGAAGCCAGGGCCGTCGGCGGCGCCGTCTGGCTGCGGCCGCTGTTGGACGAACCGCGCGACACGCTTTTCGAGCACGCGCGCGCGGCCGGGCTCGACTGGGTGGAGGACGAGTCGAACGAACTGACCGCCTTCGACCGCAACTTCCTTCGCCACGAGGTGATGCCGGTCCTCGGGCGGCGCTTCCCGCAATACCGCGAGTCGCTCGCGCGGCTGGCCCGCCACGCGGCTTCGGCGAGCGAGTTGCTGGAGACCCTCGCACGCGAGGACGCGGAGCGCATCGCCGAGGGCGGCGGGGTCTCGGCCGAGGGGCTCGCCGCACTCGACCCTTTGCGCCGCGCCAACGTGCTGCGCCACTTCCTCGCCGCGCGCGGGCTGCCGATGCCCGGCGACGCGCGGCTCGCCGACATGGCGCGCCAGCTCGTCAGCGCCCGGGAAGACGCGCGCGTGCTGCTGTTGCACGGCGGGCGGGCGCTGGTGCGCCACCGCGGGGTCATCCTCGTCGAGGAACCGCCGCGGCGGGCGAGCTGGGAGATTGCCTGGCACGGCGAGGCTGAATTGTCGCTGGGCGCCGGCCGCGGCGCGGTGCGCTTCGCGAGCGCGACGGGGGAGGGCATCGCGCTCGACCGGGTGGAGGGCGGCCGCTGGCGGTTCGCCTCCCGCGCGGGCGGCGAACGCATCCGCCTGAGGGAGGGAGGGCCCACGCGCACCCTCAAGAACCTCCTCCAGGAGCACGCCGTCCCCGCCTGGCGCCGCGCCCGCCTGCCGCTGCTCTTCGAGGGCGATCGCCTGGTCTGGGTGCCCGGCATCGGCATCGCCGCCGACTTCCACGCCCGCGGCCCGGGCCTTCTCCCGCAGTGGGACGGTTCTACAGAACCGGTCTGTTCCGCGAACCAACGCGTGGTGCCGGAAGTACCCGAATAGACCGGTTCTGTAGAACCGTCCCACTATTCGGGAGGGGGTGGGTGTGCTAAAATGAAAAGCTAAACTTTTCATCCAGTTAGCGGAGATTTTCATGGCGGTTCAGCGCACCCTGTCGATCATCAAACCCGATGCCGTGGCCAAGAACGTGATCGGCAAGATTTACTC
>JAABQW010000210.1 GCA_011391275.1 Betaproteobacteria bacterium
TAGGCGTTCATAAGCGAGACGGTCAGCGCCTCGATCCCGTCATCCTTAAGCTTGCGCAAAGCTGCGCGCACCGCGTCTTCATCCAGCGGGGCGACCTCGCGGCCCTGTGCGTCCATCCGCCCCGGCACTTCGACCGTGTGCTCCAACCGCGCAAGCGGCTGCGGCTTGGGCCACACGATCCACGCGGCGAGGCCACCGGGGACGAAGCTGCGCGCGATCTGCATGATGTCACGGTAGCCCTGCGTGGTGACGAGGCCGACCCGCGCGCCCTTGCCCTCCAGCACGGCATTGGTCGCGACCGTGGTGCCGTGGAGGAAGTAGGTGATGTCCTCGGCAGTAATGCCTGCCTGCGCCATGATCGCCTTCACGCCCGTCAGGATGCCTTCCGAGGAATCATGCGGGGTCGACGGCGTCTTGTGCCGCCAGAACGCGCCGCTCGCCTCGTCGAACAGCAGGAGGTCGGTAAAAGTCCCGCCCACATCAACGCCCAACCTGTAAGTCATGCTGTGTCCTTATGCTCTATGCTGCGCGCGCAACGGCCGAGGGCAATTCGCGCCCCAGCACATCCGCAAACCACTTGTTCGCCGCAATCGCGGCTGCGAGATCGATGCCCGTGTCCACGCCGGAACGCGCCATCATGTAAATGAGGTCCTCGGTCGCGATATTGCCGGTCGCGCGCGGGGCGAAGGGGCAGCCACCGAGGCCGCCGAGCGAGGCGTCGAAGGTGCGCACGCCCGCCTTGTAAGCCTCCCACGCATTGGCGATGCCGGTCCCGCGCGTGTTGTGGAAATGCGCGCGCATCGGGATTTTGCCGCCGAGCACTTCGCCGAGCTTGCCGAACAGCTCGCCTGCTTCCCACGGCGTGCCGACCCCGATGGTGTCGGCTAGCGCGATTTCTTCTGGGTTCTCAATCGCCAGTTCCTCGGCAATGGCGAGCACCGTCTCGTGCTTGACCTCACCCTCGAACGGGCAGCCAAAGGCGGCGCTGATGGTGACCTGCGCGCGCATTCCCTCGGCGCGGGCGAAGCGCAGCATATCACGGGTTTCGGCGAGGCCTTCCGCAATCGTCTGGCCCTGGTTCTTCTGGCCGAAAGTGTCGCTGGCGACGATCACGCAACCGACCTGATCGACGCCGCGCGCGCCATTCTCGCGGGTGGCCAGCGCTCGCATCACGCCGCGCTTGTTGAGGACGAGGCCGATATAGGTGCAGTCGTTCCGGTCGGGCAGGCCGGCGATCACAGCCTCGGCGTCCGCCATTTGCGGGACGCGCTGTGGGTGGACGAAGCTAGCGACTTCAAGCCGCCGTGCGCCGTAGCCGATCATGCGGCTGATGAGGTCGAGCTTCACTTCGGTCGAAATGATGTCGGGCTCGTTCTGGAGCCCGTCGCGCGGGCCGACCTCGACCAGTTCGATTGTGCCGAATGACATCGTGAATCGCCTGTTGCTGCTGCGAAGGACCGGTGGGGGTGAATTACTCAGTTTGTATACAATTGCAATCATGCTTGGCGTAGCAAATGATGCAGGAACCGCAACCGTACGGCAGCGTTGTTACGCCTCTCTACTGTCCTGATCATTGGCCGCGTCATCGGCTCTCGGACCGACCGTCTTGGCAAAGGTGTGGAACGCGCGGCGCAGGTGACTGCCCATCACCGCGCGCGCCCAGTCGCCATCGCGCGCGGCAAAGGCGGCGACCAGTTCATCATGATCGCGCGCAGATTGGCGCAGGTCGCTTTGCGAATAGGTGCGCGCGGTGCGCAGCACCACCGGTGCCTCGACCAGCTTTGCCAGCATCTGCCCCAACCGCGGCGAATGGGCGGCATCTATGATCGCTTCGTGGAACGCGCGGTTCGCCTCGAGAAAGCGCACCACATCGGGAGGGCTCTGTTCGACGGCCGCGGTCAATTCGCTGTTGAGTGCCTCAAGCGCGGCGATCTGCTCGCGGGAAAGGCGCTTGGCCGCACGTTCGGCGGCGTGGCATTCGAGCATCTGGCGCAGCACGAACATCTCCTCGATGTCGTCGCGGCTCCAGTCGGCGACGAACAGTCGCTTGGTGTCGGAGCGGACCAGCAGCAGCTCGTCCTCGAGCCGCCGCACCGCCTCGCGCACCGGGGTGCGGCTGACCCCGGTGATCTGCGCGAGCTGGTCTTCGGTGAGCTGTTCGCCAGCCGCCACCGACCCGCTGAGAAGATGCGCGCGGATCGCCGAATAGGCGCGTTCGGAGGCGCGGCTCACAAGCGTACGATCCGCAGGGCGGAAAAGAAGAGGGCTGCGTCCATGCGCGTCCTTGTGCGGCGAAGCGCCCGTGCCTGCAAGCCTGTGAGGTGACAAAAACACACCTGGCAGCCGCTCTGCGCAACATTTGCGTAAAATGCTTGACGGGGACGTTTTGTATACAATAACCAGCGCGCTTCGGGCAATCGGGGAATGCCGTGCAGCGTATCAAGGT
>JAABQW010000211.1 GCA_011391275.1 Betaproteobacteria bacterium
CCGCCCCCTCGTGGGCGCCTACGACGCCGCCACCGTGACCAGCCTCTGCAACGACGGCATCGCCCGCGCGCGGGATTCCTTCGCCAGGATGGAGGCGAGGAAGGGCGGGGCAGGCTTCTTCGACGAGTGGAACCGCCTCCAGATCGAGATCGAGGACGTGGTCAATCCCATCTACCTCGTGGGGAGCGTGCACCCCGACAAGGCGGTGCGCGACGCGGCCGACCCCTGCCTCACGAAGTACACGACGCTCTCCACCGAGCTCTTCCAGAGCGAGAGCCTTTTCGCCCGCGCGAAGGCGACGAAGCCCGCCAACGCCCGCCAGGCGAAGCTCCGGAAGGATCTCATCGAGGGCTTCGAGGACTCGGGCGTGGCCCTGCCGCCGGACAGGAGGAAGCGCGCGAAGGAAATATTCGACCGCCTCGAGGAGCTTCGCCAGGCCTTCGACAAGAGCGTGCGCGACGATCCCACGAAGGTGGTGATGACGCCCGCCGAGATGGAGGGCATGCCCGAGGCGTACCTGAAGGCGCAGAAGAAGGACGAGCAGGGCAACTACGTCCTGCGCCTGGACTACCCCGCGTACTTCCCGTTCCTCACCAACGCGAGGAACGAGGAGGCCCGCCGCCGCTACTGGATCGCCAAGCAGAACGAGGGCGGCGCGGAGAACCTGAAGCGCATGGACGAGATCTTCCTCCTGAGGAAGGAGCTCGCCTCGCTCTACGGCCTGCCGAGCTTCGCGCACTACTCGCTGCGCCGGAAGATGGTGGAGAAGCCCGAAACGGTCACGAAGTTCCTCGCCGACGTGAAGGCCGCGGTGACCGGGTTGGAAAAGAAGGAGATCGAGGAGTTGCGCGCGGAGAAGGCCCGTGAGACGGGCAAGCCGCTCGCCGGGACCGCCCTTCGCCGCTGGGACGTCCAGTACTACCAGGAGCGCGTGCGCAGCGCCCGCTACTCGGTCGACCAGGAGCGGCTGCGCAAGTACTTCCCCACCGACAAGGCCGTCGCCTTCGCGCTGGAACTCTCGCAGGCCCTCTACGGGGTCAGGTTCGCCGAGCGCAAGGTCACCGCCTGGCACGAGGACGTGCGCTACTTCGACGTGACCGACGCGAAGACGGGCGCCTTCCTCTCCGGCTTCTATCTCGACCTCTTCCCGCGCGAGGGCAAGTACAACCACGCGGCGGCCTTCCCGGTGCGCGGCGTGAGCCTGCGCGCCCGGCGCACGCCGCTGTCGGTGCTCGTCACCAACTTCAACCGCGTGGGTCTGGACCAGGAGGAGATGGAGACGCTGCTGCACGAGTTCGGCCACGTCCTGCACGGCGTGCTTTCGCGCACCGACTACGTCACCCATGCCGGGACGAGCACGCCGGGCGATTTCGTCGAGGCCCCGTCGCAGATGTTCGAGGAGTGGGGCCGCCGCGAGCAGCCGCTGGCACTCCTCGCCAGGGTGTGCCCCGAGTGCCCGCGGCTCACCCCGGACGAAATCGCACGGCTCGAGGCCGCTCGCCAGTACGGCCAGGGCATCAAGTACGCGCGCCAGTGGCTGTACGCGGCGTTCGACATGTCGCTTTCGCTGGATCCGAAGCCTTCCATGGAGGTCTGGAGCAGGCTCGAGTCGGACACGCCCCTGGGCCACGTCGAGGGGACGATGTTCCCCGCGGCCTTCAGCCACATCGCCTCCCACTACGCTGCCGGCTACTACGGCTACATGTGGTCGCAGGTGCTCGCGCTCGACATGCTCTCGCGGTTCTCGAAGGACATGCTCGATCCGAAGGTGGGGCACCTCTACCGCGACACGATCCTCGCGCAGGGCGGGCAGGTGGAGCCGGCCGACATGGTGAAGAAGTTCCTCGGGCGCGGGCCCTCCAGCAAGGCATTCTTCGCGGAGATCACCGGCACGCGGTAGGGTCTTTCCGGGGTGCGATGGTCCCATGGCGAGCGCGGACGGGCCGCCTATACTGGAGCGATTGCGGCCGCCAGAGCCGCCTTTCCCAAGGGAACCCTCCATGTCATCGAACTTCGATTCCGGCATCACCCGTCGTGACTTCATGCAGGCCGCCGCCGCCGGCGCCGCGCTCGCTTCCGTCGGCGCGCCTTCGATCGTGCTCGGCGCGGCACCCCTCGCCCACATGAAGCTGCCCTACGCCGAGAGCGCGTTGGCGCCCGTCATCGGGGCCCAGACCGTGGGCATCCACCATGGCAAGCACCACAAGTTCTACGTGGACAACCTGAACAAGCTGGTCGTGGGCACGGAGTTCGAGGGCCTGCCGCTGGAGAAGATCGTGATGGGCACGGCCGGCAAGGCCGACAAGCAGGCGCTCTTCAACAACGCCGGCCAGATCTGGAACCACGACTTCTACTGGCGCAGCCTCAAGGGCGGCGGGGGCGGCAAGCCGCCGGCCGCGATCGCGAAGCGGATCGACGAATC
>JAABQW010000212.1 GCA_011391275.1 Betaproteobacteria bacterium
CTCGTGCAGGAAGGCGACTCGGTCACCATCGACGCGCACAAGCTCCTCATCCAGCTGAACGTGCCGGAGGCCGAGATCGCGAAGCGGCGCGCCGCGTGGAAGCAGCCGGCGCCGCGCTACACGCGCGGGGTGCTCGCGAAGTACGCGAAGCTGGTGGGGACCGCCTCCAGGGGCGCCGTCACGGACTAGGTGCCCGCGCATGGTCGAGGAAGCAGCCGGCGGGAAGGGCGGGGCGCAGCCCATCGTCTTCACCGTCCGCTACACGAAGGAGCACTGCCTCGCCTCCGCCTGGCGCTTCTGGCAGAGGCGCCTGGGGTACCGCTACGCGCTGGAGCTCGCCATCGGCGGGGGCCTCCTCGTGCTGGCCACCCAGGGGCCGTACCGCTGGCTCGAGATCGCGCTGATGATCGCGGTGGGCGTGTTCGCCGTCCTCGGCGCGGCGCACTTCTTCATCCACTGGCTGCGCGCCCTGCAGGGTCTCGCCGCGCTCCACCCGCCCCTGAGCACCTGGACCCTTACCGAGGACTTCATCGGCCAGAAGAGCAGCCTCGGCGAGAGCGCCCTCGCCTGGCCGTCCCTCCTCGGGTTGTGGCGCTTCGACGACCTGTGGATCCTCGTCTGGGGCAAGGACGTCTACAGCACGATCCCCACCGCGCAGCTGCCGCGCGACGCGCGGGAAATGATCGAGCGGCGCGCGCGGGAGACGGGCGCGGTGGTGCGTTGACCAGCGTGGCTCGGCGGGTCAGAAGCCCAGTTCGCCCAGTGCGGCAACGAGTCTCGCCTTTATCCCGACATCCGCCGTGGGATTGGTCTCGAGCCAGCCGCGGGCGCTGAAGCCCGGCTTCAAGGTCCGGATCTCCTCCGCTTCCCACTCTGCCGCGGACTTGTCACCCGCCTCGACCAGGGCGGCAGCCAAATAGACGCGGGCGTCCAGGAACTCGGGGTTTCGCGAAAGCGCATGCGCGAGGTTCACCTGCGCCTGCTCCAGATCGCCAAGGAACAGGTAGGCCCTTCCGAGCAGCATGAAGTACAGATAACCCGACTCGGGGAGCAGGCGCATCGCGATTCGCAAAAGCGGCACGGCCTCCGCCGCGCGTCCGGTCGATGTATAGATGCCCCCCTTCGTGGCGTAGCCATCGGCGAATGAGGGCGACAGGCGCAGGGCCTCCTCGATGCTTCGCAATGCCTGCCCGTGCTGATGTCGATGAACGTGGACGAAGGCAACCACCCAGTGCGTTTCGGGGATGCCCGGATCGATCTCGTTCGCGGCCCTGGCCAGCTCGAAGGCGCGATCGAGCGCCGCCTCGCCATCGCCGGCCCACTGGTTGCGATAGTCGGCCGCATAAGTCATAGCGAGTCCCGCATAGGCCCGGGCGAACGTCGCGTCCAGGGTGATCGCTCGCCGAAACAGTTCGCGTGCCGATACGTTCTCTGCTTTCCCGCGAACGTGCAGAGCGAGTTGCCCCCGCTGGAACGTCTCGTACGCATCCAGGCTGCGCGTGTAGCGCTGGGCCACGCGCCGCCTTTCCGCCTCGCTCACCTTGACCGGCAGCGATCGCAGGATGCTCTGGCCGATCTCGTCCTGGATCTGGAAGAGGGCATCCGACGCTCGGTCGAAGCTTTCCGACCAGGGCTGCCTGCCCGTCTCCGCGTCCGTGAGCTGAACGTGCAGACGTACTCGATCGCCGAGGCGCTGGACGGTCCCGCTCACGAGGTAGCGGATGGGCATGAAAGCATTCGGCGCCTCGCCCTTCCGCGCCCCGGCGTCAGGTGGCATGCGCACGACCCACAGGCCGGAAACCCTGGACAAGTCGTTCCCGACGTCCGCCGTGATTCCCCGGGCCAGCGGCAACTCGCGCGGATCGCTTCCGATCGCTTCGAAGGGCTGAATGGCGATCGTGGGGAACGCAAGCCGGCTTGCGTACGCGCCCGTGCCGGTCGCCGCGACCGGAGGGACCTCCTGCGCGCCTCCCCTCGTGATCCACAGCACCGTCGCTGCCGCGAGCGACAGCGCGACTGCAGCGACGGCCATGCCGGGCCTGCGCCATCCGCCGCCCATGGTCGGCGGGCGCGGAGTCGATTCGGCCTCTGCCGACGAGCTCCCGGCCGGCTGGACCACGGGGGCGACAAGCCGGTATCCCTTTTTCGAAACCGTCTGGATATAGGCCGGATGGTCGGGCGAGTCGCCGAGCGCCTTGCGCAGCTTGACGATGACCTGCGTGAGTGCGTCCTCGCTCACGACGACGCCTGGCCAGACCGCCGCCAGGAGCATTTCGCGGGTCACCACCCGTTCCGTATGCCGCGCGAGGCAACACAGGGCGGCCATCGCCTTCGGCTCGATCCTCACCGTTCTCCCCACGCCCACGAGTTGGTTCAGGTCGGGCTCGACCCTCCAGT
>JAABQW010000213.1 GCA_011391275.1 Betaproteobacteria bacterium
GACGCGACCGGCAAGGCGCGCACCATCCAGGTGGAGGTGCGCAAGAAGCGCACCTTCGTGAAGGTCGACAAGCCCGCCGAGGTGGTCGAGGTCGAGAAGCCCGTCGCGGCACCGGTTCCGATCATCGACTCCGGGGAGGCCAGGAAGCGCGAGGAGGAGGCCCGCCGCCAGGCGGAGCTCGCCGCGCGCCAGGCCGCCGACGCCCAGTCGAAGACGAAGAAGGCAAAGACCAAGAAGGAAGAGGCGGAGGCCGAGGCCGCCGCCGCCGCCGCCGCAGCCGCGGCGGTCGCTGCGGCTGCGCCGGAAGCCGCGGCGACCGTCGAGGGCGAGGCACCGAAGAAGAAGCGCGTCATCCGCAAGAAGGGCGAGGAGCCGGCGACTGAGGCCGAGGCACCCGTCCTGGTCGAGGTGAAAGCGGAGGCGCCCGGGGAAGCCCCCGGCCAGCCTGCGGCGAAGGCCGCTGCCGGCGCGAGCGAGGGAACCCTCCACCGTCCGGCGGTGAAGCCCGAAGAGAAAAAGCCCGTGAAGAGGCCGGCCAAGCCCGCTTCCTCGTGGGCCGACGAGATGGCCCGGCGCCGCGGGATGAAGACCCGTGGCGACACCGGTGCCGGACGCGGCGGCTGGCGCGCGGGCGCGCGCGGCTCGCGCCACCGCGACGACTCCGCCGAGTCGGGCTACAGCGCACCGACGGAGCCGAAGGTGATCGAGGTGCTCGTCCCCGAGACGATCTCGGTCGGCGACCTCGCCCACAAGATGGCGGTCAAGGCCGCGGAGGTCATCAAGACGATGATGAAGATGGGCACGATGGTCACGATCAACCAGGTCATCGACCAGGAGACGGCGATGATCGTCGTCCAGGAAATGGGCCACGTCGCCAAGCTCGCGAAGCTCGACGATCCCGAGGCGTTCCTCACGGAATCGGCGGCCGGCGAGACCGAGCACCTGCGCGAGACGCGCCCGCCGGTGGTCACCGTGATGGGCCACGTCGACCACGGCAAGACCTCGCTCCTCGACTCCATCCGCAAGGCGCGGGTCGCGGTGGGCGAGGCCGGCGGAATCACCCAGCACATCGGCGCCTACCACGTGAAGACCGCACGCGGCGTCATCACCTTTCTCGACACCCCGGGCCACGAGGCCTTCACGGCCATGCGCGCCCGCGGCAGCCTGATCACGGACCTGGTGATCCTGGTCGTCGCGGCCGACGACGGCGTCATGCCGCAGACCATCGAGGCGATCAACCACGCGAAGGCGGCCAAGGTCCCCGTCATCGTGGCGGTGAACAAGATCGACAAGCCCGAGGCGAACCCGCAGCGAATCAAGCAGGAGCTCCTGGCGCAGGGCGTCGTGCCGGAGGAATTCGGCGGCGAGACGCAGTTCCTCGAGGTCTCCGCCAAGTCGGGGCAGGGCATCGACCAGCTGCTGGAGGCGATCCAGCTGCAGGCCGAGGTGCTCGAGCTGCGCGCGGTGGTGAACGCGCCCGCCAAGGGCACCGTCATCGAGGCGCGCCTCGACAAGGGCCGCGGCCCGGTGGCCACCGTGCTGGTGAGGTCAGGGACGCTGCGCAAGGGCGACAACGTGCTCGCCGGCGCGGTCTTCGGCCGCGTGCGGGCGATGACCGACGAGGACGGCAAGCCGGTCAACGAGGCGGGCCCTTCCATCCCGGTCGAGATCCAGGGGCTGCAGGAAGTGCCCCGCGCCGGCGACGACATGCTGGTGCTCAACGACGAGCGCAAGGCGCGCGAGATCGCGCTGTTCCGCCAGGGCAAGTTCCGCGACGTGAAGCTCGCCAAGCAGCAGGCGGCCAAGCTGGAAAGCGCCATGGAGCAGATGACGGATGGGGGGGCGGCCAAGACGCTCGCCCTCATCATCAAGGCTGACGTGCAGGGCTCCTACGAGGGCCTCGCGCACGCGCTCACGAAGCTCTCCACCGACGAGGTGAAGGTGAACATCATCCACACCGGCGTCGGCGGCATCACCGAGTCGGACGTGAACCTGGCGCTCGCCTCCAAGGCGGTGGTGATCGGTTTCAACGCCCGGGCGGACGCCGCGGCGAGGAAGCTCGCCGAGCATTCGGGCGTGGACATCCGCTACTACAACATCATCTACGACGCGGTCGACGAGCTGAAGGCGGCGGTCAACGGCATGCTCGCCCCGGAGCGCAAGGAATCGGTCCTCGGCATGGTCGAGGTGCGCAACGTCTTCCGGATCTCCAAGGTGGGCACGGTCGCCGGCTGCATGGTGACCGAGGGGGTCATCAAGCGCGGCTCCCAGGTCCGGCTCATCCGCGACGGCGTCGTCCTGCACACGGGCGAGCTCGACTCGCTCAAGCGCTTCAAGGACGACGTGAAGGAAGTGAAGGCGGGCTTCGAGTGCGGCCTGTCGCTCA
>JAABQW010000214.1 GCA_011391275.1 Betaproteobacteria bacterium
CGACGAGATCCGTCCAGCCCTGGGTGCCGGCCACGTCGCCTTCGCGCCCGAGGAAGTCCCGGTACTGCTGCATCACGAACAGGCGCGCGCTGCCCGCTCCCGGCGAGAAGAGGTCGTTGTCCTTCGCGAGCGGGTTGCGCCCCTCGGCGATCTCCACGGCGTCGGGAATGCCGTCGTTGTCGGAATCCCCCGGTCCGGCGGAAGCCTCGAAGGCGCCGATGGACGGCGGGTTCGGGCGCGTCGTGCCGTCGAAGTCGGTGGCCGGCGCGCCGGTCGCGGTGCCCGCCGCCTTCGCCGGCGAGGCGAGCCCGAGGCGCAGGTTGACAGCGACCGGGTCGTGGAACTGCGGGCTGCCGCCGACCGACGAGGAGCCCGTCACGTCCCCGGTGCTGGCGCCGCCGCCCACGGAGTTGGCGTTGAACAGGTTGAACGTGACGTTGGCCGGGCTGCTCGAGAACAACGCCCCGGCGGAGGACACTTCGGGCGTGCCGCCGGTGCCGGAGATGGCCAGGTTGTTGGCGAAGATGTTGTTCCTTACCACCGCGCCGAAGGACACCACCGCGCCGCCGTTGCCGCTGCCGCCCGCGCCGGACCCGTTGGAGGCCGCGCCGCCGTTGCCGCCCATCGCGGTGTTGCCGTAGAAGGTGTTGTTGACGATGGCCGTCTGGTCGCTCGCCATGATGGCGCCGCCGGAAGCCGGGCCCCCGGTCTCGTTGTTGGTGACGGGCGTGCCGGGATGCGACTGTCCGTTGCCGCCGCGCGCGAGGTTGCCGTAGAAGATGTTGTTGGCGACGCTCGCGGCCGACGAGAAGGTGTAGATCGCCCCGCCCCAGCCGCCCTGCCCCGACTGCCCCAGCGTGCCGTCCGCGAAGTTGCCGCGCGCCTCGTTGCGGTCGAAGACGTTGCCGGCCACGGTGAAGGTGCCCGAGGAGTAGAGGATCTGCAGCGCGCCGCCCGTGGCGTAGTAGCCGGGCTGCGAGTAGTGCAGACCGAAGCGCAGCGTGAAGCCGGCGATGCTCGCCTGCGGGGAGGTGTTGTTCTCGCTCTTGATTAGGCCCTGCTGCACCGTGTCGCCCGTGCCGTCGATGACGGTCGCGCCCGGGCCGCCCGTGGAGAGGAGCCGGATGCCCGCCTTGAACGCGATCGGGAAGACCTCGCCGAGCGCCACGTTGTAGGTGCCCGGCGCGACGCTGATGATGTCGCCCGGGTTGCCGGCCACCGCCTGCGACATCGCGTAGGTGATCGTCCTGCACGGGCTTCCCGCGGAGTCGCAGGTCCCGGCGTTCACGCCGGTGGAGGCGTTCACGTGGCGCGTGGCCGCGACGACGGCGGCTGTGGTCGCGGTGGCCGTCGCACCGCTCGACGAGAACACGTTGCCGGAGATGGTGCGCGAGTAGACCCTGAACGAATACTGTGTCGAGGCCACGAGCCCGATCACCATCGTGGACGTGACCGCGCTGAGGTCGACGGTCGTGCCGTCGGTTTCCGTCGCGGGTGCCACGGCGCCCATCTTGTACACGACGCGGTAGTTGGGCCCGCCTCCGGTCCACGAGAGGTTCACGCTGCTCGTGGTGGGGAGGGAGGCCGTGGCGGAAGTCGTCGCGAGCGGGCGCGTGGTGACCGTGAAGTTGGGCGCGTGGTTCCAGCCGAGGAAGCCCAGCGCCGACACCGCGTAGAGCGTATGGGTCGAGCCGACGGCCGCGGCGGCGGGCATGGTGTAGTTGAACTGGTAGTTCGCGGTATTGCTGGTCGTCGCGCGCAGCGCCCCGACGTTCGCGTTGTGGATCACCTCGCCGCTGCCCGCCTCGAGGCTCTCGGGCATCCCGCCGGTCACGGCGAGCGGCGTGGGCGAGTCGCTAGCCGCAATGGCCACCCCCATCCGGGTGCCGTTGGTCGTACCGCTGCGGGTGGCCGTCACCGTGTACGTCCCGGTTTGCCCGGCCTCGAGGGCCGCGGAGCCCGTGATCGTCACGGCGATGCCGGAATCGGCTGCGGCGCCGTGGCACGCGGCGCAACCCGCGCCACCGCTCTTGTTGGTGCGGCCCGCGAGCGAAGCCGGAGAGCCGGCGTAGGCGAATGCGTCGATCGGCAGGGCGCCCATGACGGCGGCGCAGGCGGCCACGGCGAATGCGTGGCGGAGGGGGCGGATGGCTTTGCTCATGGCATGCCTCGTTCTCGTTTGTTCGGGTACCCGGGCTTCCCCGCCCGGGGTGCGCAAGCGCGCATAGTCGTCCAACCGCCGCCGGCAGGCAAGAGGAGTATTCGGCATATCCGCGGCTCGAGGTGGCCGCCCCTTCCGCTGCTTCCCGCGGCCCTCATCCCCTGCCCTTCTCCCAAGGGAGAAGGGAGCGCTTCTCTCCCTCATCCCCTGCCCTTCT
>JAABQW010000215.1 GCA_011391275.1 Betaproteobacteria bacterium
CGCACGCGCGGCACGGCAGGCTTCCCTGGGCCGCGCTCTTCCAGCCGGCCATCGAGATCGCGGAGAAGGGCTTCCCGATGTCCCACCGGCTGCACACGCTCGTGTCCAAGGACAAGACGCTGGCCGGGAACGCGGCCGCGCGCGCCTACTTCTTCGGTGCCGACGGGCAGGCCAAGCCGGCGGGAACGCTCCTCAGGAACCCGGAATACGCGAAGACGCTGCGCCTGCTGGCCGCGAAGGGCGCGGACGCGTTCTACGCCGGCGATGTCGCGGCGGACATCGTCGCCACGGTGCGCGGGCATGCGAACCCCGGCTCGATGACGCTCGCGGACCTCGGGGGCTACCGCGTCCGGGACGTGGAACCGCTCTGCGGCGCCTACCGCCAGTGGAAGCTCTGCGGCATGCCGCCGTCGTCATCCGGCGGCATCGCGGTGCTGCAGATCCTGGGTGTGCTCGAGGGGCGCGACCTCGCGACGGTGCGGCCCAACTCCGCGCAGGCCGTGCACCTTCTTGCCGAGGCCGGCCGGCTCGCCTTCGCCGACCGCAACCGCTACGTGGGCGACGACCGCTTCGTGGACGTTCCGGTGCAGGGGCTCGTTGACAAGGGTTACCTCGCGCAGCGCGCGAAGCTCATCGCCGCCGAGAAGTCGATGGGCAAGGCGCAGCCCGGCACGCCCCCCGGCCTCAAGGTCGCGTTTGCCGACGACCCGGTCGACGAGATTGCGGGCACCAGCCACATCGCCGTCGTCGACGCGCAGGGCAACGCCGTCTCGATGACCACCACCATCGAGGGCTTCTTCGGCTCGAAGCAGATGGTGCGCGGATTCCTGCTCAACAACGAGCTCACCGACTTCAACTTCCAGCCGGCCGAGGATGGCCGCGCGGTGGCCAACGCCGTGGCCCCGGGCAAGCGCCCGCGCAGTTCCATGGCGCCGTTCCTCGTGTACGACGCGAAGGGCGGGCGCCTCGAGCAGGTGATGGGCAGCCCCGGCGGCAGCCTCATCATCAACTACGTCGCCAAGGCCCTCGTGGCCACGCTCGACTGGAAGATGGACATGCAGTCGGCCATCGCGCTGCCCAACTTCGGCAGCCGCGGCGGGCCCACGGAAATCGAGGCGGGCACGGAACTCACGGGCGTGTCCGCCGCTCTGAAGGCGATGGGCCACGACGTGCGCGCCATCGACATGACCAGCGGGCTGGCCGGCATCCGCCGCACCGCGTCCGGGTGGGAAGCCGGCGCGGACCCCCGGCGCGAAGGCGTGGCCCGTGGCCGTTAGTCCCCTATCCAATACCCCGAGCAGTCCCGAGAATCCGTCGAAAGGAACCGAATTGAAGAACCTCGCTGTCGCCGCTGCCATCGCCATCCTCTCCGTCGCCGCCGCCGCCTGCACGCAGACGGGCGCGCCGACCGCCGCCCCCGCCCCCGCGGTGGTGACGGAACTCGTGAAGAAGGACACCACGGCCGGCGAAGGCAAGCTCGCCGAGAAGGGCAAGGCCGTTTCCGTGCACTACACCGGCTGGCTCTACGACCCGGCCGCACCCGGGCAGAAGGGGAAGAAGTTCGATTCCTCGCTCGACCGCAAGGTCCCCTTCGGCTTCGTCCTCGGCGCGGGCAAGGTCATCAAGGGCTGGGACGAGGGCGTGGTGGGCATGAAGGAAGGCGGCAAGCGCACGCTCATCATCCCCGCCTCGATGGGCTACGGTGACCGTGGCGCAGGCGGCGCAATTCCGCCGGGTGCGACACTCCTCTTCGAAGTGGAACTGCTCAAGATCCTGAACTGACGGAGGGCCCATGCAGATCACCAGCAGCAGCTTCCGGGACGGGGCGCCGATCCCCGCGGAATTCGCGTTCTGCGCGATGGACGCGAAGACGCACGCCACGCTCTCGCAGAACCGCAATCCGCAGCTCTCGTGGTCCGGGACGCCCGCGGGCACGAAGTCCTTCGCGATCGTCTGCCACGACCCCGACGTGCCCAGCAAGGGCGACGACGTGAACCAGGAGGGTCGCACCGTGCCGGCAACGCTGCCGCGCGTGGACTTCTTCCACTGGGTGCTCGTGGACCTGCCGCCGTCGGTGGCCTCGGTCGCGGCGGGGGAATTCGCCTCCAGCGTCACGCCGCGCGGCAAGCCCGGCCCGGCGGCCGCCCACGGCGCGCGCCAGGGCGTGAACGACTACACGGGATGGTTCGCCTCCGACAAGGACATGTCGGGCAACTATTTCGGCTACGACGGCCCGTGCCCGCCGTGGAACGACGAGATCCCGCATCACTATGTCTTCACGGTCTTCGCGCTGGACGTGGCGCGGCTCGCGGTGGATGGGGCCTTCACCGGCGCCCAGGCCCGCGACGCCATGAAGGGCCACGTGCTCGCTCAGG
>JAABQW010000216.1 GCA_011391275.1 Betaproteobacteria bacterium
GATGCTGCGGCCGATGTAGGCCTCGATGTCCGGTAGCGACTGCACGTAGTCCTCGCAGCCGAGGCTGATGGCGTCGCCCTCGGCGCCGGCGCGGGCCGTGCGTCCGATGCGATGGACGTAGTCCTCGGGGTCCTGCGGCATGTCGTAGTTGAAGACGTAGCGCACGTCCGGGATGTGCAGGCCGCGCGAGGCGACGTCGGTGCCGATCAGGATCGCGAGCTCGCCGCTGTGGAAGTCGCGGATCATGCGCAGGCGCTTCTTCTGCGGCACGTCGCCGGATATGCCCTCGGCGTTGAAGCCGTTGGCCCGCAGCAGGCCCTCGAGCTCCTCGGCGCCGCGTCGCGTGTTGACGAAGACCATCGTTCGGTGCGGGTCCATGGAGCGCAGCAGGCCGACGAGCAGCCGCGGCTTCTCCTCCATGGACGGGAAGTAGACGATCTGCGTGACGCGGTCGACGGTCATCTTGTCGGGCTCGATGCGCACGAGCTCGGGGTCGTTCATGTGCTCGAAGGCGAGCTCGAGCACGCGCTGGGCGAGCGTCGCCGAGAACAGCAGGTTCAGCCGCTGGTCGGGTGCGGGCAGGCGCCGCATGATGTAGCGGATGTCGGTGATGAAGCCGAGGTCGAACATCCGGTCCGCCTCGTCGAGCACCAGCACCTGCACCGAGGCGAGGTCGAACACGCGCTGCTTGTAGAAGTCGATCAGCCGGCCCGGCGTGCCGATCAGGATGTCCACGCCCTCCTCGAGATCGCGGCGCTGCTTCTCGTAGTCCACGCCGCCGAAGGCGAGGCCGAGCTTCATTCCCGTGTACTGGCCGAGGATCTCCGCGTCGTGGTGGATCTGCACGGCGAGCTCGCGCGTGGGCGCGATGATCAGCGCGAGCGGCGCGTTGATCTTGCGCGTGGCGGGGACCTCGCTGCGGAGGATGCGGGAGTACAGCGCGACCAGGAACGCGGCGGTCTTGCCGGTGCCGGTCTGGGCCTGCCCGGCCACGTCGAATCCGGCCAGTGCCCTCGGCAGGGTCTGGGCCTGGATCGGCGTGCAACGCTCGAAGCCGGCGTCGGCAATCCCGCGTGCAAGCGACTCGGGCAGGTGGAGGTTCGTAAACGAGACGTCGGTCAGGTGTGCATCGGCCATCAGTTGGAATCTTGAGTTGTGGTCTTGCAAATTAAGGAAAAGCGGGGTCAAATACATGGCAACTAGCGGTTTTTGACCGCTCCCGCCATCGAGTGAAGCCGGCCTGCCGGGTCCGAACGACCTGGCATCAACGTCCGGCGCACCGGGACCCCAGAACGATTCGTATAGCAGCTTCTGCAATAGTTTGCCTCACGCGCATCGCGCCGTCACCCGTCATCGCCGCCTGATCCCGGCCTTTCCCCGATTCCAAGCCTGAACCAACCAGCTCAACACGCCAGCGGAGGTAGTCTCTGGTGAGCCAGTCCATCGTCCACGTCACCGACTCGAGCTTCGAGCAGGACGTACTCAAGTCCGACAAGCCGGTGCTCCTCGACTTCTGGGCCGAGTGGTGCGGCCCGTGCAAGATGATCGCGCCCATCCTCGACGAGATCGCCGCCGACTACGAAGGCCGCGTCGTGATCGCCAAGATGAACGTCGATGACAACCCGAAGACGCCGATGCGCTTCAACGTGCGCGGCATCCCGACCCTGATCCTCTTCAAGAACGGCCAGGCCGAGGGCCAGAAGATCGGCGGCGTCCGCAAGTCGGACGTGGTGGCGTTCCTGGACGGCAAGCTGTGAGGGGCTACCTCGGCAGCCCGGGTCGCAGCCGGCCCAACAAGCGCGGTCGTGGCGGCGGCGGCCAGCCCGACGGCAACCGCGGCCCGCGGCAGGACGAACTGCCGCCGGACGACGTCATGGAGGGCGAGGACCTCGACGTCATCAGCCCGGCGGAGCTCGAGGCCAGCCGCCGCTCGATGAACCTGAGCGAGCTCAAGCACAAGCCGATCCCGCAGCTGCTGAAGATCGCCGCGCAGATGGGCATGGAGAACCTCGCCCGCTCGCGCAAGCAGGACATCATCTTCGCGATCCTCAAGGCCCACGCGAGGAACGGCGAGGACATCTACGGCGACGGCGTGCTCGAGATCCTGCAGGACGGCTTCGGCTTCCTGCGCTCGCCCGAGGGCTCCTACCTCGCGGGCCCGGACGACATCTACATCAGCCCGTCGCAGATCCGCCGCTTCAACCTGCGCACCGGCGACACGATCTCGGGGCTCATCCGCCCGCCCAAGGACGGCGAGCGGTACTTCGCGCTGCTCAAGGTCGGCGAGATCAATTTCGATTCGCCGGAATCCTCGCGCAACAAGGTGCTGTTCGAGAACCTGACGCCGTTCCATCCCACCAAG
>JAABQW010000217.1 GCA_011391275.1 Betaproteobacteria bacterium
CGTCCCGGTGCAGTCCACGGAGTACGAGCCCCCCGTCACCGTCACCGCCGCCGGCGCGTTCGTCCCGGCGATCGCGATCGTGTTCGAGGTCTGCACGCTGCCGGGCGCCACGGCCGTCGCGGCGGCGAACGCGAACGCATCCGGCACCGCGTCGACCTGCGCCACCTGGATGATCGGCTGGAACCCCGCGTTGGCCGCGTACGCCGGCGAGGACGAGGCGCCCGGCCCCACCGAGCCGCCCACCGTCGAGGACAGCCGGTACCCGGCCGAGGCCATGTCGCCGACCCCGGAGGAAACCTCGGAAGCCACGAGGAGGTAGGTCGTCCCCTGCGCCCAGGCAGGCAACGCGGCGACCATCAGGATCGCGAGGACGCTACTGGCAGGTCCCATTTCGGCACCCCGTGCCAGCGGGACAAACGCTTCCGCACGCTCCGCAACTGCTCGTGTCGGCCAGGAGGTTCGTGCATACGCCGCTGCAGTTCGTGAGGCCCGTCTGGCACGTCAACTGGCACGTGCCGTTGGAGCAGATCCGGCCGGACGGGCACACCATGCCGCAGGCGCCGCAGTTGGCGACGTCGGACTGCGTGTTCACGCAGACACCGACGCAGTTCGTGAGGCCCGTCTGGCACGAAAGCTGGCAGGTGCCGCCGGAGCAGACCCTTCCCGCCGTGCACGCCGCGCCGCAGGCGCCGCAGTTGGCGCGATCGCCCTGCACGTCGATGCACGTCCCTCCGCAGAGCGTGGTCCCCGGCCCGCAATCGAGCGAGCCGCACGCCCATCCGGATCCCTCGGTGTACTTGAGCACCTGTCCCGTCGCACAGGTGATTCCGAGGCTTTCCGCGGTGACGGCGCCCGGCTCCACCTGAAGGGCGCGCCGCGCCGTCAATGCGTAAGGGGCGCTCGCGAGCGGTTGCCGGGGAGCCAGCTCGGGACCGCCGCTGACGGTCACGCCCAGGTAGTAGGGAACGTCGAACGCCGCGGGGAGGTTCGCGTACGTTCCCAGCAACACGCTGTACACGCCGTTGCTGACGACGACCGGTTGCGCCTCCGTCCACACCGGCACGGCAGCGCCGGCAGAGGTGTAGAGGCGGAACGTCATCCCGATCGACGCGTTGACGGGCACGCCCTCGCTCGTGGTGAGGTATCCCTGGTACTGGAGCGTCTCCGGCACCGCCGCATGGGCTGTGGCGCCGGCGAGGACGACGAGGAGGAAGGCGATCCGGCGGATCAGGCGTGTCAGAGCGGAAGGCATGGCGAGGCAGCTCCGTTCAATTGCAGGTTCCCGCGACGCACGATTGCCCCGGCAAGCAGGCGTTGCCGCACGTGCCGCAGTGGGAGGCATCGAGCCGCGGGTTGGTGCAGGTGGCGCCGCAGGCGGTCGTGCCCTTGCCGCAGGAACGCGAGCCGCATCCCCACCCGCTGGCCGAGTCGTAGGCGAGCACCTGCCCGCCTGCGCACGCGATGCCCAGCGACGTTGCCGTCACCGCGCCGGGCGCGACCGCGAGCGCGCTCCGGGCATTCAGGGCGTAGGGCACCGGGGACAAGGGCCGGCGCGGCGCCAGTTCCGCACCGCCGCCGACGACGAGCCCCAGGTAGAGCGGGCCGGTGAACCCGAAGTCGAGCGCCTGGAATTCTCCCAGCACCGCGCTGTAGGCGCCGTTCGTGGCGGTGAGCGCGTGGGGTTCCGACCACAGCAGGTTGCCGCCGGTTTCGGCGTCGTACAGGCGGAACACGATGACGACCGGCCCATCGACCGGTGTTCCCGCGCTGGTCGTGAGGTAGCCCTGCGTGTGGATCTTCGGGGGCACCTGTGCCGCGACGGCGATCGACAGGATCGAAAGGATCGCCGCAAGGAGGATGCGCAACTCAACGACGGGGCTCACCGATCCCGGTGTCGAGGTGAGCGGGGCAAGGGCGCAGGAAAGGAACATGGAAACCCTCCGGGAATTGCAGTCGTCTGCCTCGGCCGCCCGGAACTCTCCCTTGCTCCGGGGTGACGTCGATTCTCTGCCCGATTCCCCCACAGGTAAAGGGGATATGGGAGCCGAGGACTTACGGCATGAACCTGCCGTGGTACTCGGTGGAAAGGAAGAACCCGTTGATCACCTGCTCGCGCGTGAAGGTGGCCGCGTCGAGGAAGCCCACCCAACCGCTGAAGCCCGTGGGCTCGGGCGTGCGGCGCAGCATTCCCGCGTACATCATCGTCACGAACACCTCGTTAGCCATCGCGGCTTCGTACTCCACGCTGTCCGAGAACCCGCGCAGCACCTGCCCGCGCGTGTAGCCCGACTGCAGCAGGCCCACCCACCCGGCGAGCCCCGCGGCATCCGGGTCG
>JAABQW010000218.1 GCA_011391275.1 Betaproteobacteria bacterium
CGATCTCAGCGTCGGCCAACGCATTCGATGTGGAGTCGGCCAACGCGTTCGATGCGGAGCCGGCCAATGCCCTCGATGCGGCGACGGCGCGACGCGGGACGATGTCGGGGAAAGGGAGAGGGTGTCGAGAGTCTGGCGGCGCCGAATGTGCGATGCCGCAGGTTAGCCAATTGGATCGTCGCGCCGGTCTGGCGATCGAAGCGCCACCGGAGGGCAGGTTGGGTTGGGATACTTTCCCGTTCCTGGCCGACTCACGGGGGCGCTGAAGGCACGTCCTCTCATGAGTCGATCGGCTTCCCGAAATTGACGCCCTGCGCACTCTCACTCGGCCAGGAACGGGAAATATCCCAACCCAACCTGCCCCCTGTCCGCCTCACTCGACTGGCTCACGCCACCCGGAACCTTCGCACCCTCGCGAGCAGCTCCCGAATCTCTTCCTTCGGCAGCCCGTCGCCGTAGCGTGCCTCGACGTACCGGCGGGTGATCTCGCGTGCCTCAGGGGCCACCGCGGGGCGCGCTGCCTCGATGCGCGCGAGGTAGTCCATCGGCCCTTCCCAGGGCAGCCGCGCCAGGCCGGCGGCGGCGAGCTTCCTGCAGAAGCGGTCCCACGCGACGACGGACGGCTCGCGGCGCGATGGCAGGTCGCGAAGCACCAGCCCCAGGCCCACGAGCCCGCCGACGGCGATCGTGGCGGCGAAGAGCCACAGCGCGAGCTTCTTCCAGTCGTTGAGCTCCAGGCCGAGCTTCGAGAGGAACTGCCGCTGGCGGTCGACGTTGTAGCCCAGTACCCACTGGTTCCACTGGCTGTTGAGCGCGTCCCAGGCGAAGCTCACCTTCGCGAGGATGCCGAAGCGGTCGGCGGCGATGAGGGACGGGATCACGCCGATCGGCCCGAGCGCCGCGTTGATGCCGTTGTCGATGCGCGAAGGCATCACGACGGCGGTCGGGTCGACGCGCACCCACCCGCGGTCGTCCATCCAGACCTCGACCCAGGCGTGCGCGTCGGCCTGGCGCACGATGAGTTCGAGGGAGATGGGGTTCACCTCGCCGCCCTGGTAGCCGGTCACGACGCGCGCGGGGATGCCGGCGGCGCGCATCAGCAGCGCGAAGCTCCCGGCGTAGTGCTCGCAGAACCCGCGCTTCACCTCGAAGAGGAACTCGTCGTACGGGTCGTCGGAGGTGAGGAGCGGCGGCTCCAGCGTGTAGGTGAACTGCGCGTTGAGCAGCCTGAGTCCCCGGTTCACGATCTCCGCGGGGCTGGAGGACTCGGCGGCCCACTGGCGCCCCAGCGCCACCGTGCGCGGGTTGCGGTTCTCGTTGAACGAGAGCGCGAGCCTGCGATAGCCGCGGTTGAGGCCCTGCTCGTAGCGGTAGTCGAGATAGGAGGTCATCTCGTAGCGGATGCGCGTCGTGACCGGCCGCACGGACAGGATCTGCAGGTCCTGGCGCACGTGCGACATCGGCGGCAACGCCGCGGGCACGTCGAGGGCGAAGAGCCAGTGCTTGTTGTGCGGCTCGACTGTCACCGCGTAGCTCACCGGGCGCTCGGCGCGCGTGTACTCGAGCGTGCCCGGCGCGTTGGCGTCCGGGATCCTCCATGTCCTTCCGTCGAAGCGCCACAGCACCGGCCCGCGCCAGTAGAGCAGGCTGTAGGGCGGGATGCTGCCCTCGAACTGCACGCGGAAGGCGACGGCTTCCGACTGGATCACCTGCGCGATGCTGCCGGGGGTCATCGTGTCCGAGAGCCCCGTCTGGCCGGCGCGCGAGTCCTGCGGGATCGCCCAGAGCGGCCCCTGGATGCGCGGGAAGAGGAGGAAGAACACCAGCATCAGGGGCACCGCCTGCACGAGCAGGATGCCCGCCGGCACGAGCCGCTCGCGCACCGTCGGCGTGCGCCCGACCCCGCGGTGGTAGCCGACCAGCGTGGCGACGAAGAGCCACACGCAGGCGAGCATGTAGATGCCCAGCGGGATGGACTGCGAGAAGAGGAAGTTCGTCATGACGAGGACGAAGCCGAGATGGATGGAGAGCACCACCTCGCGCGAGGTCTTCATCTCCAGGAGCTTCATGCCCGCCATGAGGACCAGGAGCGTGGTGCCGGCTTCGCGGCCCGTCAGGCGGCGGTAGACGAACAGGGTCGCCGCGACCGCCGCCACGGTGAGCGCGAGCACGAGCCAGCGCGGCGGGTTGCGTGCCGCGCGCCAGGCGATCCACGCGCGCCATCCCACGACCGCCGCGAAGAAGGCGCCCACCCACTCCGGCTGGCGCAGGAGGTGCGGCGCCACGACGAACGCCATCGAGGCGAGGAGCCACATGACGTTGCGCACGTCGAG
>JAABQW010000219.1 GCA_011391275.1 Betaproteobacteria bacterium
AGGCCGGCGTCGGCGAGCGCCTGCGCGAGCCGCGCCGCCCGGTCGTCGAACTCGCGCCAGGAGCGGTGGACTCCGTCGTGGGTCAGCACGATGTCGTCGCCGAGCCGATCGGCGAGTGTTTCGATGGCATCTGCATAGTGATACATGGTCATGACTCCCGCACGGCGGCGGCCTCGAGTTCGACGAGGCTGGCTTCGAAATGGTCCACTACCCGCCAGGCATCATCGAGCACGGTCGGGTCGGCGAGGACGGACAGGTTGAACTGGTCCACATAGCTCCACACGGTGACGTTCAGCGCCGCACCGTGGGCGAGCTGGCCGATCGAAAACCACTGCGCGAGCTTGAGCTGGCCGAGCCGCAACGGGGCCCTTGGCCCCGGCACGTTGGAGGCCACCACGTTCCAGAACGGCAGCAGGCCGCCACCCCTCATCTCGTTGATGCGGTCGACGGCCTTCGGTACGAGTGGAGGCAGGAGGTTGAGGACCGCAGTGATGCTGGCCTCCCGCGTCGCCTCGAAGTAAGCCTTCATCGTGTCGGATGACTGCTTGCAGGCCTGCAGCCGCTCGACCGGGTGGGCGACGTCGACGTGCAGCAGGGTATGTTGCGTGGTTGAGAAGTTGCCGTCGCGCGTACGCTCGGCGAGAGGGACGAGCGCGAACGGCACCGTCGCAATCATCGGCGAGCCCGGAAAGGCGCCCGTGTCTTCGCGAACGAGGGTCCGGATCGCGCCTGCGAGTGCGGCGAGGAAGACGTCATTGATCGTCACACCAAGCGACTTCGAAAGGTCCCGGATCCGCGCGAGCGGGAACGAGCGTGCCGCGAAAGTTCGGCGCGGCGAGAGACGGCCGGCGTACGGCGCGACGTAGCGCGAATCTCCGACCGACGGCGGCAGGGTGCGTCCTTCGCTGCGCCACTGCGCCACGATGCGCCGTCCGGCGCGTGCGCCACGCACGGCGCCGGGGAGGTTGGCGGACACTACGCCCGGCAGGTCCTTCAGGCCGTCGAGTAACAGG
Source organism: Betaproteobacteria bacterium (assembly GCA_011391275.1). Classification (GTDB taxonomy): domain Bacteria; phylum Pseudomonadota; class Gammaproteobacteria; order Burkholderiales; family Usitatibacteraceae; genus FEB-7. The sequence continues at coordinate 1,014 of JAABQW010000219.1, forward strand.
CGCCACCTGGACGGCAGCGTCGCAGGATTCCACGCCACGGGCTCCGGGTGCTCGACCGCCTCGGGTCGCGTGCCCCAGAAGTTGTTCAGCATGCGGATGATGCCGATGCCGTCGGTCAGTGCGTGGTGGATCAGGAGGAGCACGGCCACGCGCCCGCCCTCGAGTCCCTCGATCACCCAGACCTGCCACAGCGGGCGGGTGTGGTCGAGTGGCTGCGCGTAAAGCTCGCAGATGACCTCGCAGAGTTCGACCATCGAGCCCGGGGCGGGACAGCCGATCCGGCGCAGGTGGTAGTCGAGGTCGAAATCCGGATCGTCCACCCAGACCGGGTGATTGATCCCGAAAGGCACGCGCAGGTAGCGCTGCCGCAGTCGAGGCACGAGTCCGACGCGCGAGGCCCATGCGGCCTTGAAGCGCTTCCACGACCAGCCCACGGGATCGCCCGTCGGGTCGATGACCTGCAGCTTGATCGTGTGGTTGTAGGCTTCGGCGCGATCGAGATAGAGCATCAGCGCGTCGCCGCCGCCCATGCGTTCCATCGTCATCGCGGCTTGCGCTCCCGTGGCACACCTCGCTTGCGCTTGGCGGCCTTGCCGCCCGTGCGCCTTCGGCTGGCCGCAGTCTGCAGGTCCTCATAGGCATCCTCGACGTGCCGCGCGAGCGACGGCAGGTCGTACATCGACGCGCCGTTGCCGACGAACCCGAAGTCCATGCGATCGTGGTAGGACGTGAGGGTTGCATTGAAGCCGATGGAAGCGGCGATCGCCGAAACCGGGAAGGTGCCGACGAGCGGTGCACCGTTCAGGTACATCCGTTCGCGCCCGCCCGGTACGTTCGAGATCACCAGGTTCGCCAGCGGCCGTGCCACGCGGTCGACCAGCGGTGTCTGCAAGAGCTCAGCCATGCCGAGCGCCGCCACGGCGTACGTCGTCGCCGCGTCCTTCGACATTGCACGCAGCTCGTCCTTCGCCGTGCCCATCGCGGATACGACCTGGCCGATACGATCCACGACGGGTACCGCCGGGTCGCCGAGGTGCACGAACATCGCCGACGCCTTTGTGCCGGTCCCGGTGTCGCCCTCGTCGCGGAGCGACATGGGGCACATCGCGACGAGGCGATGCGGGAAGGCGCGACCGGTCTGGCGCAGGTAGCGGTGCAGGCCCTCGTCCACGATTGTGACGGAGATGTCGTTCAGGGTCGCGCCGAAGTGCCTGCCCACGGCGTGCAGGTCGTCGAGCGGCAGGGACAGCGTCGCGACCGACCGTGCCATGTGCATCGGCTCATTCATGGGTCCGTGGTGCGCC